>WFXA01000099.1 GCA_015490835.1 Flavobacteriaceae bacterium | reverse complement strand
CTGCAAACTGCCTAGTGCAAACCGCCTACTGAATATTGTTAATTGATGATTTTTTTTTTATACATATTGTTTTTTACTTGTTTAATTTATTTTCCTGTTAAATATTGAATAAATGCAACGGCTACATTTTTATCGATTAATGCTTTTTCAAAAGCTAATTGGTATTTTAGTAACTGTCGTTCAATTCTTAAAACTTCTTCAAAATCTTTAGAGTCGGTTGAGTAAGAAGTTATGAGTAAATCCAATACTTTCTTTGCAATTTCAGATTGTTTTTTATTAAGCGCAATGCGTCTGTCGCCATCGTTAAATTCTTTATTTGTTTTTTCAAAAACGGTTTCAAGCGTATTTTTTTTGTCTTCTTTTCTTGCCAATTCTACTTCTTGAAGAAATTGTGCTTCTTTTATAAGGGCTTTGTATTTTTTTCGATACAACGGAATTTTTATTCCTACCTGTGGAAATAAAATTGCATCATTACCATTTCCGGAAGGGTTTGCATTGTTGTATTTTTCAACAATAGTATAACCAGCTCCAATAGTAAACGAAGGCTTTCCTTGTTTTTGTGCTACTTCTTCTTTATTGATAAACGCTTGCAATCTGTGATCGATACCTTTAAGCTGATGATTGGCGTTATAGATTTCTTCCAAGACTTGTTTTTTGTCTAACGGAAGTGTGTCTTGCCACAATTCTACCGGAATGTCGATAGTTGCCAACACATCACGGTTTAACAAATTATTGAATTGGGTTTGAAAAACTCGTTTAGAATCTTCGAGTAAAGCCAATTGGTTTTCTAAATCGTTAAGCTCTAGCTCTACCCTTAGTTCATCGACTACGGAAGCCATTCCGGTTTCAATTTTAACTAAGGAAAGTCGTTTAAAAACTTCCAAAATTTCTTTATTGCTTTGAGTTATTTCTATTGCTCTTTCAACAAAATAATAGTTGTAATAGGCTGTTTTAACTTCAAAATAGAGATTGGATTTTGTGTTTTCAAACGTTTCGTATTTTGCTTTTGCTAATTGGGTTGCCACGTCTTCTCTGGCTTTTAACAATCCAAACCAAGGGAAACTTTGTGAAAGATTAAACCGAAATCGTTGCGCTCCTATACGAGTTTCTACAGGTTGAATAAAATAGCCCATTGCAAATTGCGGGTCGGGTAGTGTACCTACCTGTGGCACTTTTTCCATCGCCGCCATATAATCATTAAAAGTAGCTTTTACTCCCGGATTGTTTTTTGCCGCTGTTATTAAGTAGGCATCTAGCGTTTCTTTTCCTACTTGGGCAAAGTTGGTAGTTGCCCAAGATAGTAAGATTAGCATTAGTATATATTTATAACTTTTCATGCGTTATTGTTTTAACTGTTTTAGTTTTCTTTTTAAGTTTTTTTCTTTCCACATACTGTATAATACAGGAACTACAAACATGGTCATTACTTGCAGTAACATCCCTCCAAATGAAGGTATTGCCATTGGTATCACTACATCTGCTCCTTTTCCGGTGGCTGTAAGAACCGGAATTAAGGCTATAATGGCAGTTGCTGCAGTCATCATTGCGGGGCGTACTCTTTTACTTCCGGCGTGTAGTACTGAGGTTCTTATGTCTTGTATTGTATCGGGTTTTTCTTCGTCAAATACTTGTGTTAAATAGGTTCCCATAATTACACCATCGTCAGTCGCAATACCAAATAGTGCAATAAAACCAACCCAAACCGCAACACTTAAATTAACGGTGTGTAGCTGAAAGAGTTCTCGCATAGGGACTTCGGCTACCGAGAAATTTAAGAACCAATCTTGCCCGTATAACCAAATCATTATAAATCCTCCTGCAAATGCTACAAAGATTCCGGTAAAAACCATTAATGATGGTGTGATAGATTTAAATTGAAAATACAGTATTAGTAATATTAAAATCAACGAAACCGGTACTACAATCATTAATCGTTTTGATGCGCGTATTTGGTTTTCGTAATTACCGGTAAATCGATAGGTTACACCTGCCGGTAATTCAAATTCGCCATTATCTAACTTCTTTTTAATTAGTGCTTGGGCATCTTCAACTACATTAGTCTCTGCAAAGGCTTCTTTTTTATCAAAAATCACATATCCGGTAAGGAATGTATCTTCACTTTTAATCACTTGTGGTCCTCTAACATATTCAATACTGGCAAGTTCGCCTAATTCTACTTGTGGACCTGCCGGTGTTGGAATTAATATCTTTTTTAAATCATCCGGATTGTCTCTAAACTCTCTTGCATATCGAACTCTAACAGGGAAGCGTTCTCTACCTTCTACCGTAGTGGTTAATTGTTTTCCGCCTACTGCCACCGAAAGTTGCATTTGCATGTTTTTTATGGTTAAACCGTATCGAGACATGGCTTCTCTGTTTAATTTAATTTCTAAATAAGGTTTTCCTACCACTCTATCTGCAAAAACGGTTGAAGCTTTTATGCTGGGAACTTCTTTTAAGATATTTTCCAATTCAAAGCCTACTTTTTCAATAGTTTCTAATGTAGGTCCAAATACTTTTATTCCCATAGGTGCTCGCATACCTGTTGATAACATTATTAATCGTGTTTGTATGGGTTGCAATTTAGGTGCTGAAGTAAGACCGGGAAATTTGGAGTGTTTTACAATCTCTTTCCAAATATCATCGGGTTTTTTAATGTGCGGACGCCATTGTCTAAAATACTCACCGTCTTCGTCTTCTATAAGTTGATCTATTGTTATTTTTCTAAACTCATCTTCGTTATATTTATAGGTACTTCCGTCTTTTAACTCAAAAGCATCCTCATCGTTTACTTTAAATCGTACGCGTCTTCCGTCTTTGTCTAAAATAAATTCGGGAATGTAGTTAATGGTGTTTTCGTACATCGAAGTAGGTGCAGGGTCTAAAGCCGAGTTTACACGACCCCATTTTCCTACCGAAATATCGATTTCAGGTATCGAGTTCATATGTCTGTCTATCGTGGCAATAATTTCCATATTTTCTGTAATACCGGAATGTGGCATTGTGGTAGGCATTAATAAAAAGGAACCCTCATCGAGTGCAGGCATAAACTCTTTTCCTAATCCGGGAAAGGAACTATCCAGCTTTTTCCAAACCACATTGTTTTTAGTAAAATCGGGCATAAAATTGAATATTTTCCCGAACCCTAGCCATATTGTCATTCCAAAAAACACAACAATGATAGGAATAGCAAGAAACTTCCATTTATTATTTAAACACCACATTAAAATGGGTTTGTAAAAATGAACAATGGTCATTAAAAAGCCCAAAACAACACCTATTACAATAACTACAAATATAAAGTTAACCAGTACCGAGTTGGAAGCTCCAAGAGGCATCCACTCAACGGTTAAAAAATAAACAACTACCAAAATAGAAATAATGATATTTATTAGATTGGCTCTTTCTTTTGTGTAGGGTAATTTAACTTTATTGTTAAAAAACGATTTTTCGGGTACTTGAGTGAGTAAATTATTTACTCCAAATGCTACTAGTGCTAATGCTATTATGCTGCCGTAGCTAACCATAAATACAATTCCGAAACCTATTAAAAGGGCATTAAAAATTCGGGAAGTACGTTTTTTATCGAACCGAATAGAAAATAATAAATGTGCCAATGCCGGAATAAACATAATACCTATAAATAGGGAAGAAACCAATGCAAATGTTTTGGTAAATGCTAAAGGTCTAAATAACTTCCCTTCAGAAGCTTGCATAGCAAAAACGGGTAAGAAACTCACAACAGTGGTTGCCAAGGCTGTTATAATTGCCGAAGCAACTTCTATAGTTGCCACATAAATAATTTCTACCAATCGTTTTCCTTTTGCACCGTAGTTTTCGGGCATTTCGAGATGCCTGACTATATTTTCTGTAAATACAATGCCAACATCAACCATTACACCAATAGCAATTGCAATACCCGATAGTGCTACAATATTGGCATCGATGCTGAAGAATTTCATTAATATAAATGTCATTAAGACACCTATTGGCAACAAACTGGATATTAAAACGGATGCTCGTAGATTAAATACCAATATAAGTACTACCAAAATACTGATTAATATTTCATGGGATAGCGATGATTCTAGTGTTCCTAGAGTTTCTTGAATTAATCCGGAACGGTCATAAAACGGAACAATAGTAATTTTAGAAACAGTGCCGTCTGCCAATGTTTTTTGAGGTAATCCGGGAGCTACTTCTTCTATTTTCTTTTTTAAATTTTGAATAACTTCTTGCGGATTGGCTCCATAACGGGCTACCACTACTCCTCCAACGGCTTCTACACCACTTTTGTCCAATCCTCCTCTTCGGGTTGCCGGACCAAATTGAATTTTAGCAACTTGTTTTAATAAAATGGGTACATTATTTTTAACTGAAACAACACTTTCTTCCAAGTCTTTCAAACTTTTAATGTAACCCAGTCCGCGAACTAAATACTCAGCTCTATTAAACTCAATGGTACGCGCTCCTATATCCAGATTGCTATTTTTAACCGCATTCATTATCATTGTGATATTCACGTTGTTAGCTTTCATAGCATCGGGATCGATATCTATTTGATATTCTTTTAAAAATCCACCTATTGAAGCTACTTCCGATACACCTTTTGTAGCGGTTAAATAATAGCGAACATAAAAATCTTGTATGGTTCTAAGTTCTTGTGGATCCCAGCCTCCTGTAGGTTTTCCGGTTTTGGGATTACGCCCTTCTAATGTGTACCAATACACCTGCCCCAAAGCGGTAGCATCGGGTCCTAATGCCGGTGTAACCTCTGCCGGAACCGTGCCGGGAGGCAACGAATTAAGTTTTTCGAGAATCCGGGTTCTACTCCAATAAAAATCTACATCATCTTCAAAAATGATATAAATACTGGATAATCCGAAAATAGAATTACTCCTAATGGTTTTTACACCGGGAATACCCAATAAGGCAGTAGTTAACGGATACGTGATTTGATCCTCAATATCTTGAGGCGATTGTCCCATCCATTCGGTAAAGACAATTTGTTGGTTTTCACCAATATCCGGTATGGCATCTACCGGAACAGGATTTCGCTCGATTAAAGAAGTTTCCCAGTTAAAAGGAGCTGTAACATAACCGCCAATTATAAAAGCTATGAGCAGAATAAATGTGATTAGCTTGTTTTCTAAAAAGTAACGAATGATTTTGTTAAGCATATTATTATAATTTGATTTTGTAAGTAAGTAATAAATTCTTTGCTAATGAAAAGCATTCTCTATTAAATAAATAACAGAGAATAGAACGTGTAACCTTGCACAGCTAAGAGTACAATGCTACGTTTTACTATAAAATCAAATTAAAAAAACTTCGTCAAGTAACTGAATGTCCTTAACGACCAGAGGAGGAGCGTAATATTTAAAAGGAACTACTCGTTCTTGTAACCCTTCAAAAAGATTTGTATAGGTGTATACGTAGGAAACAATAAAGAGTTGTTGACTAAAAGTAATTTTACGAAAATTCGGCTGAAAAGTATCTTCACTTTGGTGAATGAGTTGCTTTTCTTTACAACAATCTTTTTTTACAATTGGAATCTTACAAAAAGAAAAATCTTCCATTTGCATTCCACAATTTTTAGTTTTTGAAAAAACAGCTACATCAACCAATGAATCGCCACAATAATGCATGTCCACAGTAAATGACATGGTAGAAAATAAGACTACAAATGCCATAAAGATAGATACCACTTTGTGAACAAATTGTTTCATAATTGATTACAAATATACGAAAATAAAAATATATAATTCTAAAAGTATGTTAAATAATATCCGATTTCATTCTTATTTTAATGACTACCGAAGAAAGTATGGTAATAAACCCTATAACCAATATGGCATAATGCAACCCAAAAGCGTCTGCAACCAATCCGGAAAGCAATGCTCCAATTGCATAACCTAAATCTCGCCACAGTCTAAAAACACCAATACTTTCAGGGCGTTGATTTGGGGTTGTGTTTTTAGAAATAACTACTAAAAAAGTTGGATAAACCAATGCCGTACCCAAACCCAAAAAAGCGCACAATACAATAAAGTGTAAAGGTGTATTAGCAAGTATTAAAACCGAAATAGCAATACCTTGTAACAACATTCCGTAAAATAATATTTTTTTATTATTGTACAAATCTGCTAATTTTCCGGTACCTAATTGCCCCAATCCCCAAACCAAAGGATAGGTAGCCGTAATAATACCGATACTATTTTTTTCAAAATTTTCACTTAACAATAACAAAGGCAACAAACCCCATATCATTCCGTCGTTTAAATTATTTACCAGTCCTGCTTGTGTCGTGGCACTTAAATTAGGGTTTTTAAATGTGGTATTTAAAAAAACACTTTTTACGTTGGTTTGTTTACTTGATATACTTTCTACAGCTACATGATGACGTGTATCTTTCACAAAAAACACAGATAATACCAATCCCAAAACCGAAAGTACAACTCCGAGATAAAACGGGTAAGGTCGCAAACCATATTTTTCGGCGATAAAAGCAGATAAAAAAGTGACCAATCCAACAGCAAAATATCCCGAAAATTCATTGAGTCCCATTGCAAATCCGCGATCCTTCTCCCCAACCAAATCAATTTTCATTACTACTGTGCTGGACCAGGTAAGACCTTGATTAATACCTAATAATACATTGGCAAAAATAATTACATTCCAATTTTGTGCATAAATTAAGAGCAAGGGTATGGGAAGTGCAATTAACCAACCTATAATTAACAGGCGTTTTCTACCAAGTTTATTAGCTAATTTTCCGGTAAAATAATTGGTAATAGCTTTGGTTATTCCAAAAGCTATAATAAATGACAGAATTGCCGTATTACTGTTTATGCTAAAATCTTTTTCTGCAATTTCGGGTAAGATTGAACGCTCTAACCCTACCATACCACCCACGAAGGCATTGATTACCACCAATATCCAAAACTGGGAAGCATTATCTTTTAAACCTTGTTTTATGTTGGGAGCATTCAAAGCAATCGAATAATTAAATTAGTTTAATGTTAATTACTAATTCAATAAAATAAATTTTATTACAATATTCAACTATTTATTGCTTTTTTTCTTTGTAAGCTAACAATCGTAATGCATTTAATACAACAATAAGTGTAGAACCTTCGTGAATTGCAACTGCAAGACCAATACTAGCCCAGCCAATTAGTGTTGAGGGTATTAAAACTGCAACGATACTTAGACTTATCCATAGATTTTGCTTTATAATTTTTTTAGATTTTCTACTAAGCCCAATTACAAAAGGTAGGTTTTCAATTTTATCAGACATTAAAGCAACATCTGCCGTTTCTAGAGCAACATCACTACCGGCGGCACCCATAGCAATTCCCACCGTACTATTTGCCATTGCAGGAGCATCGTTAACACCATCTCCCACCATTGCAATTTTTTTGTATTTTTCTTTTAATTCTTGAATAGCTTTTACTTTGTCTTCAGGTAATAAATTACCTTTTGCTTCGGTCAAACCAATTTCTTTTGCAATAGAATCACCTACATTTTGATGATCGCCTGTAAGCATAATCATTTTACTAATTCCTATTTCTTTTAATCGTTGTAAGGTGCTTTTTGCACTTTCTCTTGGTGTATCCATCACACTTAACAATCCTATTAACTTTTTATTTTTTACAACCAACATGGCTGTATGCCCTTTTTTTAATAACTCACTCATTTGCGAAGCAATTGTAGCATCGATAGGAATAGTATTATCCTCCATTAGCTTTTGATTACCTATCCATACCACATCCTCTTTATATGAAGCACTAATTCCTTTTCCTTGAATGGCTTTTATATTAGCTGCTTGATTTCTATGCTCTAAGTTGTATTTCTTTTTTATATCTTTTGAAATTGCTTTGGCTAATGGATGATTGCTAAGACTCTCTACATCTAACACCAATTGTAAAAACTCATTTTCATCAAAACCGTTTAGAGCTATAGCATTGGTTAGTCTTGGTTTTCCTTCGGTAAGTGTTCCTGTTTTATCAAAAGCAATGGTTGTTAAACTACCTAAATCTTCCAGAGGTCTCCCTCCTTTTATTAAAACACCTCCTCTAGCTGCTCGCGATATACCACTTAAAACTGCACTTGGGGTAGAAATAGCCAATGCACAAGGACTTGCAGCTACTAAAACACTAATTGCACGATAAAGACTTTCTTTATATGTTTCGTCTAATATTAAATATGCAAAGCACAAAATGATAACAAAAATAATTACGGTTGGCACAAACCATTTTTCAAATTTTTTGGTTAATAATTGGGTAGGAGATTTTTGAGTTTCTACCTCGCTAACCATCTGTATTAATCTTGAAATAGTAGAATCTTTACTTAACTTTAATACTTTAACTTCTAATACGCTATTTCCGTTAATGGTTCCTGTAAAAACAACGTTAGACTTATCTATATCTTTAAAATCGGGTATGTTATTTGTATCTGAAAGTGCAAATTTATCAACCGGAATACTCTCTCCGGTAATAGATGCTTGATTAACACTACCGGCACCTTTAATTACAACTCCATCTGCTGCTATCTTTGTATTGGGTTTTACAACAATAACATCATTTATTTTTAGCGCTTCTACGGGTACAGTTACAATTTCATTGTTCCGCTTTACTAAAGCTGTTTTTGGAGATAACTCGCCCAATGCTTCAATAGACTTTTTTGCTTTGTTCATTGCATATTTTTCCATTGCGTGCCCTATGCTAAAGAGAAACAACAATAAGGCTCCTTCTTCCCAACTGCCTATGTAAGCAGCTCCAATTGCAGCTACAATCATTAAAAAATCTATTTCAAACTCACCTTTTTTCACCTTTTCAATGGCTTCAAGGGTTGTGTAATAACCCCCAAAAAAATAAGCTGCCATGTAACTATAAATTGCTATTTTTTCGGGTAATCCGGTTGCTAGCTCTATAAATAAACCTGTGAAAAAAAACAGACCGCTTAGTATTGCAAAATACAACTCGGTTTTTTTTCCAAAAATCCCGCTATGTTCCTCGTGGTTATGCCCGTCATTTTTTGTGTGTTGTTTTTTCATTTTTTTGGAAGTATT
This sequence comes from Flavobacteriaceae bacterium, assembly GCA_015490835.1. Lineage (GTDB taxonomy): Bacteria > Bacteroidota > Bacteroidia > Flavobacteriales > Flavobacteriaceae > Marifrigoribacter. The sequence continues at coordinate 1,743 of WFXA01000099.1, read as the reverse complement.
TTATTAGTCTATAAGCAGAATAGTTTTAATTTTTAATATCCTTAAAAATAGACTCGTATATAGTTAATTTTCGCAACTGTTATTACACTTATCACAAATCCCTTTTACTACCAGATTTACATTTTCTGCAATAAAACCTTCGGGTAAAATTATGTGTGGTATTTTATGCTCTGTAAGGCAAATTGTTTCGTTGCATTTATTACAATGAAAATGCAGGTGCAAATCGGTTTCTATCTCACAGTTGCAATTTTCTTCACAAACCGCATATTTAGCAACTCCGGTACCATCGTCTATTTTGTGCACAATTCCGTTTTCTTCAAACTTTTGAAGGGTGCGATATAGGGTAGTTCGATCTGCTTTATCAAAATAATTTTCTAAATTGTTTAAACTCAAAGCCGATTTAGATTGTAACAAAAACCGCAACACCAATAGTCGCATAGCAGTAGGCTTGATGTTATTTGCAAGTAATAGTTGTTCTAAGTTTTTCATTTTTTAAAAATAGTAAATTAAATTTTACTCACACCGTACTTAAAAATTACGGTGTGAGGTTTATAATACTTTACTAATGCTCATGTTCTTTAAATTCTCCTTTATTTAATTCGGCATTTACATAATAAGCACCTTTTGTTACTATTTTTGTATCTTCCGGTAACTGTTTGTTAAAAATTACTTCAGAAAAACCAAGATCCGATTTTCCTTTATTTACTTGTATTTTTTCAAATACAATTCCGTCTTCATCGGTTTCGGTTTGTACAAAAATATAATCTAATCCTTTTTCGTTAATAAATGCTTCATCGGGCAAAGCGGTTACGGTTTTATTATCAAGTGCTATTCGGGCATCTACAAACATACCGGTTAGTAAACCTTCGTTATTACCAATAATTTTAGCGTGTACTTTTACGGCACGGGTATCCATATCAAACGATTTTCCCAAAGCAAATATTTGAGCTTCATAGAGTTTATCGGGTCTTGTGGTAAGCGAAAAGGCAATTTTTTGCCCTACTTTTACTTTGTCTATATCTTTTTCAAATACTTTTAATCCCAAGTGTAAATGGTCGTTATCTACAATTTCAAATAGTTCTTGCTCTGCTGCTACATATTTACCAATATTAATTTCCACATTTTGAATATATCCTTTTATGGGTGCTACAATAGGAATTGAAGAAACAATTTTTCCGTTTTCAAGCCCCGAAAGACTTATTCCCATGAGTTGCAATGTAGATTTGGTGGCATTTAGATTAGAAACTCCTTCTCGATAAGCAGCTTCTGCCTGTTGAAACGATTTTTGAGATGTTATACCGTCTTTTAACAATTCTTTTTTTCGGTTATAATCTTTTTCAAGAAAAGTTAAAGCACTTTTTGCCGATAAATAATCGCGTTGCATGCTTATAAACTCGGGGTTGCTTAATCTTGCAAGCACTTGTCCTTTCTGTACTTTATCACCTTCAATTACAGATACCTGTTTTACTCTTCCGCCAATAATAGCACTTACGCTCGCCATACGTTGGGGAGGAAGTTCTAATTGCCCGTTTACTTTTAGAGCGGAGCCCAAACTAACTTGCTTTACGGTTCCTAACTCGATTTCCATAATTTCTAATTGATTATTTTTTAATTCAAGTTGCGTTCCTCCTTCTTCATGTTCATCATCATGCGCTTCGTTACCATGTGAATCTTTATTTGCAACGGTATTTTGTTGTTCATCGGTAGACGGTTCTCCATTTTTACAGCTTACCAACAGTAGTA
>WFXA01000098.1 GCA_015490835.1 Flavobacteriaceae bacterium | reverse complement strand
ATTTAGTACTAAAAAAACCATATTTTTCTAACATAATTGTTTGTGTGAAAAAGTAATCTACTACCGGAATTTTACCTCTTGAACTTACTTTAGAATCAAGTCGATTTCTTCAAATCAACAACTTGAAAGACAAAAAATCTGATAAAAACAAAAACAACTATTTTTCGGTAAATAGTTGTATTGGGTATATTTCTTGTTATATCATTAACTATTTAATTCATTGGCTAAGAAGCCATAAAACGTAGTGGTTATAAAAAATAAAATACTTATAATTAGAGAATAGCTAATAATTAAGAAAATAACCGGTACCGAAAACAAAATATATAGCAGAGGTAACAATACGCCAAACAAAACCAACAAGATAAATAAAACATAAATATATTTCATCACAGAAGTAAAACCTGTACTTGCCCTGTGATATAATTGAAATAATTGAGGTATAATATCTTTGGTTAAATAATCACCCAATTTCGACAAAAAAACTTCATTAAAAGAGGAGTCATCAAAATATTCTCTATCTATCTCTAAAGCTAGCTTCATTATCTTTTCTTGATGTATTTCGGAAACTTGAGATAAATCTAACATTTCTTTAAAAACCGCATATTTATACCCAAAATAATATAATAATCCGGAGCCACATTTATGTTCAATCCACTTTAAAACAATGTCCTTGCCATAAAAGTTTGGAAAAGTAATTTTTCGAGGTAACCTTCGCTCTTTAGATCGTGTCATTAACAACGATTTTAATTCCAGGTACAATGTTTCTGTATCTCCATAGTGATTGTTCTCTTGTAAAAAATCAATTGCTAACTTTGAACGCCCCTTATAAAACTCTTTCACATCAAAATAAGATAAACCGGAAAACTCATGGTCTATGTACTCTTTAAGTCCCTGCATCCAAATAGGGGATTTTAGCAGTATCTCAACAATTCGTCGCACATTGTGCATTTTTTGGGTTACCGTTTCGAGATTATTAATTACCGAAGATTTCCTATTTTTAATCGTCAAAGTAGAAAACACTAAATACATCATTAAAAAAACAGCTAGAAAACCGCTAATGGTCATAAACGTAGTAGAAATACGTTCCAACACAGCTATAAAATCGGGATTATTTGATGTCTTATCTAACAAAACAATAGTTAACCCAATACACAAAAAACCACTTAAAACAAATGGAATGAGGGTATATAAATCCTTAAAAAGTGACTTATCTTTCATTGTGTTTCTCGAGTTTTCTTATTACTCGTAGCATTAACTATGTTTTTGGAAAAGCAAAAATAAGTATTTTTTGCTCTATTTGTAGTAAATTACTTACATTTCGACAAAATGTAAAATTTTGTCGGTTAAGTACTTAAGTTTTTAGAAAAGTTATAAAAAGAGATGTATTTTTTATTAAAAAAAAGCGTTTTATCGGTTATTTTGTTCATATAAACTCCTAATAATTCCATCCGACAATCCGATTTTAGGCACAAAAACATATTTTGCTCCACTCCATTTCATAGCAGAAAGATAAATTTTTAATGCCGGTTCAATAACATCTGCCCTATCCGGATTCATATTTAACTGTTCGATACGCTCTTCATACGAAAGGGATTTAATTTTTTTGTAATATGAGACCAAATAAAAGTAATTTAGCGGTTCTCCTATTTTTTTCCCACTGGCTTTATAGGTGCTGTTTATATTTCCGCCCGAACCCAACAAGCAAACTTCCTCATAGGGCTTGGTAGATTCTTGTATCCATTTTTTTACTTCATTCCACACATCTTCTGTTACCAATCCGTTAAGAATTCGTACCGTCCCCAACTTAAAAGATTGGGAAGCTATTTTTGTACCCTGTGCAATAACGGTAAACTCGGTACTTCCGCCTCCTACATCAACATATAAATAGACCTTGTTATTTTTTATATAATCTCTAATATTCGTAGAAGCAATAATTGCTGCTTCTTCTTTTCCATCTATTATTTTAATTGTAATTCCCGATTTTTTCTTTAGCCTTTTTGCTATTTTTTTCCCGTTTTGGGCTTCTCGCATTGCCGAAGTTGCACAAGCCATGTAAGCTTCAACTTGATGTACTTTCATTAATTTTTTAAATGCTTTTAACGCCATTTTCATGCGTTTGTAGTTTTCTTTAGAAATTTTTCCGCCTACAAAAACATCGGTTCCTAACCGAATAGGAACACGAACCAAAGATGTTTTCTTAAATTTAGGTTGTGATCCTTTTGACGATATGGCTGTAGCAATTAAAAGGCGAATGGCATTGGAGCCAATATCAATCGCTGCATATTTTTTAATAGATAACACGTATCGCTTTATTTTTTAAGTTGTTTTGGAAAAATAGTTAGTTTTGTTTCTCCATTTGTAATTTTATCCCAGTGATTTTCTTTAAACGAAATTGCTATAAATCCACACGTAGAGACATTATCTATATACTTATTTCCTAGCATGTTTACGATAGAAGTAAAAGCATGATTGTGCCCAACCAGCATAACAACATCTTTTTCGTTATCTATCGTTTGAATAAATTTCATTACATCTTGTCCGCTAAAATCATACAGCTCTTGGTGCAAAGAAAAATTATCTTTTTTTAACTGAAAAGCTTTCCTAAAATATTTTGCAGTAGATTTTGCGCGTGTTGCATTGCTCGAAAAAATATGCCGTGGAGCCGGTAGTTTGGTCTTAACATATTCTGAAACTAATTTTGCATCGTTTCTCCCACGCTTTTTTAGCGGGCGTTTATGATCTGGTAAATCGTACTTCCAAGAAGATTTTGCATGTCTGAGTAGGTATAAGGTTTTCATATCTTGTGTTAAGGTGATAGTCGTTGTATTTTCCAATCTAATCCTTCTAAAGTGTAAAGAATTCTGTCGTGTAACCGATTGGGTCTCCCCTGCCAAAATTCAATCGAAACAGGCTTTACAAGGTATCCTCCCCAGTTTTCCGGTTTGGGAATGGGTTTATTCTTAAACATTTCTTCAGCTTCTTTTAACTTATTTTCCAATGTTTCTCTACTGTCGATTATTTGACTTTGTTGCGAAACCCAAGCACCTAATTGACTTCCTCTCGGGCGGTTACTAAAGTAATTAACCGAATCTGCTTCAGCGGTTTTCTGGGCTATTCCTTTAATAATAACTTGTCGTTCTAAAGCTGCCCAAAAAAAGGATAATGAAACTTTCGGATACGCTTCAACAGATCTGCCTTTTTCACTATCGTAATTTGTATAAAAATAAAACCCGAATTCGTCATACTTTTTTAAAAGGACGACTCTTCCTTTAGGATAACCATCTAACCCTAGGGTTGTAAACGTCATTGCATTGGGTTCGGTTTGGGCATCGCTTTCTTTGGCTTCATAAAACCAAGTTCTAAATTGTTGCATAGGATTTGGGTCTATATCCTGCTCCAATAAAGTTCCTTTTTTATAGGTTTTTCGGTAATTATGAAGGTTTTCTTCCATACTATTAATTTGAATTGCAAGGTACTATTTTACAAGAAAAAAATTGTTTATTACAACAAAAAATTAGAAAATAAATTCCTTTCCTTCTTTTGCTAACAAGACATTCTTAAACACTTCTTGTGCCTCTTCTTTAAATTGTTTTACATCGCCATAACGAGTCGAAAAATGCCCTAAAATAAGTGTTTCTACTTGGGCTTGAGATGCTATTTGTGCAGCTTGCCGTGCTGTGCTGTGTTTGGTTTTTATACATAAATGCTTGTGCGCTTCCAAAAACGTACTCTCGTGATACAGGACGGTACTGTTTTTTATTTGTGAAACAATTTTAGGATAAAACTCGGTATCGCTGCAATATGCATAAGATTTTGGAGGATGTGGCGGAAATGACACGTTTTCGTTTTTTATTTCAACCCCTTTCTTATTTGTTACATCCATTCCTTTTTTTATATTTTGAAAATAACAAGTCTCTATTTCATACTTTCGAGCTGCTTCAACATTAAGAATTCGTTCTCCTTCTTTTTCTCTAAATAAAAAACCGTTGGTATAAATTCTATGTTTTAATGGAATCGTTGTCACCGAAACTTTCACATCTTCAAAAATAAGTGTTGGCGTAGTATGTTCCAATTCGTGAAAAAGCAAAGGAAAATTGGTATAAGAATCGCCCAACTTCAGTAATAGTAATACTGCTTCTTTAATACCTTTGGGTCCGTAAATATGCAATTCGGTGTTTCTCCCTAACAACCTAAACGTAGAAATCAATCCGGGTAAACCAAAAACATGATCGCCATGCAAATGTGAAATAAAAATATGTTTGATGCGCGCAAATTTTATTTTGTTTTTTCTCAATTGAAGCTGTGTGCCTTCTCCACAATCTATTAAAAACAATCGGTTTTGTATATCCAAAACTTGTGCAGAAGGATTTGCATTAACTAAGGGTGTTCCCGAATGGCAACCTAAAATGGTAAGCTTCATGTTAGTTTTTTAGATAGTACCTGTTAATAATTTCATCTACGCTTTTAATCGTTTTTTTTGTCCATTGAAAAACAATTTCTTTTTGTTCGTTTTCAGATAATTGCCAATCAATATCTGAGTTTTTAAGTTTTTCTACTAACGTTTGTAAAATAATTGCCACCGAAACCGAAATATTTAAACTCTCTGTAAAACCATACATTGGGATGGTTAAAAATCCATCTGCTTCTTCAATAACAGTATTACTTAATCCTTCACTTTCTTTCCCAAAGAAAAATGCCGCCGGCGTGGTAATATCAAAATCTTGCAACCTATTCGCTTTGTGATGAGGTGTCGTGGCAATGATTTTATATCCTTTTTCTTTTAAATGTTTAACACAATCTTTTATTTTAGAATATCTGTGTAAACTCACCCATTTTTGTGCGCCCATAGCAATTTCTTTATCAATTCGTTTACCGAGGTTTTCTTCAACAATATGCAAATCTTGAATCCCGAAAACATCACAAGTGCGCATCACAGCACTTGTGTTGTGAAGTTGGTACACATCTTCGGTAACCACCGTAAAATAACGAGTACGATTTTTAACAATCTCATTAAAAAGATTTTTTCGTCTTTCGGTTAAATACGATTGGAGGTAATTAAAAAGTTGAGTGTCCAATGTTTTTGTTAATTTTACTCGTGCAAAATACAAATTTTACTTAAATGAATATAACCGTTCTTACCGGTGCAGGAATAAGTGCAGAAAGTGGCATTAAAACTTTTAGAGACAGTAACGGTCTTTGGGAAAACCACGATATTATGGAGGTAGCCTCACCGCAAGGATGGCAAAAAAATCCCGAATTGGTTTTAGATTTTTATAACCAACGCAGAAAACAGCTTCACCAAGTACAACCTAATAAAGCACATCTGGATTTGGCTCTATTACAACAAAAACACAATGTGCAAATCATTACTCAAAATGTAGATGACCTTCATGAACGTGCCGGAAGTAGTAACGTCTTGCATCTTCACGGCGAATTATTTAAAGCCCGAAGTACCGGAAATCCAAATTATATCGTTTCTTGGAAAGAAGACTTAAACACGGGTGATACTTGCCCTGATGGTTATCAGCTTCGCCCACATATTGTATGGTTTGGTGAAGCCGTACCTATGATGGACAACGCTATAAAAATTGTTGAAAACACAGACATTCTCTTAATTGTGGGCACTTCTTTGCAAGTATACCCCGCAGCCGGGTTAATGCAATATGCTCCCTTTCGATCAAAAATATATTACATAGACCCTAACCCTGCCATTGAATCTACAAAAAGTATTAAGGTAATTAACGAAAAAGCTTCTACGGGTGTTAAAAAAGCAATTATGGAACTAAACATATAAAATGCACGATACCAAAAACACGCTTATTAAAATTCTTTCTTTTCTTAGAGCCAGCCGAAAAGTTTACATGAAATTGGCGAAAAAACATTTCTATACAAAACATAATTAATTACTTTCAAATATTTAGAAAGTTACACATACATTTTTTTAATCGCAGAAAATAAATTTACGACCTATTAAACCTTTTTGATTTTATACAGTCGAAAAGGGAAACTTGTGTAAAATGAAAAATTTAATACTTTTAACCCTGCTTTTACCCTATTTACTTTCATGTTCGAAAGATAATTCTGTAACCGAAAACACTTCGGAAAACGAAATTGCTTTGGAAACATACACCACCGAAACATTAACTTATAAAACTGTAGCTAATGTAAATTCTAACCTATTAAGTGCCGATATTTATTATCCGGTTTCGTATACAAGTTTACGACCGGTAATAATATACGTTCACGGCGGAGGTTGGTGTACAGGCGATAAAGCAAACCAAATTGAAAATAAAATAAATTTTTGTAGAGAAGAAAAATATGTGCTGGTAAGCGTTAATTACAGGTTAAGCCCGTATCCTTACGAAACAGATAACCCCAACCGGGTTATGTTTCCAACTCATAATACAGATGTAGCTGACGCCATAAAAAAAGTGGTAGATAATATCGAATCGTACGGTGGTGACCCGAATAAAATTGCGCTGTTAGGTCATAGTGCCGGAGCGCATCTGGTAGCATTAACAGGAACCAATCCTTATTTTTTAAACAATGTGGGGTTGTCTCTTTCTTCTATTAAAGGGGTTGCTTGTATAGACACCAAAGGCTACGATATCACCATTAGAACCGGAACTGATAATACCAACGAAGAAAACAGAAATATGTATATTAATGCCTTTGGCACAAATCCTGAACAAAACATAAATGCATCGCCTTTTTATAATGTGGTGCAAAACACCCTATATCCTAATTTCTTTATTGCCACCAGAGGCTCAAAAGAGCGAATTGAAAACGCCTCTCAATTTTACGATAAACTAACCGAAAACAATATAAACGCAACCTTTATTAATGCAAATCCGTATAGTCATTCCGGAATTAACAATGCCATTGGCGAAAAAGGAGAAACACTGGTTTCAAATCCTTTAAGGATATTTTTTAGAAATTGTTTTGGTTTGTAAACGTGTTACAAGTTGTCTAACTGATTTTCTGTTCTATCATCACTAATAGTCCAAAAGAATCCTACAAAAAAGAACTGATCGGCAGCCGGACGTAATGCGCGACGATTAAAAATGCCGTTACTATCAGGCACATTAGCGTATTGATAGCCGTTAATATTCTTAAAATTAAACACATTATTAATCGAAAAGTATAAAATTTTTTGTTGACTAATTAAATATGCCCAATTAAAACTAACGTTGTGATAATCTTTGGTTTTTTCTTGTAAAAACCCTTCTACATTAGGGTTTGTAAAACTTCTTCCGCTGGCAAATTGGTAACTAAAACCCAACTGACTTTTCCATTTGTCTATCCAATATTTTCCCACAACAGATAAATTATGTGTGTTGGCAAAAGGCGGTGTGGCTTCAACAGGATAGTTTTTATACTTTCTTTGGCTATCTAAAAACGAATAACTCACCCAATAATCTGCATTTTTGATACTGGTATTATCGCGCCAAAAAACATCAATCCCCTTTGCATAACCATTTCCGGAAGAAGAATACTGCGAATTAAATAAAGGAAAAGGTGTATCGAATATTACCAGATGATTGTACTTTTTATAATAGCCTTCTAACCGAAGCAATCTTCCGTTATCGGAATATTGGTAATTCAATAAAAAATGTTGAGCCTGTTGTGCTTGTAATGCTTGGGTAAATTTTAAAATCTCACTTTCGGGTTGTTGGTAAAAATTTCCGTAAGCAAATGATATCTGACTGTTCTTCCCGGTTTTATAAGCTGTTGATATTCTGGGTGAAAAAGTAAATTCTTTAAACAAGTTACTGTACGCTGCACGCAATCCTATTTTTACGGCAAATTTTCTATTAAATGTTACATCGGTTTCCGAAAAAACAGCACTGAGATTATTGTCGAAACCATAGGACACATCAATTTCTTGATTGGAAAAACCTTCCGAAAAATCGGTAATAAATTGCTCTATCCCAAACGATGTTTTAACACGATTATTAAAGCGTTTACGCAATTTTACTTTTAGATGTGCAGATTTTTCGGTGTTATTAATTTCATTAACATCGCTGATAATATCATTCTGTGAGAAGGTATAACTGGCACCGGTAAAAATTTTCCAACTATCGTTTAATCTTCCGCTGTAACCGGTGTTTCCGTAAAGATTTTTGTTGTTCAGTTTAAAATAAATTCCGTTTGAAAAATTAATATCCTCTTGAGTTAACGCAAAGCG
>WFXA01000097.1 GCA_015490835.1 Flavobacteriaceae bacterium | reverse complement strand
TATCCATACGGTAGAAGCGATAATAATTATTACATTTCTGTATTTATTTATAACAAAACTTTTAATTAAATAAGAAAAAGATATTGTTCCTACAATTGCAAAAACAGGAGTTAAGGGGATAAATATTCGTTCAAATACTGCTTTTTGATGAAGAAAAGCAAAAACAAACGGGAAAGAAGCAGTTATTATTAAGAACAGAAAATAACTGTTTTTTTTCTTTATTAAATACATACTTCCACCGATTAGTATTGGGAATAAAAACGGTATTCTTTTTGAAATAAAACCTAAAAAAAAGTTTTTAAATACAGAAGCAATATAAAAAGTACCCGGTGCCTCTTTGCTTGAAAATTTATTATCCATTACTTGGCGAAGTATTGGAAAATAGCAAACCGTAGCTAGTAGTATTCCTAAAAAAATAAAAAAAATAATTGTTATGTAATAGTTTCTTTTCTTATAAAACCATAACACAACAATTCCCACTCCAACGGAAGCAATGGCGTAAATATTTGAGGGTATTGTGTATAAAAGTAAAAAAGAAAAAATAAGTATTTGAAGGTTTGTATATCTACTTTTTTCTTGATTAATAATGGTGTAGAGTAATAGCGTAAGCAATAAGGCACTTAGCATATATCCTCTTATTTGAAGAGAAAAATTAAGTAGCGGTATGGTTGTAAACATAACAACATAAACCCAGTTGTAATAATTGCATCTACACAATGACTTTATTGTTAAAGAAGCAAAATATGCCGTAAACAGTGTAATGAGTAGTTGAAATGCTCTGAGAACAAAAACATTTTCGGCGATAGTTACAATATCTCTTAACCCTGTTAATCTGGTTAAAACTTGTAGTAAAAGGTTGTGAAAAATATGATTGTTAGGCGCCGGATAATATGTTACTGTCGTCCACCAATCTGTTAGCACAAAATTTTCTAATGTATAAACTTCGTCATACCAAAGGTCTGTTTGTAAATATAAAATACACCAAACAATTAAGGGAGTAAAGCCTATGATTTTTAGTGTTTTATTTATGTTAAATAAAAACATCTACTTGGTAGTTATGAGAAAATCCCATATTTTATAATACAATAAATTGCTCTAAAACCATCTTTCCACCCAATTTTTTTTCCTTCATTGTAGGTTCTTCCATAATAAGAAATTCCCACTTCGTAAATTCTAATGTTGGGTATCCGCGAAATTTTTATAGTTACTTCGGGTTCAAAACCAAAACGTTTTTCTTTTAAACTTAGCTCTTTAATTAAATTGGTTTTAAACAATTTATAACAGGTTTCCATATCGGTTAAGTTTAGATTTGTTACCATATTGCTTAAAAAGGTTAAAAATTTATTTCCGATTGTATGCCAAAAAAATAAAACTCTATGCGGTTGGCTTCCCATAAATCGGGAGCCGAAAACTACATCTGCAAATCCTTCTAATACAGGTTTTAGTAACAGGTTATACTCGTTGGGATCGTATTCTAAATCGGCGTCTTGAATAATCAAAAATTCTCCTTTGGCATGTCGTATCCCGGAATGAATTGCAGCTCCCTTCCCCAAATTTGTAGTATGTTTAATATATGAAATAGGTAATGCCTTATTTTTTTTTTGGTACGCTTTGATTTTTTCTTGAGTATTATCTGTACTACAGTCGTCTATGATTATTATTTCTTTCCGAATGGAATTAAGTAAAGTTACATTGGAAATTTTATCTAAAATTAAGTGTATGGTGGCACCTTCATTATACGCAGGGATAATGATTGAAAGTGTGGTGATATTCATCAGGTTTTTGGTTAGTTGTTATCAAAAGTATTAAAAAAATGTACTAAAACCAATAAATTTTTGTAAACCGCATGCAATTTTCTATTTAGTTTCTTTCTTATTTTTATCAATAAACAAGTAGTAAAAATTAATGAGAATTATAGAAAAATTGGTTATAATAATAGGATAGGAAGTGTGAAGCATAAAACCATAAATTATAAATAAAAAACATCCTACGCTGTTAATAATTCGTAATTTGGTAACGTCTTTCATCATAAAGGAAACAAGCAACGTTGCCATTGCAATATATCCTACAATTTCAACTAAAGGTGATCCGAACATATTAATTTATTTTGCTCTTTTTCTATCTACTTCTTTTAATAAAATTTTACGTAACCGAAGATGGTTAGGTGTAACTTCAACATATTCATCTTTTTGAATGTACTCTAAAGCTTCTTCCAAAGAGAATTTTATAGCAGGAACAATACGAGCTTTATCATCTGCTCCTGAAGAACGAACGTTACTCAATTTTTTTGTTTTAGTAACATTTACCACCATATCATCTTGGCGGCTGTTTTCACCTATTACTTGCCCTTCGTAAATATCTTCTCCCGGATCTACAAAAAACCGTCCGCGCTCTTGAAGTTTATCAATAGAATAAGGGATGGCTTTTCCGTTTTCCATAGAGACTAACGAACCATTTTGTCTTTCGGGAATGCCTCCTTTTACAGGTTGATATTCAAAAAAACGATGGGTCATAATGGCTTCTCCTGCAGTTGCTGTAAGAAGTTGGTTACGTAACCCGATAATACCTCGTGACGGAATTAAAAAAGTACAAACCATACGGTCGCCTTTTGCTTCCATACTAATCATTTCGCCTTTACGAATGGTTACCATATCTATGGCTCTTCCGCTTACTTCTTCGGGTAAATCTATGGTGAGTTCTTCTACGGGTTCGCATTTTACACCATCTATTTCCTTAATAATTACTTGTGGTTGTCCTATTTGAAGTTCGTATCCTTCTCTTCGCATCGTTTCAATTAAAACCGAAAGATGTAACACGCCTCTACCAAAAACCATAAATTTATCGGCACTATCTGTAGCTTCTACACGTAATGCCAGATTTTTTTCCAGTTCGCGTTCAAGACGTTCTTTAATGTGTCTTGAGGTTACAAATTTTCCGTCTTTTCCAAAAAACGGGGAATCATTAATGGTAAATAGCATGCTCATTGTGGGCTCATCTATGGCAATCGTAGCCAGACTTTCAGGATTTTCGATATCACAAACCGAATCGCCAATTTCAAAATCTTCCAGTCCTATTAAAGCACAAATATCACCGGCTTTTACTTCGGTAATTTTTTTTCTTCCCAACCCAACAAAAGTATGTAGTTCTTTTATTTTTGTTTTTTTAATTGTTCCGTCACGTTTTACTAATGCAACTTGCATATTCTCTTTTAAAGTCCCCCTGTGAAGTCTACCTATGGCAACTCTTCCGGTAAATGATGAATAATCTAGTGAAGTAATTAACATTTGTACGTTTCCGTCTACAACTACGGGAGAGGGAACATGTTCTAGTACCATATCTAAAAGGGGTTCGATGGTTTTGGTAGGCTTTTCCCAATCTTCACTCATCCAATTGTGTTTTGCCGAACCATATACAGTAGGAAAGTCTAATTGCCATTCTTCTGCTCCCAATTCAAACATTAAATCAAAAACGGCTTCGTGAACTTTATCCGGAGAACAATTTTCTTTATCAACTTTATTGATTACCACACACGGTTTTAACCCTAGCGATAATGCTTTTTGTAATACAAAACGGGTTTGTGGCATAGGACCTTCAAAGGCATCTACCAACAGTAAAACTCCGTCTGCCATATTTAGTACGCGTTCTACTTCACCTCCAAAGTCGGCGTGACCGGGCGTATCTATAATATTAATTTTAGTGTCTTTATAAACCACCGAAACATTTTTTGAAGTAATGGTAATACCTCTTTCTCGTTCCAGGTCGTTATTATCAAGTATTAGTTCGCCTTTGTTTTCGTTTTCTCTAAAAAGGCTACAATGGTGCATAATTTTATCTACCAAGGTTGTTTTTCCGTGGTCAACGTGAGCTATTATGGCAATGTTTTTAATCTTCATAGGGTTTGCTTTTAGCGCGTGCAAAAGTAGTGTTTATTAATGAATATTAGGTTGAAATAGCTGCTATTTTGAAAAACAGATAGAAAAGTCCTACGATTGAGTGGTTAAAGATTGTTATTTTGGAAATAATACCTTAACCGTTGTTCCTTTTTTAGTGGATTGAATTTGTGTTTTTCCGTCTAAATCAACTGTGCGTTTTTTTAAGTTGTTTAGTCCGTTTCCTTGTTGGGCAGACTGTACGTTAAATTCTTTTCCGTCATCGTTAATAGTGATAACATAATTTTCTTGGTCTTGTTCTACTTTTACTTGAATAAAAGAAGCATTAGCGTGTTTTAAAGAATTGTTTACAGCTTCTTGAATAATTCGGCAGATGTTCATTCCTGTAAATGAAGAAAATTCGGTTTGCGGGTTAATTGTTCTATAAATAGTAAAGTTAAAATTTATTTTGTTGTTAGTTTGTCTGGTTTTTTCAATAAAATTTGATACTCGCGAATACAAATCTTCACAGGTGATTATTTCTTTATTCATTGCCCAAATAGTATCTCTTAATTCGTTAATGGTTTGACGGGTGAATTCACTAATTTGTCTTAATTTGGTAGAGATCGTTTTATCTTTGTCCTTTTGTTTGTAATTTAAATTATCGATACTAGAGATAACAAATGTAAGTTGCGCCCCGATATTGTCATGCAAATCTCTAGAGATGCGCAAGCGTTGTTCTTGAAGTTTATTTTGGGTTTCAATTTTTGTTAAAGCGTTTTTTAATTCACTTTCTTTTTTTAATTGCCGATTATTAATTTTTTGTTGGTTGTATACCAAGTAACCTAATAATCCTAGAATTAAGGCAAAACCCAGACTTCCGTAAACAAATAGATTTTTTTTGTTTTAAAAGCGTATTACCAATATTATTAAAAACAAAAGTAAAAGGCAAGGTGTCTTTTACATGTTTTAGCAACTTTAAATTTTTAAAATTGTAGTATAATGCGTTATCGGGTTTGTTCCAGTCGTCAAAATTTATGGCGGTTGCATTGTTTGCGATAAGGAGGTATTTATAAGTTTTGTTTTGTACTTTATCCATTATTTTCTATGACAGTTTGCCGTATTCAACGCCTTTTTTATAATTTTCAAAATCGTGATAAATTATTGAAATATCTGATAAATGAAGCGAGATAAGAGCTGTGTCTTTCATTTTTTAGCTAATGAAAGTGCTTTTTGAATATAGTTTAAAGAAGTTTCATAGTTTCCGGTTTCAATTCTTGAAAATAAAGTCTTTCGTAAACTTTCCGTAATCTGTTTAGCAATTGTTTTTTTTGAAACTGAAAAGAAATAGTCTGTAGAATCTTTACTTAGATATGTCTTTAAT
>WFXA01000096.1 GCA_015490835.1 Flavobacteriaceae bacterium | reverse complement strand
GATCATGTTAATTTCCCTATCTTATGTTGTGGGTTTGTTGTACGAAAAGAGGTTAAGATTACATAAAGGATTATTATACTTTGCTTTGCTTGGGTCTGTTATTTCTATTCTTTTAAGTGGTTCTCGTACAACTTATGTTGGGATGCTAGTATTTTTGGTTTATTTTTTTATTAAAAAAACCGTAAAATTTATTAATTTAGGCATACTGGGAGGTATTATGTTTGTTTTTTTACTTTCTGTAAGTCCTCAAATAGTAGAGAAAATTGATGAGACAATAAATAACAGAATAGTAGAGAAAATTGATGGACCGGAGGATATAAATCCAGCTGAGGATATCGGTAAACTTTATGATGATTTAGGTGCCGGAAGAAATAAGTTACAACTAAAATATATTAATTATTTACTGGATAAACCCTTTGTAATACCTTTTGGAGTAGGGTTTAATAATCGATTAATGATAGGAA
The DNA here is from genome assembly GCA_015490835.1 of Flavobacteriaceae bacterium. GTDB lineage: Bacteria > Bacteroidota > Bacteroidia > Flavobacteriales > Flavobacteriaceae > Marifrigoribacter. The sequence goes on along the minus strand of WFXA01000096.1, from coordinate 4,813 downwards.
ATTCTGCACATAATATTTATTTATCGTTAATAAATGAGGTGGGATTATTTGGTTTGTACTTATTCTTAAGCTGGTTATTTTCTTATATAATAATAAAAAAGAATAAATTTTCTTTTTTGCAACTGGCATTAAACGGTCTGGTATTATCTATGCTGGTTACATTGTTTTTTGGCGAACATCTATATGTATATAGACCTTTATTTGGTATTTTGGGTTATTTTATGCTAATTTGTGTATTATTATTAGTTCCGCAGAGAAAAATTATTAAATGAAAAATAAAGAAAATACAGGCATTGTTATTCCTTATTTTAATGCGAAAGACCATATCGTCTCAGTTGTTAAAAAAGCTGTTGAATATAGTTCGCATATTGTTATTGTAAATGATTGTAGTTTAGATAAACTTCCGGTTAAAGAATTATCCGGCTTTTCAAATGTTACGATTATAAAAACTCAAAAAAATATTGGGGTTGGAGGAGCAACAAAATTAGGTTTTGAATTTTTAGAAAAAATAAAACAAGTTAGAGTAATTGTCAAATTAGATGCCGATGATCAAATGGATACTTCTTTTATTCCTGAGTTGGTAAAACCAATATTTAACAACAGAGCTGATTTTGTAAAAGGAAATAGATTTAGAGACTATAAAGCATTAAATAAAATGCCCAAACTTAGAAGATTTGGAAATTTGTTTTTATCTTTTTTAAGTAAAGTGGCAACCGGTTATTGGCATTGTTTTGATTTTAATAATGGGTTTTTTGCTATTTCAACAAAAAGTTTGAAACAAATAAATAAACTATCTTTAGCTAATAATTACTTTTTTGAAACCTCATTAATCGGCGAACTTTATTTTCAAAGAGCCGGAATTAAAGAAATAGCTATGCCTGCCATTTATGGTGATGAAAAATCTAATATGAGTCTTGTAAGAATGCCTTTTTTATTTTCAATTAACCTATTTAAAAAATTTATTAAAAGAATATTAAAAGCATATTTTATTTATGATTTTAATATTGGTACAATTTACTTATTGTTTGGTTTGCCTATGTTTATTGGTGGCATAATTTACGGTGCTTACAAGTGGTGGTATTTTTTAAATAATAATTTATTAGCTCCGTTAGGTACAATTATGATTAGCTCATTACTTATTATATTAGGTTTTCAATTAGTATTACAAGCCATTCAATTTGATATAATGAACACTCCAAAAACAAATAATGAATAAAAAGCATCTCCTATTATTAATCTTTATTAACCTAAGTATTGCTTTATCATTTTATATCAAAAATATAGGAGTTGGATATTCTCAATTATCTTCAGATTTACACAATATTATACCAATGTGTATGAAGTTTGATAACCTCGAACTTTATAAAAACGATTTGTTTTTGGATAATCCGGATAATTTTAAATACTATACTCCTTTTTTTGTACAGACTATTCGTTTTTTCGGAAAACTATCAAATGGTAATTATGTTAAAGGACTCAATACTTTGATGTTTTTAACACATTTATTATTTGGTTTTGCTTGGTTCTTGTTGTTCTATCGGGTTTTTAAAAATCAATTTTGGCTTTCACTTTTTATTTCAATACTTTGCAGAGGCATTGTTTGGCTACCCGGTTATGAATTATGGGGAATCTCAGATTTATGGACATTAATGCCCAGAACTTTTTACGCTTCTTTATTGCCAATTCCGTTTATCGTACTTTTTGGAAAGTATAAATATAAAATAGTACTATCCGGTTTTATAATAGGAATTATTTTTAATTTTCATCCCATTAGCGGGCTTGGAGGAATCCTATTGTTTGTTTCACTTTTGTTATGTCTTAAATTGTTTTATAAAAACAAAATTAATACCGCATCATTACTTTACGGCTTTTTATTATTAGTTATAGGAATGTTACCATTTCTTTTTACCTATTTTTCAAAAACAGAAACAATTGCTAATTATGATTTAGTACTTTATCAAACTGCATTTAATTCAAGAATCCCATCCTATTTTCAAGAACCTTTAACCTTTATGAATAAATGGATTACAATTAAAACTTTGTTTTTTATTGTCCCGTTATTCGGATTCTTGATTCTCTCTTTTGTTTTCAACAAAAAACACTTTAAAAAATCAATAATTCTTATAATAATAACGGTATTGTTATTAATTATTCCGGCGATAAGTATCTCGATTGAAAAGTGGCTTAATTATAGTTTCAATACTAACCTAAGAATGTCTTTTCAATTGATTAGAATTCAAAAATTTGCCATCCTTCCTTCTTATTTTGCAATGGGTTTTTTGTTTTTAGAACTACTTAAAAAGTACAAACCGTTAAATAAAATTTTACCGGCAGTTGTGATATTTTATTTTGTAATAATTATTTTCTCCGGTTTGCCGGTTTTTGATAAAATCCCTTTCGTTTCCGATGATATCACAAGAGGTATATTTCCAAACATACATTCATTATTCGAACCTTTGAAATATCGAAAAGATAATTTTGATAGAATTTCAGAATATATTTCTAACAATACACCAGCAGACGCCGTTTTTTATAAAGACTACAGATTAAGAGCTGCCTCAAAACGCTCTGTGAAATTTGATGATAAAGGAGCTTCAATACTTATTGAGGGAAACCCAAAAGCGTTAATTAGTTGGTACCAAGCAACCGATAAACTTAAAAAAATGAATAATAGTGAAAAAGTAGATTTTTTGCAATCCAATGGTGTAAATTACATTCTTTCAAATAAAGTTAAATTTGATTCGATTTTTTTAGTTACGAATATGGGTGATTATTTTTTGTATAAAATAAAATAGTAATGTGAAAAAAAAACTCCTCTACATAGGCAATCAACTTTCTAAAAAAGAAACACTTACCACCATCGAAACTCTTACTTCACTGCTAAGAAAAGAAGATTATAAGATTTCAACTGCATCCTCCGTAATAAACAAAGCAGGTCGTTTGATAGATATGTTATTGACTACTTACAAAAACAAGAATAAAGTTGACACTGTTTTAATCGATACCTACAGTACGCAAAATTTTTACTACGCTGTTTATGTGGCTAAATTATGTAGGACATTTAATATTCCGTATATCCCTATTTTACACGGAGGAAACCTTCCGAATCGCTTAAAAAAAAGCCCTCGTTTATCAAAAAAACTTTTCAAAAATGCTAAAATAAATGTAGCTCCTTCTCACTATCTTTTAGAAGCATTTAAAAATAGTGGTTTTAATAATGTTACTTACATTCCCAATACCATTGAGCTAAAAGAGTATCCTTTTCTACTTCGTGAAAACAGCACGGCAAAATTACTTTGGGTACGGTCATTTGCTTCTATTTATAATCCGGTTTTAGCTTTAGACGTTGTAGAAGAACTATTAAATCAAGGAGTCGATGCCTTTCTTTGTATGGTAGGACCCGAAAAAGACGGCTCGTTAGAAAAATGCAAAGCCATAGCGCAACAAAAAAACTTACCCGTTACATTTACCGGAAAATTAAGAAAGAAAGAATGGATAAATCTTTCAAAAGAATATAATATATTTATTAATACCACTAATTTTGATAACACGCCGGTAAGCGTCATTGAGGCAATGGCGTTGGGACTTCCGGTTGTTTCTACCAATGTAGGAGGATTGCCGTTTTTAATTACTAACAATAAAACAGGAATTTTAGTTCCTCCAAATAATGCCGGTGTTTTTGTGAAGGCTATTAAAGATTTATTGGCAAATCATAGAAAAGCAATTCAAGTTTCTAAAAATGCAAGATTAGAAGTAGAAAAGTTTGATTGGGAACAGGTAAAACAAAAATGGTTTAAAATTCTATAAATTATTTATAAAAACACTTATTTCGGTAATTAACTGTGCTACAACGGGTAAATCCGGATTTGAATAGGTTTGTTGATTTTCGAGTAAATCGTCGGTTTTAACTTCTTTTAAAATATGATTCATATTGGGGATAATAACCAGTTTTGAAGTAGGTAAAGCCTCTTTTAAATTTTCGGCTTCGCTAATTTGTACCTGCATATCTTTATCGCCATTTATAATAAGTACCGGAATGGTTAATTTGTTAATTTCGATTTGCGGATTGTATTGCATCCAGCTATTTATAAAGGGTTGTACCGAAGGACGTAAAATTGAAGCCAATTCCGGTTTTAAATTGGTAACGGTGCCATATACTCGTAAATCATCGAAAGCTAATCGAGCATCGTCTTTTAAAGCAGGTGCTTGTTTTGCGAGTTGATCTACAATCACATCGTCTATTTCTTGTCCGGCTCCGGCAAGTGAGATAAAAGCGTCAACATCGTTTTGAGAAACAATCATACCCACTAACGAACCTTGACTATGTCCGGCAATTATTAATTTTGAAAATCGATTATCGTTTTTAAAAAAGTTTACAACCGATTGTGCATCGGTAATAAAATCGTCAAAATCTATGTTTTCTTCTTTTAAATTTCCTTGTTTTAAAAGTTTGAAAATTCGTTTATCGTACCTAAATGTGGCAATTCCTTTTTTATACAATGCTTCGGATAGAAATTTTAGCGAATTGTTTTTTAAAAAAGTTTGATTTCCGTTTCTATCTGTAGGACCCGAGCCGGCAATTATAATAACTAGCGGAATAGCTTTTGTGGTTTCGGGCAAAAGCAATGAACCATCAATAAACTCGTTAATAGTAACTGCTTTTTCTTGAAAAGCATTCTCTTGGCTAAAACTTAAAGAGGTAATTGCTAATGTTAGAATTAATATTTTAATTTTCATCTGTTTATAATTTTATATTTTGTTTATATTCAGCAAATTACAATCATTCCCATGTGTGTTTAAAATCAATCATGGG
>WFXA01000095.1 GCA_015490835.1 Flavobacteriaceae bacterium | reverse complement strand
CTTATAGTTTATTACTTGATTTATTTTCAAATACTGATTATAAATTAGCAACAGATAAACTTGTTAAAGGAGAAAACTATGTAATTTTACCTCTTTATGGTATAAAAAATAAAGAAAAATTTGTTTTTGAAAAAAGTGGTTTAAATCAATGGAATGCTGGAGGAAGAAAAAGAAATATTGGAGAAATATACATTCCTATTCCAATTGATATTCATAAAAAATATCCCAATTTCTTTCCCGAAAGAGATAAACATTTTAAACTTAAAATACCAACAGGAGAAACTTTTGAAGCTAAAGTTTGTCAAGAAAATTCTAAAGCTTTAATGACCAATCCAAACAAAGCATTATCCGATTGGTTGTTAAGAAAAGTTTTACAATTAAAAGAAGGGGAATTAGCAACAATTGAAAAATTAAATGAATTAGGTTTTGACAGTGTGATTATTACAAAAACTGACAATAATAAATTTAATATTGACATAATGAAAACCAATGCTTACAATGAATTTCTAGGCAATCAAGACAATGCACTGTAGGCAACAAAGTATAAAAATAATAGCGGTTTTTGTGCTAAATTTAAAGTTCGTATATTTGAAAAAAGTTTAGTGCTAAATTGAGAAGTAAGTGCTTTGAAATCCGCTACTATTCTTATACAAACCGTTGTGAGTAACCTGAAATGAAAAACTTCACGGAAATTCAGACGTTTAAAATTAACGGAATTCACAACTTAATCAGTTGGGAATAAACCGAAAAGCCAACTCTAAAATTTTGAAGTAGGTATAATTTTAAAACCTTTTTAAAAATGAAAAAAAAGATTTATTTCTTATTACCGATTTTAGTGCTTGCATTAATTTTTACGTCTTGCAATAAAGATGATGACCCGGAACCAACAACCGCCAAAATTATTGTAAACACAAATGTTGTAGATTTTGGTGTCATTGCAAATGTTGATGTTTTTTTAATTGATAACATAACTGATAATGAAATTGACACAAAAATAACAGGCTCTGATGGCAAGGTGACATTTTTAAATGTAACACCCGGCTCCTATTATATCGTTGGTGAATATGAAACTAACAACGGAGACCTTTATGATGACGAAAGTAGCGTTTTTTCTGTATCAGCCGGCGACGAAAGAACAATAAACCTTGTACTTGAACAATTTTAAAAATCTCAATAGGAAAAAAATAAACTCGACTAAATTAACTGAAATCATCAAAGGCTACTCACAACAAAATATAACGCTCATTGCGTCCGGATTTTTCCTTCGGAAAAATACGCCCGCAAGTCGAAGTTTCGGTTTTTTTTGCTATCTTAGTGCCGAACAAACGCAACGAGAGGCGTTATACAAGACCGTTGGCAACAAGGCTAAAAAAACAACAACGGTTAAAAAAGGGCTGACCACCCATAGTGACAAACAAAACAAAAGGGTAAAGGAATTGATAGTGCCATTCACAATTTCCGAGCCTAATTTTAAACTTTGAATGGCATAATTTAAATCTATATTATTATGAAAAAACTCGAATTAAATCAAATGGAATTAGTTATTGCTTCACAATCGGCACAGGATTGTTATGATAACTGCGTACTTGGAAGTGCAACAACAGGAGCTATTGCTGGTGGTTTAGCTGGTGGACCTGTAGGATTACTTGCAGGATGGGTCTTTACTGGCATTGGTGCTTTGGCTGGTTGTGCTATTATGTGTCAACAACAACAACCATAATTATGAAAGCAGTAGTTTTTGAACAATCAAAATTTGTTTACAATCTTAATTCCAATGAATTATTTAGAGATATTCTTTTAAAAATAAAAAAAGAGCTTAATTATAAAATTATTAAAGAAGATAAAACTAATTTAATAATAGAATATAAAGTTCCTATTTCTTTTAAATCTTGGGGAGAAAAGGTTAAAATACAAATTTTTGATAATAAAGATGGTACTTCCATAGTTGAGATAAGTAGTAGACCTATTTTCTTTCTTACACTTTTAGATTATGGCAAGAACAGACAGAATATAAACCAAGTTAAAAATTTATTGTCTGTTAATTATTAATTACATCCC
>WFXA01000094.1 GCA_015490835.1 Flavobacteriaceae bacterium | reverse complement strand
GCTTATATTGGATCCTTATTAAAAGGATTTTCAAATATAGAGAGTTTTCATGAACCGAAACCGTCTCTTTGTGGAAAGAGAATGAGAGATTATCAATTAGGAAATAAAAATGCTTTTGATATTATCATTGATGAAAAAATCAATAAAATTTTAGCTGTTACTTATAAAGAAAAATCTTATTTTGAGTCAAATCATTATTTTATAAAAGGTTTTGGTTGGGAAATTGTCGAAAAATTTTCTAGAGACGAATTGGGAATCATTCTTTTAAGACGAGAGAAAGAAAAAATCATTCAATCTTTTTTTTTAAATAATGTTTCTATTCTTGGGAGAGGTGCTGAAATGCATTTATTACACCCTTTCTCTACTTTAACATCTTCATATTTTAGTAATAATAAATTATTATTCTATGTAAAATTATTTTTTATGAGAATTGTACTTGTTTTTTTAAACTTCCCATTTTTTTTGGGGATACAGAAAAGAAAGAATTTTAATATTTTTAATAATTTTCAAAAAAAATACTTAGAATGGTATGTAAACGAGTCAGATTATTTAAAAGAAAAATTTATAAAAAAGTATCCTTCCATAACTTATTTACATATTGATATAGACAAAATGTCTGAGAATGATATTTTAAATGCTGTAAGTAAAACCTTTAATCTACAAACATATACACCTGTAAATACAATAAAAAATACTACTCAGGATAGACTAAATAAAAATGCTTAGCATCTTAATAACACATTATAACCGCCCAAAACCCTTGCGTGCTTGTATCGATTCACTTCGCGCAATAGACTGGAAAATTCCCTATGAAATTGTGGTGAGCGATGATGGGAGTACAAAAGAGAACATAGCTTTGGTAGAAGAGTTAAATATAGACACCCTCTTGTTTGCAAAATCTAATCAAGGTTTAGGAGCCAATATTAATAAAGGAATTAAAGCGTGTAAAGGCGATTTTATTTTATATTGCCAAGAAGATGCCATTATCTCTAAAGATATCGATCAGGTTTTGCAAGAATGTTATCAGTTTTTGGAAAATAAGCAATTAGATATGATTCGATTTAGAGCAAATTATAAGTTTCCCAAACTAATAAGACTAACCGAAAAAATTAATAGAATACCGCATTTTTCGTTTAAAAATTTTTATGTAAATACATTTCAATATAGCGACAATCCGTTTATAACTACGAGACAATTTTTTAATAAATACGGATTTTTTCTCGAAGGAGTAACCGGACCCTACGGCGAAACAGAATATGCCATTCGCACCATTTCTTTAAAAGCAAAAATAGGAATTACTAAAACAACTTATGCCTTATGGCAAAAAGAGGTTTCATCTATAATCAATACACAAGTTCAAATCAAACACAGAAAAGGTTCTAAAAAGCTATGGCGATTTGCAAGAGCATTGCGACAGCATATAGAATGGTTGCTCTATACTCCGTCTAAAAGAAAACTAAATACCTATAAAAATAAACCAAAAAAGTAAATGCCTTTCAACTTCCTTAAATACCTGCTACCCACTCATTATTTTGTATTAAAAAGGCAAGATGGAACCACTATTTACCCTATTATTTCTTCGCTTTCTAAAGAAATAATAAATCAGTTAGAACCGGATGCAAATTATTCAAGTAAAATAGCTGGAGAATACGATTTATCTTGGCAGGCAATAAAAAAAGGATATATAGGTAATACTCCAACCTATTCAAAATTTGAAAAACTGCCTGTAATAGATGAATACCGTTTTGTAAGAAAATATTTTAATGCAATTTGGGCAAGTTACATTTTGTTACTAAGGCTGGTTAGTTTTAAAAACCCGTTTGTAGAAATCTCGGCTTGGTATAAAACTCGAAATGTTAAACAAAGTAATTATCTTAATAACCCCGTTACGTATGCTAACTGGCAAAATTTTACTTCAAAATTAATCGAAAAAAAACCTTTGGTTTCGGTAATTATACCAACACTAAATAGATACAAATATTTAAAAGATGTTTTAAAAGATTTTGAAAAGCAAGACTATACTAATTTTGAAATTATTGTCGTAGATCAATCCGAACCGTTTCAACAAGATTTTTATAAAAGGTTTAATCTTAATATAAACTTAATTCGGCAAGAAGAAAAAGCCTTGTGGTTGGCAAGGAATAAGGCTATTAAAAATGCCAAAGGAAACCTTATTGCTTTATCGGAAGACGATGTACGCATACAGCCAAACTGGATTAGTAATCATTTAAAAGGGCTCGATTTTTTTGATGCACAAATTTCTGCCGGTGTATTTTTTCCGGAAGGTAGCAACATTCCAAAAGATCGCTCATTTTTTGCAATAGCATCCCAATTTGCAACCGGAAATGCAATGTTATACAAAGATGTGTTTAGGCGAATAGGACTGTTTGATAGACAGTTTGAAAAGCAGCGGATGGGAGACGGCGAATTTGGATTACGAGCTTATTTAAACCGTATTAAAAGTATCTCTACACCTTTTGCTTCCTGTGTGGATGTAAAAGCACCAAGCGGTGGTCTTAGGCAAATGGGGTCTTGGGATGCGTTTAGACCTAAAAAATGGTTTTCGCCACGTCCCATTCCCAGTGTGTTGTATTTATTTAGAAAATATTTCGGAACAAAACGCACTTTTTTTTCCTTGCTAAAAACGGTTCCGCCTTCGGTGATGCCTTATAAGTTTAAAAGAAATAAAAAAATGATGCTAATAGGAAGTATTCTTTCGCTGTTTTTATTGCCGTTAATACTTATTCAGGTACTCATTTCTTGGCGTATGGCTTCAAAGAAAATAAAACAAGGTGCGTTAATCGAAGAACTTTGATGATATGAAAACTATCTTAATAGGGACATCAATTTTTGGAAACCCGGTTTCAGATTACTATAAGTAATTGGCAATAATTTTTGTTAATAAGGGGTATAGCATAATTTTCGTATAAATTATAGAAGAATATTTAAAAAAACAAGTATCAAAATTAAGCATCACTAATAATATTTTTTTTTCGGAAGTTGTCTGCAAGCTCGCAAAAATAAACTAACTTGATAAAATAGGAACTCTCAAATAGGAAAAATTTAGATTTTACTCTTAAATACTGTATCTTCGTATTTATCTATATAAGAACAGAAATGAGCGATGAAAATAAATTACTGACTGATGGAAATATCAAAAATATGATATTTTCATTCCGTGGTTTGCAAATGATGATTGATAGAGATTTAGCAGAGTTATATGGTGTTCCTACCAAGCGATTAAATGAACAAGTAAAAAGAAATATAAATAGATTTCCAGAAAACTTTCGTTTTCAACTAACTGATAATGAAAAAAATGAACTGGTCGCAAATTGCGACCGGTTTAAAACATTAAAACATTCAAGTGTAAATCCGTATGCATTTACGGAACAGGGTATAGCTATGTTGTCCGCTGTTTTGCACAGTCAAACTGCGGTTGAAATTAGCATTAAAATAATGGAAGCTTTTGTTGATATGCGTAAATTTATTTTAAAAAACGCGACTATATTTCAACGACTTGATAAAATTGAACAAAAACAAATTGAAAATGATAATAAATTTGAACTATTATTTCAAGCACTTGATAAAAACACATTAAATCCAAAACAAGGTGTTTTTTATGACGGACAAGTATTTGATGCTTATAAATTTGTAACAGAATTAATCAAAGGAGCTAAAAAATCTATTGTTTTGATTGATAATTATATAGATGAAACTATTTTGACCTTATTTAGTAAAAATCAAAAAATTGACGTAAAAATATACACAAAGAACCTAAACAAACAACTCAAATTAGATATAGAAAAATACAACACACAGTATAAGCCAATAGAAATAAACAGATTTAGCAAATCCCACGATAGATTTTTAATAATTGACAACAAAGAAATTTATCATTTTGGAGCAAGTTTAAAAGATTTAGGAAAGAAATGGTTTGCATTTTCAAAATTTGATATGGAAGCAATAGAAATATTAGAGAAATTGGAATAAAAATCGAATGTCAGCAGACAACATTGTGAATAAGTAATGGCGGGCAAAGTGCTATAAATGAAACAAATATGGATAAAATAAATAACAGCGCAATAATGAAAGTAAATGTGGAAAAAACCGCTACTACTTATACACGTGACCGATTACCAAATGATAAAGTAAAAAAACATTTTGCAAATTCATTAATTATTGCCATATCAAAGATTTTTCAGAGTTGGGATACGTATCCATTAAACTCAAAAGAGCATTTTAATATTAATTATTCAACCAAAACCAAATATAATTAAACATGTTGAAAAAATGATGAAATTATTAACAATGGAGCTGAATGAAATTACATAAAAAAATACTTTTGGTTACTTCGGAGTTTCCGCCACAACCCGGCGGCATCGGAACGCACGCTTATCATTTGGCAAAATACCTTCAAAAAAACAGCTCTACTGTTACGGTACTTACCGATATGCGCTCTCGAGAAGGAATTGAAGAAAACAAATTTGATGCAAAGAACAGCTTTAAAACTTATAGGGTAGCTATATCATCTCCCAGAATAGAGATGTATTTTAAAAGAATTAAAATGTTACTTTCCTTAATTAAAAATCAAGATGTGATTTTAGCTTCGGGAAAATTTTCACTTTGGATGGTTGCTTTTATATCTTTATTCTTCAAAAAAAAATACATAGCCATTGTGCATGGTACCGAAGTAAATTTTTCTAATCCTGTAAAAAAAACAATAACCGATTTATCGTTAAAACGGTTTCAAAGTATAATTGCAGTTTCTCATTTTACACAATCGCTTCTTACAAAATCACTACTCAAAAAATGTACGGTTATCCCAAATGGTATTGATTTAAAAATAAATGATAAGCAAATTAAAACTATCGATTTACCCGGAAGTCCTGCTTTGATTACCGTTGGAAATGTAACCCGACGTAAAGGACAGCTTAATGTGATTAAGATGCTTCCCGAAATCATTAAAAAATATCCCGAAATTCATTATCATTGCGTAGGAATACCAACTGAAAAAGATAGGTTTTTATCGGAAGCTAAAAAAATAGAAGTAGAAAAATACATTACTTTTCATGGCAGGGTTTTAGATATAGAATTATACCAATTTTTAAAATCTTCAGATATATTTGTAATGCTAAGCGAAGTTACAAATACGGGAGATGTTGAGGGATTTGGTATTGCTATTTTAGAAGCAAATTTATTGGGAATACCGGCTATCGGAAGTAAAGGATGCGGAATTGAAGATGCTATTAAGAATAAAGAAACCGGATTTTTAATACACAATAAAAACGCAAAAGAATTTAGTTCTGCTTTGCAAAACATTTTAGAAAATGATACATTTTTTAGTAAAAATGCCGTAAAGTGGGCAAAAGATCACAGTTGGGAAAAAATAATAACCAAGTACAAACAAGTCCTCAAAAAGTGAAACTGGTAATCATCTCACATACCGAACATTATCAAACTCCGGATGGAAGCATTGTAGGTTGGGGACCAACAATTAGTGAACTAAATCAATTAACCAAAGTATTTGACGAAATTACACACGTGGCTATGCTACAAAAAGGAAAAGCACCTCTTAGTGCTTTGCCATACACGTCTAACAAAATAAAATTTGTTCCGCTTCCGCCTTTGGGCGGGAAAAATATAGGTAGCAAGTTAAAACTTCTTATAAATTCGCCAAAAGTAATTTCGATAGTGAATAAAGAAATTAAAAATGCCGATTTTTTTCAGCTGCGAACACCAACCGGAATCGGTGTTTTTTTAATTCCCTATTTAACCTTTTTTGTAAAAACAAAAGGCTGGTATAAATACGCCGGAAATTGGAAACAACAAAATTCGCCTTTGGGTTATCGCTTACAGCGTTTGATGCTAAAAAAACAAAACCGTCCGGTAACTATAAATGGGAAATGGGAAAATCAGTCCAAACACTGTATCACTTTTGAAAATCCGTGCTTAACCAATGCAGAATACAAACTAGGGGAAGCGATTATAAAAAATAAAAATTATACGACTCCTTTTTCATTTTGTTTCGTTGGTAGGCTTGAGAAGCCCAAAGGAGTAGAGCGTATAATAAAAGCGTTTTCCGGTTTACCCGAAACTATAAAAAAACAAATTGCACAAATCGATTTTGTTGGCAATGGAGAAGAACTAAATTATTTTAAAGAATTAGCAAACAAAAGTGGTTTAAATATGAACTTTGTGGGTTTTCAACCAAGACATAAAGTGTTTGAATTATATAAAAAATCGCATTTCTTTTTGTTGCCAACTACGGCTTCTGAAGGATTTCCGAAAGTAATTGCCGAGGCAATGAATTTTGGCTGTATTCCTGTTGTTTCTAATGTTTCAAGCATTGGTCAATATGTTACAGATGAAAACGGTTTTATTTGCAATCCGGTTACCGAAGAAAAATTACAAGATAGTATTCTAAAAATAATTAAATTACCTGAAAGTGAATTAAAAGAAAAAGCAGAGAAGGGAAGAAGCGTATCAAAAAGTTTTACTTTTGAAAATTATAATTATAGAATCCTTAAAGAAGTTATTAAAACTATTAAATAAGTTGTTATTCAATCTCAAAGTGTCATATTAAAAAAGATAACCGAAAACTTTTGGTTAAAAACGGCAATTTGGTTAATACCGATAAGTTATTTTTATAATCTTCCGGTGATTAAATATTCAATCAAAGGCGATAATGAGTTAAGATTGTATGATTTATTGGGTATTATATTTCTATATTTTTACCTAAAACACATTAAATTAATAAACTATGAGATAAAAAGGGTTTTATTTTTCAAAAGATTTTATTATTTTATTATTTATTGTTCCGTATCAATTCTATTCACATTACTATTTACTGTTTTTTATAAGGACAGAATTATATGGTTTGTGCAAAGTGTTTTGTATTTGTATCATATGTGGGTTTTTTATTTAAGCTCAATCTTTCTTTATTTTTATGTAACCACTACTAATTCATATAAAAAAATAACGAGATTAATTGTATTTTTAATAATTATTGAAAGTGT
>WFXA01000093.1 GCA_015490835.1 Flavobacteriaceae bacterium | reverse complement strand
TTATTATACCTTCATATAAAGCTTTAAGTTCTTCTAAGTGTCCTTTATAACATTTTCAGATTTTAAACTTTTGTAAATAGAGTCTAATAATCTGTCATTTTTTGCGATACAAGAAAAAAGAAACAGAGGTACTATCCATAAAAAAAATTTCATCTTACCGAATATTTTATTTTATATAAATACCGTTTGTCTTGAAACATAGGGTTTGAAGGTATAATAAAGGTGCTATCGTTTATAATTTTTATTCCGGAAAAATAAGCTGTTTTTTTGGGAAGCTCTATAAGATACTGCTGTTTTTCTTTTAGGTCTATTATTTGCAAATTGGTTTCGGGAACAAAATTATTATAAGAAACCATGTCGGTTGGTGCTTTTTCTTGAGCAACAGGTTTGGGATAAAGTAAAAAAAGTTTATCGTTATAGACTTCAATAGAATAGATGTTTCTATTTGTAAACCGCAACAAAAAGTCTCTTTTTAATCTGTCTCCTGTGTTATTAATCTGAGTAAATGCTGTTGTAAAACCCTTGTTATTGTTTTTGTTAAATACCTCCTTTTTTTCTTCTAATTTCCACGTTTTATCATAAATAAAAATAGAGTCGGAAAAAAAGGGCATTACATAGTATTTGTTTTTTTGCTTTGCAAAACTTAGAACGGAATGATCCCAATTTTTTTTGTTGTTTTTCACTTTGTTTTGAAGCGAAGTAAACTTATCATAAGGTAAAAACTCTTTATAAGAAATGGTATTATAAGTGGTATCGACAACATACTGTGAGATGGCATTAACTTCTTTATAATAGTTAGTAACACTTGGACTGATGATATTACTCTCGCCCGAAAAAGTTAAAGTATAATTACCGTTTTCAAAAGCAACATCAAACGATCCTATTATAATAGACGGGCTCATCGTAGCCTCAAAATCATCAAATAAAATCGTGGTGATATATTGGTTTGTTTTTGTGTCAAAAACAAAACATCTATAATAGTTTGCACATTCCAATACAAAAAGTTTATCGTTTGCTTTAGCTACTCTTACCATTTGGCTCAATTCACCGGGTGCTTCTCCTCCTTTTGTAACTTTATGTAGTATGTTTGCTCTAAAATCCAATTCCTCAAGATCTAAATCCGGATAGGTGCAACCATAGAACGAATTCTGATTTATAAAATAATAAAACTTGTAGTCTTTTTTATTATTAATCTCTATACTATCAATTATTTGATATGTAGCAATGCGTAACTTTTGTTTAGAAGGGTTTACAACATCATTCTTTACTGTTTTTTTACAAGAAAAAAAAACAACAAAAACACAGAAAAAAATAACTTGGCGTACCATAATACAAACATATTTTTTAACAAAGCGTTATTAGTTAATATTAACAACGCTTTGTTTAAGTAAATTATTGTTTCTGAACTTCAATAACACAATCCTTACAAGCGTTTCTGCAAGTAAGTATATTACCGTAAGCTTTAAAAGTACCACAATTATAAGAAGGGTCTTTTAACGGAGTTTCCGCTTTATTTGCTCTTGAAACAAAGCTGCCGAAAAAAAGCAATCCGGCTCCCAATACCATTGTTAAAATATGTTTTTTCATAATCTAAAAATTTTCTACGGCTTTGTAAAGACACAAAACCAAAGTTAAACATAATTTTTTTGTGTTTTTTTTAGTTGTTGCAACAGGTTTAAAATTAACACGCAACAAACCAAAAAAAAAAACGAATTATGCAAATTTTTCGGTGGTTTTTTTTACCACCTATTATTTCCGAAAATTACATATTATCTTTTATAATATTGTAAACCTGCTGGTTTTCGGGTTCTATAAATTGTCTGCTTGTAATTTTTTCGTTGTTAATTATTAAAAATTCGGGGTAAAAAGATACAAATCCGTTTTTTAAAAACATATTTTTTTTATCTACAAAAACATTTTTAAATGATAGGAAGCCGTATTTGCTATACCTGTTTTTAAACGCTTTAAAATCTTTAATGTTTGTAAAAATAATTAAAGCGTTTGTTTTTTTATAAAATTCATTTTCCAATAAAAATTGCTCTATGTTATTTATACAACCCGAGCAACCGGAGTTGGGGATAATAAATAAAAGTGATTTTTCTTTATTGGCAAGTGGTTTGTAATACGTGTTTAAAAACTTAAGGATAAAATCATCGCTTACCGTAGATTCTGTATTATTTTTACAAGAAAAAAATAAAACGCTTAATGCTGTAACTAAGACAATCTTTTTCATAAAGCGCAAATTATTCTAATACAAACAAATCAAAGGTTAGGTAATTGTCATCTTCATCATACTTTTCTTTATTTGCAATATAAATTCCCTCTTTTGTAACAAAGCACATATCGTTTTGATATTTGGTTGGCGGAAACAAATTCTTTTCGGTTAATATTTCAAAATCATAGTTTGCTACAATTAAATATATGTTGGAAAACTTACTTTTTTTAAAATTTGCATACGAGTTTTTTTCTACGGCAAATCTATATATTAATTTTTGGTAAGGGTTAATTTTTATTCCCCAAAAACGGGGTTGAGCCATAGAATATTTGGCTCTTTCTATATAATCTGCCTTTTTAAACTCATTACTAAAAGGAAAAATGTCGTCGTTGTTAATATGAATACTTGGCAACCATTTTTTAAAAACATCGCCTTGATTAGTAAACCCTACAATGGAGTCACTTATAGTGTATGATAAAAGAAAAGTGGTCTTGTTGTTTACTTCAATCAAATAATCATAAAATAATCTACCTCTACTCGCCCAATAACCCTCATTTAATCTTTCGGGATTATAATCTATAAAAGTGGTTTTTCGGGTTTTTATATCGTATTCTATAAATGAACCTTTGTATTTTTTACCCTTTTTTTTATCGGGTGTGCTACCCGAAAAATATAACTTATTATCTATGTATGACATAGGTGAAAACGTACTGGGCGTGGGCACCGGATTATAGGGTAAATACTCCTTTAAGATTTGGTATGTGTCTTTTATTGTTCCTTCAGAATTAATTAAACCGGCTTTAAAGCTGAATTTAGATAAAATAAATATAGAATCTTTGTTGTGGTAATAAAATCCTGATATTTCTCCTCCAACGCTGTTGGGACCTTCATCGGGTATTTTTATTTTTTTAAGTTGTTTGTTTTGTGGGTCGTACAGGTCATAAATAATTAGCGTATTGGAAGAAAGTGGCATTGTTATTAGAAGTTTTTGATCTTCATTATTGTAATACTGTATGTTTTCGCAATAAAAGGTTGTTTCGGCATCAAGCGGTATTTTAAGTTCGTCTTTTACTTTAAGAGTTTTAGAAAACGTATAACCAACAGGTTGTAAATCTTGTTTTTGGGGTTGTGTGTAGGCAATTTCGTTTTGCTTTGTTTTGTTATTACATCCTACTACTACAAATACCATAATAAATAAAATATACCTCATTATAATTATTTTATATTTTTTTTTACCTTATAAAATTAATAAATTCTCGGCTCGATTTAATGTCTAGCCGAGAATTATTTTACAGTTTCGCTATCCAGGTTCCACCACATTCACTACCTTCGGGATTGCAAACAAAGCCCATATTATCATTTCTTTCTACACATACTCCTTGGTCTCCGGTTGAGCAGAATACAACATCGATGGCATTCACGGCAATAGTAAAAAATATCGACATAATAATTAATACAAATTTTCTCATAACTTAAAAAAATTTTACGGTTTTGTAAAGATACAAAACCTTGGTTAAACATTAATTTTTTATTAAAAACAAGCGGTTTGCGCAAACTTTATGTTTTAATAATGAGACGAATATATATATATATATATACGTTAGCAAAAATAAAATGTTAAAATTTTTGTTAAAATTATATTTGAGTGACTTGATTGTTACATTTATTGTACTTAATGTGCTTTTTAAAAATTTCTTAATGAAGTATAAAATGCATCTTTGATTTTGATATCGACAAAAAGAAACGCTTATATTTGTACACAGATACTGTTCGGTATTTTTTAATAATTTTACATCGCCGTGAAAATAGCTACGTTTAAAATTTTTGTTGTTGCTTTTATCTTAACTATATTGGGTGCTTTTATTGTACCCAAGCTTTCGGTTAGGTTAAATCCAAGCAACCAACTGCCCACTATTACCGTACAATACAATTGGGCAAATGCTTCGCCTTATATATTAGAGAGAGAAGTAACCTCTGTTTTAGAGTCGGGCTTAAGCATCATCAAAGGGTTAAAAAACATAAAATCAAGGTCTTCTAAGGGTGGTGGTTACATCGCTTTAGAGTTTGATAAATATACCAATCTTGATATGGCTCGTTTTGAAGTGGCTACCATTATAAGACAACTGTATAAACAGTTGCCCGAGCAGGCTTCATATCCCGTTATAAGTGTTAACAAACCCGACGACGAAGAATCGCGTTCTTTTCTGTCATACAGCATTAGCGCGCCCGTATCGGCTTTTGCTATTCAAGAAACAGTAAAAAATAATATAGAACCTGTTATAGGGTCTTTTTATAATGTTGACAAAACGCAAGTATATGGTGCGCAACCCAAAGAATATTTATTTAGTTACGATTATAATACCCTAGCCACGCTGCAAATAACCAAACAAGACCTTGTTGCCGCCTTACAAAACACATTTAAAAAGGTCTCACTCGGTGCCGTTTTGTATAATGATTCTTTTTCAACGCTTTCTTTAAAAACCAAGCTACCGGTAAATAACTGGCATATTCCGGTAAATAACAAACAAGGTAAAATAGTTTATCTGGATGAAATAACCACTGTTGCCGAGCAAGAACAGGAAGCGCAAAATTATTATCGTATTAACGGCAAAAACGCCATAACGTTAGCTATATATGCTACAAAAAACGCAAACACCTTAACACTGGCTAAAAAAATTGACCAAAAAATACAAGAAATAAAAAAAACTCTTCCAAAAGATTATTCTATTTTAAAAGTTTATGATAGTACCGAGTATTTAAACACGGAATTAAATAAAATTTACCTCCGTACTTTTTATACCGTAATTATTCTTTTGGTATTCATTGTGTTAATAAGTAAAAGCATTAAGTATCTTCTGGTTACAGTTCTAAGCTTAATTGTCAACTTGGGGACAGCATTTTTGTTATATTATATTTTTGGTATTCAAATACAACTTTACTCGCTGGCAGGCATTACCATATCGCTGGGCTTGATTATAGATAATAGTATTGTTATGATAGACCATATAAGGCATCAGCACAATAAAAAAGTGGTTATACCTATTTTAGCGTCAACTTTAACCTCTATCGGTGCATTATCAATAATCTATTTTTTAGACGAAAAATACAAGGTAAATTTAATCGATTTTGCTTTGGTCATTATTATTAATTTAAGTGTTTCGGTGTTAGTCGCATTATTTTTTATTCCGGCATTATTAGAAAAAATAAACCTTCCCGTTAAAAAAGAAAAGCCTTGGGTTTTGTCTTTAAAAAACATGTTTTATGCT
Organism: Flavobacteriaceae bacterium; assembly: GCA_015490835.1. Lineage (GTDB taxonomy): Bacteria > Bacteroidota > Bacteroidia > Flavobacteriales > Flavobacteriaceae > Marifrigoribacter. The sequence goes on along the minus strand of WFXA01000093.1, from coordinate 4,601 downwards.
TTTTATAATAAACTTATTTCTGTTGAGCTTAGGTTTAAAAAGTTAATTATCGCCACTGTTATACTTATTTTCGGTATTCCTTTTTTTATGCTTCCGCAAAAATTGGAAAACAATAACACCTGGTATGAAAAAATATACAACAACACCATAGGAACCACTTGGTACACGGAAAATCTAAGACCCTATGTAGATAAATATCTGGGAGGAACATTTAGACTGTTTAGCAATTTTGTTTTTGAAAGTTCATTTTATAACAAAAATGAAGAAACAAAACTGTATGTAACGGCTTCTATGGAAAAAGGCGCAACGATTCATCAAATGAATGATGTTTTTCTCGTTTTGGAAAATTACTTGCTTTCTTTTCCCGAAATTAAACAATTTACAACACAAATATACAGTAGCCAGTTTGCTCATATCGAAATTGTTTTTAACGATGCATCGGCTCATTCGACTTTTCCGTTTTTGTTAAAATCAAGGTTAATTAGAAAGGTGTTGGATTTTGGCGGTATTCATTGGAATATTTACGGTGTAGGAACCGGTTTTAACAGCGGTGGAGGCATTACCGAGCCTATAAACTTTTCGGTAAAAGCAAAAGGCTACAACTACGATGCATTAAATGCTTGGGCAGATACGTTAAAACAAGCCTTATTACAACACCCCAGAATACAAAAAGTTTTGGTAAGAGAAAACAGCCGGTGGCAAAGAACACCGTCTTACCAATACCGTTTTTCTCTTGACAAAGAGCGGTTGGCACTAGCTAATGTTTCGCCAAAAAAGATTGTTGATGAAATAAAATCGCATACGCTTTCAAAATTTCAAGACCTCTCGTTGCACATTAACGGAAAATACTATCCGGTGCGCCTTGAATCAAAACAAGCAAAACAATTTGATATTTGGCATATTAAAAACGTTCCTTTAGACAGTTTAAACAAACCCATATTATTAAAAGATATTGCAACCATATCCAAAGAGCGAGAAGAAGAAAATATTTATAAAGAAAATCAAGAATATATAAGATTGGTAGAATTTCAATATACAGGTGCGGCAAAATTCGGGTCAAAATACCTGAATAAAAAATTAGACGAACTCAAACAAAAACTTCCTTTGGGATATTCATTTGAGCGTTCGGAAAAGTTCTGGTATTTTTATCAAGATAAAAACACCAATTACGGTTATTTGTTGTTTTTAATATTGTGTATCATCTATTTTATCTGTGCGGTTTTATTTGAAAGCTTAAAACAACCCTTTATTATTTTAAGCATAATTCCCGTATCCTTTATCGGTGTGTTTTTAACTTTTTATTTATTTGATTTTAATTTTGACCAAGGCGGGCTTGCCAGTTTTGTACTGTTAAGCGGTATTACTGTTAATGCATCCATTTTTATTGTAAACGGGTTTAACGGGCTTAAAAAAAAGTTTCCTTATAAAGACAGTGTTTCTTTATATTTAGAAGCCTTCAAACAAAAAATAGTTCCTATTATTATTACCATTGTTTCTACTGTTTTGGGGTTTGTGCCGTTTATTAAAGACGGTCAAAACGAAGTTTTTTGGTTTGCATTGGGTGTCGGGACTATTGGCGGACTCCTGTTTTCATTGCTCGGTATTTTATTTTATTTGCCGGTTTTTAGTCTGAAAAAGACGTGATTTTTCTGTTAAACCTGCCTTATAAAGCTCATTTTTTACTCTTCCAAAGCCTTTATCCCCGGCAACACCTTTCCTTCAAGAAGTTCCAGCATAGCTCCGCCTCCTGTAGAGACATAGCTCACCTTATTTGTAAAACCAAATTTTTTAACCGCCGCTACACTATCGCCTCCGCCTACTAACGAAAAGGCTCCGTTTACGGTAGCCTCTGCAATTGCATTACCCAGCGCAATGGTTCCTGTTGCAAATTTTTGCATTTCAAAAACACCCACAGGACCATTCCATAAAATGGTTTTACTTTTTAAGATTACTTTTTTAAAAATTTGGTTGGTTTCGGGACCAACATCTAAGCCCATCCATCCTTCGGGTATAGCATTAATGGAAGCGGTTTGTGTTTGTGCTTCTTCTCTAAAGGCATCTGCAATAACGGCATCAACAGGCAAATGAATTTGTGTATTTTTTGCTTTGGCTTGCGCTAAAATTTCTAATGCTAATTTAAGTTTGTCCTCTTCAACAAGCGAACTTCCTATTGTACCTCCCAAAGCTTTAATAAACGTAAATGCCATTCCGCCACCAATAATAAGATGATCCACTTTATCTAAGATATTATTGATAACCGTAATTTTTGAAGAAACTTTTGCTCCTCCAATTATGGCGACAACAGGAGGTGTACTGTTATACAAAACTTTGTTGATGTTTTCTACTTCTGAAGCCAATAAAAATCCGGCACATTTCTCATTGGGGAAAAATTGTGCAATAACCGTAGTAGAAGCATGTGCGCGATGCGCTGTTCCAAAAGCATCGTTTACATAAACCGCTCCCAGTTCTGAAAGTTTTTTAGCAAAGTGTATATCTCCTTCTTTTTCTTCTTTATAAAACCGGAGGTTTTCCAGTAAAAGAATTTCTCCGGGTTGCAGATTATCAGCCATTTTCTTGGTTTCTTCACCAACACAATCCGAGGCAAACTTAACCCTTACACCTATTACATCTGAAACGGCAGAAACAATATGTTTTAATGAATATTTTTCTTCAACTCCGTTTGGTCTTCCCAAGTGCGACATTAGCACACAACTTCCTCCGTCTTCTAAGATTTTTATAATGGTGGGTTTTGCAGCCTCAATTCGAGTTTTGTCAGTTACCTCAAAATATTCGTTTAACGGCACATTAAAATCTACTCTAATAAGCGCTCTTTTGTTTTCAAAATTGCAATCGTTAACCGTTTTCATATACATTAGACTTTAAACAAATCTTTTGGTATTGTATTAAATCCCAGACTGTTAACTTTTTTTTCTATGGCTGATACTTCAACAAGCGCATGGGTGTACACAGTAAATTCAGCCGGAAAAACAGTTGTATTTATTTCTACTTTATCAACCCCATGTATGGTGGCTACTGCCTCTTTAATTCGTTCTAAATCTTTCACCTCTTTGGCGTTTGTACTAAAGGTTTTCCCATAGTTTCCGGGTATTACGTTGTCTGTTAGCAAACTCATAATTTACTTGTTTTTATTTCGTTTATTAGTTACAAAGATACTTTGTTTTGTTGACTTTACAGATACCTGTTGCTATTAAATAATTCTTAAAAATGAAGTTTTCAAAACGGTTAATTAATCTTTACTCAAGTTCGGGAGTTTATTATTCACACCGTGACTTTGAGTTACGGTGTGAGTAAATTTTGTTAATTAGGTTTTTTAATACCAAAAACAACTATATATTAGTCCAATAAAAACTGTATTTTTGCTTATGGATTTTTCAGAAATAATAGGTCAAAATCATTTAAAAACCCATCTTCAACAAACGGTAAAAAACGGTAGAATTCCGCACACACAACTTTTTGTTGGTAAAACAGGAAGTGGCATTTTACCTATGGCTATTGCCTATGCAAAAGAAATTTTATGCTCGGGTTACGAAGTAGGTAGTCAAACCCAACATGCTTGTGCACAAAAAATTGATAAACTGGCGCACCCCGATTTACATTTTGTTTTTCCGGTAAATACAACCGACTCGATTAAAAAAAATCCTGTATCCAATCATTTTATAGAATCTTGGCGAGAATTTGTGTTTACAAATCCTTACGGTTCGTTGTTTGAGTGGTTGCAATTAATAGGAATTGAAAACAAACAAGGTAATATTAGCAAGTTTGAAGCAGAAGATATTTCAAAAAAACTATCACTAAAAGCATATGAAGGGGGTTATAAGGTGATGGTTATTTGGATGGCAGATAAAATGAATGTTGAATGTGCAAATAAGATTTTAAAATTGGTTGAAGAACCACCGGAAAAAACCGTTTTGCTTCTTCTTACCGAAAACGAAGAGCACATTCTTTCTACTATTTTATCACGTTGTCAACGGTTGCATTTTCCATTACTAAGTGAGACCGATATCGCTTCCGGATTAATTAAAAAATATACCATTCCTGAAACCAAAGCAAAAATAATCTCGCGAAAAGCAAATGGTGATTTTAACAACGCTTTGCGATTAATAAACGAAAACGAAAGTGATGTGTTGTTTGAAAAATGGTTTATTAATTGGGTAAGAGCAGCCTTTAGAGCTAAAGGAAACAAAGCCATTATTACTACTTTATTAGACTGGAGTGAGCATCTTGCTAAAGAAGGGAGAGAAACACAAAAAAAATTTTTACAATATTGTCTTGAAACTTTTCGGCAAGCATTATTGCAAAATTATGGTGCCCACAAACTTGTGTTTTTTGATAGTAAGGATGCTAATTTTTCAATTAAAAAATTCGCTCCTTTTGTTCATAATAACAACATAGTAGAAATTACGGAAGCACTCGAAAATGCAACATACCATATCGAGCGAAACGGAAATGCAAAAATTATCTTTACCGATTTGTCAATGCAATTAACAAGACTCATTCACCGAAAAGCAGGGTAATTGTAAAAACGGATTGTTATTGTTCCTAATAAAATTGAAACTATTAGAAACCAATAAAATTATATT
>WFXA01000092.1 GCA_015490835.1 Flavobacteriaceae bacterium | reverse complement strand
CTCATTCTCTTTCCACAAAGAGACGGTTTCGGTTCATGAAAACTCTCTATATTTGAAAATCCTTTTAATAAGGATCCAATATAAGCACTCCCGCTTCTTCCGGTGTTAATACAAAAAATTATTTTAGGTGTTCTTTTTGACATATGTTTTAAAAAATCCTCCCAAAGTTAATTGTTCCTCCCATAACTTGCGGTTGGATTGTTGTATTTTTTTTAATTCTTCAAACGTGTGCGAATTATGGAAATGTAATACTATCTTTTCAATATCTTTAATTTCATTTTCTTCTACCCAAACCACATGCTTTTTCCAATCTATGGTATCTTCCAACGGAAGCAAACAATCCGTATTAATAAAAACAGGTATTCGTCCCATTGCCAAGGTTTCATAAAATCGTACCGAAAAGTTTCCCGCACCACGAACACAAACCGTGTAATCGGTATTTTTTATATTATCATAAAATTCTAAAGTAGTTTTTTGTCTTTCTTCCGGTGAAGTAGCTCCTGCTCTGTATTTTTTTCGTTCAATAAATCGGTCTTCCAGACGTTTTGAAGCTTTTATTTTAGTAAGCACCTTGCTTCTGAAATAGGTGGTTGATTGTAATGTGGTTGGTGCGTGATCATGTAGATTAAAAAACGATTTTGTATTGTGTAGTACGTTTTTACTATTTTCTTTTATACGCTTTAGTTTGCTGCTATTGGTATGCCCGCAAAAACCGATTACGGGTTGCGTAGTATAAGTATTAAATGATAGCTCTTGAGTTTGATAAATATCTTTTAAAGGATCTGAGATAAAAGAAGGGATTCCGATATGGTTAGCTGGTAATTTTGAGCGTTTACCGCTTTGTCTAAAAACAATTAAATTGGCTAAATCCGGTATTTTAACTCCAAAATCGCCTGATGTAAAAGAATATACTTTTTTGTTTAATCTTTTTGTCTCATTAACAAAGTCAATGGTATTTTGAATTTGATTATGCTGTTTGTAATAATTCCAAGACATAGGAAGAATGATAATATCGGCACTTTGAAGCGAATTTGTTAACGAAAAATCTTTATCTGAAACGTGATATATGGCTAATCTTTCTTTGTCGGAAAACCCTTCGCCTTTAAGAAATGGTTTTAATAAGGGAAAGAGTTGCCCTCTGAATTTTGAATTATATAACTTATGCGGAAAATATATTTTAATCATCTAATTGTTATAAAATTCCACAAACTTTTTTTCTTGTTGTTCAATGGTAAAATATTTTTTTACTCGCTTCTGTGCATTAGTACTTATTACTTGTTTTTTATCTTCTGGTAAATGTACAATTTCTATAATTTTATTAGCCAATGCCTGCGGATTATATTTTGGAATCAACCAACCGGTTTTGCCATTTTCAATGTTTTCGGGTAAACCTCCTGTATTACTCGCAATACATAACTTACCCAAGGTTTGCGCTTCGAGAAGTGCGTTACAAAATCCCTCATTAAAACTGGGTTGTACGTATAAATCTGCTATATTTAATAGTTGTAACGTTTCTTTATGAGAACGTTTTCCGGTGAAAATAACTTCTTTTTCCAAACCTAACGCATAGGCTTGGTATTTATATCTTTCGGTTTCTTTATCGGTTCCGCTTCCTATAATATAGTATTTAAAATTAATTTTTTTATCCTTTAAAAATTTCATTGCTTGAATGGCAATATTTAATCCTTTTATCCAATTTAATCGAGCAATGGTTACCAGTGTAATAGATTGTTGATTGGATATTGAAGATTTTTTAATTTTATTAATATCAACAGCCGGAGTTATAATTTGATAGGGAAGACTTTTCGATAAACCTATTTGCCAAGCTTTGGTTAACAGATAATTTGAAATACTATGAACTTTATCTACATTTTCCCAGACAGCTTTGTAACAATTTGGATGTTTTAACGGATATACATTTATATCAAACCCTCTAAAACTTACTGCCATTTTTGCTCCTATTGCTTTGGCTACCAATTCGCTCCCTAATGCTTGTGTAGCAAACCCAAAATGAAGCCAATCTAACTTGTGTTTTAAAATATGGGCGTTGAGATATACCTTTTTATAAATTTGAATAAACGCTCTATTATTCTGTTTTTCCAATTTAATAAATCGAAACACCTTTTTAAAATGAGGCAATAAACTTGTAAAAACCAAAAGTGATGATATAAATTGTTTTACCGGATTAGTATATACTTTAGGAGCACTTATCTGTTTACAAAGTGTAAAATTTTTATTCTTTTCTCGTACAAACAAAAGAACCTCCATCCCGTTTTTTTGCAATCCTTTTATTTTGGAAGTAAAAAACGTTTCGGAATAACCCGGAGAAGTTGCCAGTACGATGCCTATTTTCATAAATACACCTTTTTTAAATGATTATAAAAGATATATTCATCTTTAAGTATCTGAAGAGCTTTAGATTTTTCATCCTCTGAAATTGAAAAAGCTATCTTTTTAAACTTTCTTTCTCTTTTAAAAGTTAACTCTAATTGTAATGTTTTTGATAAATCTTTTATTGCATCATCAAAATTTTCTTGAAAATAAAAGCTACTTATTTTTTTTATATTGAATAAAGCTTCTTTTACATCATAATTCTCAGAAAACATAAATAACTGATTGGCACAATGTTTTCTATGCAAATTGTCCAGAAAATCTGAAAAGGAATCACCCAACCATCCGGTGTGTTTAATTAAAGTTTTATAATAAGGCTCTATTTTAATAGCTTCAGATTTAGGAGTATTTGCCACCCATAGATAATATTTATACAACGAAACCAACCGCTCGTAAGGATCTCTTAACATACAAAAAGTAAACGTATCTTCGGGTAGTTGTAAACTCCAAAAAGGCATATGCGAGTTGGCATAAAAATAATTTCCTGCTTCTATTAAATCCTTATTATTTCTAACAAAAACCAGGTTTTTTCCTATAGCAATAGGTTCTCTTTTTAGTTTTTTAAGTGATAAATCACCTAGCTCCCAAAAGGCAGCATTAATACTGGTGCCGGCACTTTTACGAACATGTACGTGGTAAATCCTTTTATAACCATTGGGTAACGAAAAAGGCGGATTTTTAGAAATTTGAATCGCTCTTTTCTTTTTGTAATTACGGTAATGCCTTTTTAAAAATGTTCGCATAAATTAAATATCGTACAAAGTTACATCAAATTCGCGAAGAATATTTTTAACCAATTTATACTCATTATCGGGTAAACTACTTTCCGATTGTTTTCCTTTTATAATTGTACTTTTCGGGTGTGTTTTACTAGATGGTTTTAAGAAATAGTTCTCAATTTTAGGATGAAGATCTACACTAAACGCTGTTGCCAGTTGCTTAAAAACATCAAAGTTTCCTTTTAAATCTTCGTATTTAACCACTTTTGCTTTGTTTACAAAATCACCTTTTAATTGAAGCGGAACAACATTTTCTATACACCAACGAATGGTTAATTTCTCTATATCTGAATACGAGTTTTTAGTAATATCAAAACCAACTTTTTCTTTTATGAGTGCTACCAACTCTTCTTGTTCTTGAAAATAACTCAAATTAAACAGCCAAGGAAATTTAACCCGCTTTTGTGAGGCAATTACATCGTAGGGATTTCTAACTATATAAATTACCGGAATACGAAATTTTTCATTCATATAATGAGCAGAAAGATTTGCTCTAACAAATTTAATGATGTATTTTTTGGGAATAAAAGGCAGTAAGTGCCTTTTAAATTTCCGGTTGCTGTGCTGGGCAATCCAATCGTTGTCTATTCGGTTTAAAAATACTTTTGTGAGATATTTTTTTATTTCTTGGGTTTCATTTCTATTAGTGATTAGTTTATCGCAAAGTAAATGTCCTTTTTTTGTTTGAAATTCGTGTTCGGGTTCAAACAATAACCGGTATCTATGTTGCCTCGCCATAAGTTCGCATAACCAACTGGTACCGCTACGAGCCGAACCGGTGATGATAATATGTTTATTGTATTTTTTCAAATTAGTTTTTTATACAACCGCTCATAAGCCGAAACTTCAGCTTGCAAGGTAAAATTATTTTGTACTCGCTGTATTGCTTTTTCCGAAAGTTTATTTTTAATTTCAGGATTAGAGAGCAACAGTTTAATTTTTGAAATAAAATCTTCTTCCGAAGTAAAAATAAAACCACCTTGATTCGCTCCTACAATATACCTTGCTCCACCTCCCGAATCGGAAGATAGAACCGGAACACCACACGCCATAGCCTCCAATAAAGTAACCGGCAATCCTTCGTTTTTAGAAACCAAAGCCAAAACATCAAATGTGGCTAAAACTTCCGGTATT
>WFXA01000091.1 GCA_015490835.1 Flavobacteriaceae bacterium | reverse complement strand
CGCATTTTTCATATAAAACGAAATGAATTATACGATTACGCTATGGTATATAGATAAATGCGAGAAACCGTCCGAATAGTATCGTGATGTTTTTTAAATACACAAATGTGTTGGCATTGCTTATTTGTTTAAAAACATTGTGAATTTTTCGTGTTAATACCGAATACGAATTCAATATAGTTCAATTTCAAGTTCTCTCATTGAACTATTTTCATTCTGTAACGGCATTAACCATTCTAAAATATAAAATAGTTTTGGACTATTTTATGTTAAGAATAGGTATAATTTGGTTTAAAACGTTTAAATCACTTCTATGTCATACCTTTGCAATTATTTTTTAAATTTTTATTAATCTCTATCTAAATTTTTTTTATGCCACATAAAGCCGGATTTGTTAACATCATCGGAAATCCAAATGTAGGAAAGAGCACCTTGATGAATGCCTTTGTTGGAGAACGTCTTTCAATAATTACATCCAAAGCGCAAACCACTCGTCACCGAATTCTGGGAATTGTAAACGGAGAAGATTTTCAAGTAATTTTAAGCGATACTCCGGGAATCATTAAACCTGCTTATGCGCTACAAGAAAGTATGATGGACTTTGTTTCTTCTGCTTTTGAAGATGCCGATGTATTGCTTTATATGGTTGAAATTGGTGAAAGAGAATTAAAGGATGAGGCTTTTTTTTCAAAAATTAAACACTCTAAAATACCTGTCTTGGTATTGCTTAATAAAATTGATAAAGCCAACGAAGAATTACTTTCCGAAGCATTAAAACACTGGCAGAATAAAGTGCCAAATGCAGAAATCTTTGCTATTGCGGCACTAGAAAATTTTGGAGTAAAAGAAGTGTTTAATCGAATTATTGAACTACTTCCCGAATCACCGCCATTTTATCCCAAAGATCAACTTACAGACAAACCCGAACGTTTTTTTGTAAACGAAATAATTCGTGAAAAAATCCTGTTGCATTACAAAAAAGAAATACCCTATTCTGTTGAGGTAGAGACCGAAGAGTTTTTTGAAGAAGAAAAAATAATTAGAATTAGAAGCGTCATATTTGTCGAGCGCGAAACACAAAAAGGCATTATTATCGGGCATAAAGGGAAAGCTATAAAAAGGGTAGGAGTTGAAGCTAGACAAGACTTAGAAAAATTTTTCGGAAAGCAAGTACATCTGGCATTAGTTGTAAAAGTGAACAAAAATTGGCGAAATAATGATCGGCAGTTAAAAAGATTTGGATACAATTAATATATAAAAACAGTCCTGAATACGATTGTATTTATTACTCATGATGATAGGGTTCGCCTTTTAAAATACTAAACCCGCGATAAAGTTGCTCTATAAAAAACAAACGTACCATTTGGTGGGAAAAGGTCATTTTTGACAGTGAAAGTTTTCCGTTTGCACGTTGGTACATTTCATCGCTAAATCCGTAGGGTCCTCCTATACAAAATACAAGCGTTTTGCATCCGCTATTCATTTTTTTCTGTAAAAAATGAGAAAATTCAACAGAAGTATGTTGTTTTCCTTTTTCATCTAATAAAATAACTTGATCCGATTTAGCAAAACGTTTTAAAAACAACATTCCTTCTTCTTTTTTTTGCTGGTTTTCTGAGCTATTTTTATTTTTTTTTACACTCGGAATAATCTCAATATCAAATGGTAAGTAGTGCTGAAGTCTATTTTGGTACGTAGCAATAAGCTGAATTAAATTTTTATCGTTTGTTTTGCCTATGGCAAGGAGTTTAATTTTCATACTTTTGTTTATTGTTTGTATCCATCCCGTTTTGGGAAGCTAACAAAATTACTAATTTAAAATATTAAATGTTGAATACCGACTCACTAAAGTATCAGTTTAAAACAGCTACAACCGTTACCAAAATTATCGTTATTAATACAATTGTTTTTTTGGCATTAAATTTAGCAGCTTTTTTGTTTAGGTTAACTGCTTCAAATTTAATGTCTTGGTTTTCGTTGCCCGATAGTTTTTCAAAAGTTATTTTACAGCCTTGGTCATTGATAACGTATAGCTTTTTGCATTTTGGTTTTTGGCATTTGTTTTGGAATATGGTTGTCTTGTATTGGTTTGGAAGTTATGTATTAAACCTGTTTTCGCAAAGACGTTTTTTGTCTATTTATTTATTAGGAGCTTTGGCAGGAGGTTTGCTTTACCTTATTTCATATTCTATCTTTCCGGTATTTTCTAACTATTCGGGGCATTTAATAGGAGCTTCGGCTGCTGTAAGAGCTATTATGATATTTATCGCAGCTTATACTCCCGAAGCAAAGATGCGCGTTTTTACTTTTTCTATTAAATTATGGCATATAGGGGTGGCTATTGTTGTATTGGATATTTTACAATTAACATCAAATGTGAATCCGGGCGGCATGTTAGCCCACTTGGGAGGAGCATTATTTGGCTATGTTTACGCCATTAACTTAAAAAAAGGGAATGATATAGGTAACTGGTTTGAGAACATTCTTTTTTGGGTAGAAAATAGAACTAAACCCAAAAAGAAAAGACCTTTTAAAAAAGTGTACCGTACAACACAAAGCCGGAATAAACGTTCTTTTGATAGCGAGAAACAAAAAAAAGTAGATGCTATCTTAGATAAAATTGCAAAAAGCGGTTACGATAGTTTAACAAAAAAAGAAAAAGAATTTTTATTTAAAGCAGGTAAAGATTAAGGTTTAACAATAGTAAAATAGTTTAAAACAAACGGATTGAAAAAGTTGGGGCTTTTCGGAAAAATAATTTACGTACTAAATGTTTTTGTTGCGCTGGCTTTGCTGTTTTCTTTTTTATTACCCTACGTTCCTCCCAAGTCTTTTCCTAAAATAGCAGTCTTAAGTTTACTGGTGTCGCCTTTAATTTTATTTAACTTACTATTTGTTTTGTATTGGTTGCTACGGTTTAACCGAAGGTTTCTATTGTCATTTTCGGTTTTGTTTGTTTCTTTTTTTTATTTTAATTCTTTTTATAAATTTTCGTCTGTTCAAAAACCTTCAAAAAATAAGAAGCTCACCATCGTATCGTTTAATGTAAGATTGTTTAATGCTTACGAGAAAAGTCCAAAGCAAGATGCTTCAAAAGTTATAACCCGATTGCTGAAAGAACAATCGCCCGATATTTTTTGCATTCAAGAATATTATGCCGATACGAATGTAGATTTTTCTTCTTTTAAGTATAAATACGTGCATTTTGAAGGCGCTAATAAGTTAGGACATGCTATTTTTTCTAACTTTCCGTTGCTAGACAAAGGAGCTTTCGATTTTAAACACTCTAATAATAATGCTTTGTATGCCAATGTGTTAATTAATAATGATACCATTCGTGTTTATAACCTGCATTTGCAATCGCTGGGTATTAGTCCATCAGTTTCATCAATAGAACAACAAAATAAAGAACAGCTCATAAAACGAATAGGAAAAGCTTTTACATTACAACAAGAACAAGCACTACTTATTAAAAAAGATTTTGAAAAATATAAATATCCTACAATAATTGCCGGTGATTTTAATAACACACCCTTTTCGTATGTCTATAGAATTTTAAAAAATGATATGAACGATGCTTTTGTAGAAGCCGGAAACGGACTGGGAACCACGTATAATTTTGATAATTACCCAATGCGAATCGATTATATTTTTGCTTCCTCTGAATTTTCTGTTTTAAGTTTTAAAACACTGCCTTACACCTCGTCTGATCATTTCCCCATACGAGCAATACTAGAATGGGAGTAGAATGATTTAAAATGAATTTGATTTTTATATTTTTTAATTGGAAATCCGGCAATAACGATGCAACATACCTTCGTTTTGATTAAAAAAGTGCGACTTATCCTACTTTTATGCATTTGGTCGAATTTTATATTTTTTATAAAATTTAGTTATTATATTCGCATCCCATAGATGGAATATAGCTATAACATACAAGATTTGCCTGCTATTGCTAAAACTATTTTAGAGGCATCTTCAAGCAAATTATTTTTGTTTTATGGCGAAATGGGAGTGGGTAAAACAACGCTTATTAAGGAGTTAGCTAAAGAACTTGGTGTGGTAGATGAGGTTACCAGTCCTACTTATAGTATTGTTAACCAATATAAAATTAATACAAGTTTACTAATTAACCATATAGATTGTTACCGAATAAAAACTTTTAATGAAGCAATAAGTATAGGAATCGAGGAGTATTTAAATAACAGGAATTTTACATTTATAGAGTGGCCACAAGTCATTACACCCTTGTTACCACAAGACTATACAAAACTAATAATAACCAATCAAACAAACGGAAGTAGAACTTTACAAATAGTACCTATACGATAAAAAAAATAGAAAATTACATACATGTTTGCATAATGCACAGGATTATCGTCTAATATAGCAGATATACATAGTAGGTTTGTGAAAAAACTTACAAATGTACAAATATCTTTTTTTCTGTGGATAAGTTTCTTTGTTTTAGCTTTGTACTACAAATCACACAAAAAACAACAACATTATGAAAACTACAAAACTATTTTTTATCGCAGCAATTTTAGGAGCCACTTTTTTTGTATCTTGTACTCCCGAAAATATAGAAGATGAAAACACACCACAACAAGTTAAAGGAACTGACATCGACTTTGTCCCAGGAATCGGATAAAAATTCTAAAAAGAAAAAAAGAGGTAAAAAGCAAGTTATAGGTGGAACCATTGTCTTTCTTCTTATCTTATCGACACCTTTTTTATTTTATTTATATAAAAGTTTTCCAGCTTCACAAGTTTGGAAAACTTCTTTTTTTGAATGGCATACAGGATATAAGAGTTGGTACATTTTTGCTTGGTTTTTAGTTGGCAAAGTTGTCCCGATTTTATTATTGCTCATTTGGTTCTTTACTTGTAAACATTGGTGGTATTGGGCTATTTTAGCACCCATAGGAATGTATGTTTTTCAATTATGGACAATTGT
>WFXA01000090.1 GCA_015490835.1 Flavobacteriaceae bacterium | reverse complement strand
CTCTTAAAAAATTAGATTCTTTAGCTTTAGGATTAATTTTAATACATTCTAAACCTAAGGCAAACCTATCACCGAGTAGATTAATTTCATTTTTTGTTAAATCCCAAACAACAATATTATTAGTATTAATATTTATTTTTTTTGGATCTGAAGAAAACATTTTTATAAGGTTGTTTTTTTTATTTACAGAATAAACATTTAATCTTACAAAAGCATTAGTAGCTCCCATACCTTCAAGCTTTTTTAATTTTTGTAAGGGTATGATTACCTCTTCTAGTAAAATAGAATCTTTTAGAGAAAGATTGATTTTTGTAATGATTTCGTTTCCTCCAAAAAGAGGGAGACTTCCAAACGATTTGGCTGATTTAGAAAAATCAACAAAAATTTTATTTGCTTTCGAGGCTTTTATAACAATTTCATTTAATTGTTCAATCTTAGGCGTTAAAAATAAAGTATCTTTTATTTTGTTTTTTTCTATTACCAAATCATTATACCCAAAAAACTTCACGGTAATAGTGTCGGATTTTATTGAATTTAAACTAAAATTGCCTTCTTCATCAGAATATAATCCCGATTCTTTCATGAAAATAGCCGAAAAAGGTAAAGGCTTTTTTGAAATTTTATCGTATACCTTTATAGTTTGCGATAAAATACCTTGTGAAAGAATGACAAATAGTAAGAGGTTATAATTAATAACAAGTTTAAACAAAATTTTTATAATATTTTATTTATTTATAAAAGCATAAAAGTACTATGGTTGTTGATTTCCGGGTAATCCGCCACATCCATATATATTACAATATACCTGACCCCAAAATATATAATAACAACAACTTACATAACATTGTCCATTTGGTAATGTCCAAGCGTCTCCACAACTCCATCCCCAAAATTTTCTATTGTTTGTTTCTATAGGGTTTTCTTTGATTTCGCTTACCCATTTAAAAACATCAAACGAAATATTATTATCTGCTTTTAAAATATCTGTTGTAACTTCAACATAATTATTTATTGTTAAGATATTTTCACTTTTAATTACCTTATACAAAACATTATAATTGTTGTCCATAACAATAAAACCACTATTGTTTTTGCTAAAAAATTCAATAATAGTGTATTCTTCAATTCCTTGATCAAAGTTAACAGATCTACCAATGTTTACCTCATCATCATTAATGTTTTTTTCTATTATCCTCGTTACATTTTATTCCATTTCTGTTTTAATAGTTGTATTGTCTTTAGAGCAAGCACCCAATAACAAGGTGATTAATAAAATTAAAAATAAATTTTTCATAATTAAAGTATTTTAAAGATTTTAACAAATATTAACATTATTTTTGTTTGTGTTATACAAAAAAAGTTATAAATCAGCTCATTTTAGTTCTAAATATTGCATTATGGAAAAAACTATCGGTCCTAAAATTAAGAGTTAAAAGGCTTTTCTCAAGATTATATGGCTCATAAACTAAATATATCTCAACGTGCATATAGTAAACTTGAGAGGGAAGAAATTAAATTA
Source organism: Flavobacteriaceae bacterium (assembly GCA_015490835.1). Lineage (GTDB taxonomy): Bacteria > Bacteroidota > Bacteroidia > Flavobacteriales > Flavobacteriaceae > Marifrigoribacter. Next base: position 4,122 of record WFXA01000090.1, on the reverse strand, counting down.
GATTGGAAAAAAATTTCCGAGATTGCTCAAGTTTTAGAAATTGACCCAATAGATCTGGTCTCCTTTGATGATAGTTTAATATTTAATAATTGTACTCAATCAGGAAAATTTAAAAATTTTTACAATAATTTTCCTGAAGAATTAAAAAAGCTTTATGAAAGTAGAATAGAAGAATTAAAGAATGAAATTCAATTTTTAAGAAAGATGTTAGACGATAAATAGCTTATACCTATTCTAAAATATAAAATAGTTCGATGAGAAAACTTGAAATTGAACTATATTGAATTCGTATTCGGTATTATTAAAATCTTTAGATTTTTTGTACCAAACATATAGTGGGGTTAGAGGGTTTTTTATTAATAACAGCTCCAATACCTCCAAAAACACTACCCAAACCTATATTATAAACAGCCATTTCGCTTTTGCTTTGGGAGAATACAGAAGCAGTAAAGAGAATTAAAAAAAGATATATTGTTAGATTTTTCAATCGTTTTTTATAAAAAATATTGCCAGCAAGATAAAAAGAAAAAACAATCCCGAAATGGTTTGCGATTAATTATTACTTTTGAAGAGATAACAGGAGTGAAAAAAGCGTTGGAAGTTTTAAATAAGATAGTCACCATATAGTCAAAATAGAGTTTTAGACAGATTTACAGCAGAAAAAAAATTAAAATTAATATTTGGTTTTGAAAAATTTCATGGCGAACAACAGGAAACTATTGACAGAAGACCAAGGAAGAACTTAAACTTTAAGAATCCGAAAGACTTATTTTTTCATAGTGTTGCATTTGCTTGTTGAATCTGCCGTCATAGTAAACAATAATTTTTAATGCCTTTGCCATAAAAAATTGTCTATATTTGAAACTGGTTAGTTTCTCATTGGTTATGTCCTCCTCCTTTTAAAATTCCGAAAAGATGTATCACCGACGGAAAAACAGCATCCATCGATTCTCTTGCACCATTGGTAGATCCCGGAAGGGCTAAGATTAAACTTTTACCCATAATTCCGGCAACGCTACGTGAGAGCATAGCATAAGGTGTACGGTTTTGCCCGTAATTGCGAATGGCTTCTTCAATACCCGGAATACGTTGGTCAAGTAAAGGAACAATAGCCTCCGGAGTAACATCGCGAGGTGATAATCCGGTGCCTCCTGTAAATATAATAATGTTTATTCCTTTTTGGCTATAGGTTTTTGCTTTTTGTTGAATGAGTTCTTTTTCATCCGGGATAATCTCGTAAGAAGAAATCGATACACTGCTTTCTTCCAGTTTTTCACAAACGGATTTCCCAGCTTTGTCTTCCTTTTCGCCTGCAGAAATACTATCGGAACAAACTAGCACCGCAGCCGTTAAAGACACTCTAAACCGGTTTTTAAAACTGGATTTTCCGCCCTTTTTACGAAGGAGTTTTATATGGTAAATTTCAACTCTTTTGTCTATGGGTTTTAGCATATCATACATTGTAAGTGCTACCACACTGGCACCGTGCATAGCTTCTACCTCTACGCCAGTTTTATAAATGGTTTTTACGGTAATGGTAATGACAATTTCCAATTGGTTAATTTCAAAATCGATACCGGTAAATTCTATAGGTAACGGATGGCAATCGGGTAGTAAATCGGGTGTTTTTTTTACGCCTAACAAACCGGCGGCTTTACTCATTTCAAATACATTGCCCTTAGGGACTGTATTGTTTTTAAGCGCATCTATGGTTTCTTGCTTGCTTACTTTTACAATGGCTCGTGCCGTAGCAACCCGTAATGTATTATTTTTATGTGTGATGTCTACCATTTTATTTTTATAGAGAAAGGCAAAGATAATGGAAAATGAATTACGAATTAAGAATTAAGAATTAAGAATTAAGAATTACGAATTACGAATTACGAATTACGAATTACGAATTATGAATTTTGAGGTGTGAGTTTGTGAGTTTGTGAGCCTGTCTGTCGACAGGTAGATTATGAAAAGTATCCTGCAAGGTTTCAGAAAGAAGAAGCGAGGGCAACTTTGTAGGTACTAAATTAATAATCTAAAACTTACCTGTTTATTTTAAACACGGTTTTTTTCTGTTAAAAAAGGGGAATTTTCTTCTTGTATGATTAATTTTTTTTCTTGCTTTACATAGTGTTGGTTATTAATTAGTTGTGCCATATTTGTAAAAAAAATAATTACTACTCCCTTTCTTTTTAAAGGAAAGGGAGTAAATATATAAAATGAAAAAAAGAGTTTTTTACTTTGGAATTCTAGTATTATTATTTTCTTGTAAAGGAACACAAACATATACTAACACAACAAATATTGCTGTTCTTAAAAAGAATCATTTTTCTTTTTTAATTGATACTTTAAAATTTAAAAAAAAGATAAGTCAAATTTTATTTTCTGAAAATAATAATGTTAAATATGATAAAGTTGAAATTAAGAAAAAAATCCTTTTAAAAGGAGAAAGGATGTATTTCACTTTGTTAACCTGTAATTCAAAAAGGTTAAAGTCCGATTAATAGGGGTCTGAGCCAATGCGTCAGAAAGTGCCATACGAAACGTAAAAGTAAAACAAAAAATATCGGGGCAATTTAAAAAAGAACAGTCGGTACAAAATTTTGCCAAAATACGATCGATAATAGATACTACAATTAAAAATGGATTGAATGTCTTGGTTGGTCTTTCCCTTATCACTAAATTTGAATTTCAGTTTATAGACTGATTAGTTACCAATCTTTTTTTGTAGATTTTATTCTGTTATAACTATTTCTACGGTTTGTTTTAGTTCGTTTCCTTCAGAGTCTGTTACGGTTAGTGTATAGGTTCCGGGTTTGGGTTTTATGGCTATTTCGTGAAAACTTTTTGTACTTCCTAAATAATAAGAATCTAAATACCAATAAACCGTTGTTTCCGGGTGTTGATGCGCCAACTTAAAAATAACTTCTCCGGTTGTTTCGCTAAATGTTTTAGGAAGTAAAATAGCTTCGTTTTTTTTCGGAAAAATTACGTCCATAATCTTCTCTCCTTCCATAAAACATTTTTGTTTAAAAGGAGGAAGTGGTTTGTATTCGGGATGGTTTGGAGCGTAATAATATTCTAATACAGGAGGTAACGAAAACCAATTTTCAGGTATCATTTCAGAAATTTCATAACAAGAGGAGTTCACTCTAAACTGTTTTGAGGCATCTAACATTACTCGATGATGAAAAGGACATGATTTTGTTTGACTTCCGTTAACAGAAATCCATTGTTTATATGTTTCGTCACAATAAACACCTGCCAAATAACCACTTTTGCTACAAACAATTGCTTCTTTCATTTCATCATACGGGATAGCAAACCAAGAACCTGAATTGGGCATTGCGTGAAGCACATCAAATAATACTGGGGCTGCCGCTTGGAGTCCGGTAAGACCGGGACGTCCTTCTCCGTCTGCATTTCCTACCCAAACACCTATGGCAAATTGGGGTGTAACACCTACTGCCCAAGCATCTTTAAACCCAAAACTGGTTCCGGTTTTCCAAGCAATGGGTTGGGTTTCGTTATAAAAACTCCAATTTTCTTCTCCCTGAGGACGATTTACGTGTTGCAGGGCTTCTAAAGTTTGGTAAACAGCTCCTGCATTAAATACGGGAGGTTTTCTAATTATCTTACCATAATTAATCTTTTCATTTTTAATAAAAGTTGGATTGGTAAATTCGTTTTTACGGTATTCGCTTGAGGTATTGTTAAAATTCATCACAGTTGCTCCAAAAGCAGCATAAGCCGAAGTTATCTCCCATAAAGAACTTTCGGCACCACCCAGAATCAAAGAAAGTCCGTAATAATTTGCGGGTTTGTTTACAGATTTAAAATTCATTTTTTGAAGTTTATTGTAAAATCGTTGCAGACCGTATTGTCTTAACATTCTTACTGCCGGAATGTTTAACGAATGCGCCAAAGCAACACTTGCCGGGACAGCCCCCGAGTATTGCCTATTAAAATTCTCCGGACTATACCCGTTAATTACGGTAGGTACATCGGCAACCAGTGTATTGGGTAGCAAATCGCCCGAATTCATTAACGCCGCAAATAAAAAAGGTTTGAGAACGCTACCCGTGCTTCGGGTTTTGTCAATTATGTTTACGTAATTACTGTTTTTTG
>WFXA01000089.1 GCA_015490835.1 Flavobacteriaceae bacterium | reverse complement strand
AATTAATGCAGGAATAAGAAATGAAACCGGCAATATATATAGTAGGAAAAAACGTTTAAAATGATGCATGTTTTCTCTTTCTAAAAGAATTTTATAAAACAAAAATAACAAGCCTAAGCACAAACCTGATTTCAGTAAATAGATTAACATATTTATTTTTTCTTTATTTCATTATCAATAAGTATCTTTAGTTTTTCTAACTCCTCTTTACTTAAGTCTGTTTTTTTAGTAAAAAAAGAAGCAAATTGTGAGGCGCTATTATTAAAAAATTTTTTTATTAAATCATTTACATGGTTTGAAAAATAATCTTCTTTTTTTACAACTGGAAAATATTCGCGACTTCTGCCTATTTGCTTATAACCAACATATTTTTTGTCTTGCATACGTTTTAATAATGTGGCAATGGTTGTAATTGCAGGTCTAGGTTCTGGATATGCATTTACCAAATTTTTCATTGTAGAAGTATTAAATTTCCATAAATAATTCATTAATTGTTCTTCAGATTTAGATAATTTCATAATTTCCCTTTTTTTGATATAATTCTATTTTTGTTCTACAAACATAGAATAAAAATATTAATTCTACAAGTGTAGAGAAATATATTTTTTCTGAAAATTTTAGTAAGCAAGTCTCCTTTAGGTTTTTATCTTTGCGAAAAATAGAATTTTAATTAATAATGATTCCTTTTTAACAGCAAATTTGTTTTATAGGGATTTATAAAAAACGCACCTTTATAAAAGGGTGATACCTATGAGTATAGGAAGACAACTAAAACAACGTAGCGATTCTGCATGTGAATTGTGTGGAAGTACCGAAAATTTAAGTGTATATGAAGTTCCTGCTTCAACCAAAAACGTATTAGAAGCAAGTATTTTGGTCTGTAATACGTGTAAAGAGCAGTTTGATGATAAAGACAAAAGAGACCCAAACCATTGGTGTTGCTTAAACGATAGTATGTGGAGTACTGAGCCTGCTGTAAAAGTTATGTCTTGGCGTATGTTACACCGACTAATAGATACGGGTTGGGCACAAGATTTATTGGATATGATGTATCTGGAAGAAGATGAGCTACAATGGGCTGCTGCAGCCGGTGACGCCAAAGATAAAACAGATGCGATTGTACACAGAGATGTAAACGGCGTGGTTCTAGAGGCTGGAGATTCGGTAGTTTTAATAAAAGACTTTAAAGTAAAAGGTTCTAGTATGGTTGCTAAGCAAGGTACTGCCGTAAGACGTATTTCTTTAGATAGAGATAATGCAGAATATATTGAAGGTAAAGTAGATGGGCAACATATAGTGATTATTACTAAATATGTTAAGAAAATATAATATTAGAAACCGGAAAAAGTAAAAAGGCTTTCTGAGATCTTAAGCAGAAAGCCTTTTTTTTAAATGTTATTTTAGACTATAAAATAATTCCTTGTATTATTACTTTTTCAATTCTGTGAAAAAATGAAAAAACTGCGGGATGGTTTCAATTCCTTTTAAGTAATTCCATATTCCGTAATGTTCGTTAGGTGAATGAATGGCATCACTATCCAAACCAAATCCCATTAAGATGGTTTTGCTTTTGAGTTCTTTTTCAAATAACGCAACAATAGGAATACTACCTCCGCTTCGTTGTGGAATAGGTGTTTTACCAAAGGTTTTTTCGTAGGCTTTTTCGGCTGCTTTATATCCTATAAAGTCTATGGGTGTAACATAGGCTTGCCCTCCGTGGTGTGGTGTTACTTTAACTTTTACTGCTCTGGGAGCAATGCTTTCAAAATGATTTGTAAACAATTGGGTGATTTCTTCCCAATCTTGATTAGGAACCAATCGCATACTTATCTTAGCATACGCCTTACTAGGAATTACTGTTTTGGCTCCTTCGCCAATATAACCGCCCCATATTCCGTTTACATCAAGTGTCGGACGAATAGAATTTCGTTCATTAGTAGTATATCCTTTTTCACCATACACATCGGCAATATCCAACGCGTTTTTATAATTTTCTAAACTAAAAGGAGCTTCAGCCATTTTGGCTCTTTCCGCTTTGGTTAATTCTTCTACTTTATCATAAAATCCGGGGATTGTAATACGGTTATTTTCATCGTGAAGTGAAGCAATCATCTTTGCTAAAATATTAATGGGGTTAGCCACAGCTCCTCCATAAAGTCCGCTGTGTAAATCGCGGTTGGGACCTGTTACTTCCACTTCAACATAACTTAAGCCTCGCAAACCGGTTGTGATAGATGGAACATCTTTAGCAATCATTCCGGTATCGCTAATAAGAATAATATCGTTGGTAAGTTTTTCGTGATTTCGTTTTACAAACCAACCCAAACTGGAGCTACCCACTTCTTCTTCACCTTCAATCATAAATTTTACGTTACAAGGGAGTTGGTTGGTTGAGGTCATATACTCTAATGCTTTCACGTGCATATACATTTGTCCCTTGTCATCACAAGCTCCTCGGGCAAAAATGGCTCCATCGGGATGTGTTTTTGTTTTTTTAATCACGGGTTCAAACGGCGGGCTGTCCCAAAGTTCTAACGGATCCGGCGGTTGTACATCATAATGACCGTAAACCAAAACGGTGGGAAGGGTTTTGTCAATTATTTTTTCACCATAAACAATGGGGTATCCGGGAGTTTCACAAATTTCTACCGTGTCACATCCGGCATTTTCAAGTGCCTTTTTTACCGCTTCGGCAGTTTTTAACACATCCTCTTTATAGGAAGGGTCGGCACTAATGGAAGGTATTTTTAGTAACTCAATAAGTTCGTTAAGAAATCGATCTTTGTTTTCTTGTATATAAGGTTTGGCACTTTTCATAGTTAGATTTTTTTGAAGTAGGCTAAGGTACTAAAAAGGATGAATTTTTAGAAATAGTTTCTTTGTAAATTACAAATCTTGTTTATATTTGCATCCCGATATTTATTGGGATTATGCGGGCGTGGTGGAATTGGTAGACACGCTAGACTTAGGATCTAGTGCCGCGAGGTGTGAGAGTTCGAGTCTCTCCGCCCGCACAGTAAGAATGAACCTTTCGGAAACGAGAGGTTTTTTTTTGTGTTACTCTAATTAATATTAATATCACGTGTAAGTGTAAGAATATTGTAAAAGGAAATTATTCTATTTCAACAGTTTTGTTTGTTAAATCTATTGAATGTTTAGTGAATAACGAGTGCTTTTGAATATTCCTGTTTTAGTTAAAATTTCTTTTTTAACTAAATCTGCTAAATCTCTAGTTGCAGTAGATTCGGATGTTTTGGCAATTTTTACGTAGTTTTTCGCACTTAAACCGCCTTTAAAACCAGTATGACCTGCTTCAAAAAGCCGTTTAATTACTTTTAGTTGTCTGTCGTTTAATTGGGTTGAATAGCGGTTGAAAAACTTGGCTTTTTTAATGATAAAATCAATTAGTTTTATCGTGTTATTTTGAGCATCTAAAATAGTTTTTCCGAAATAAGTCAGCCAATCGGTGATTTCTAAAGTTTTATTGTTGTTTTCTAAAAAAGTATAATAATCTTTTTTATTGGCTTCAATAGTATAAGAAAGAGAAATTAGTGTAGGTTTCTTGATGCTTAAAGCAATAGATTTTTCGGCAATAGCGCGTCCAATGCGTCCATTTCCATCTTCAAAAGGGTGAATACTTACAAAATATAGATGAGCAATTCCCGATTTAATTAGCGGAAACCTATCTAATTCATTTTTTTTCGTATGTACGTCATTAAACCACGTAATGAATTGCTTCATTTCTCGCGGAATTTTTGCTGACGGTGGTGCTTCAAAATGTATGTTAGGCCGGTCTATTCTACCTGAAACCACTTGCATTGGCTCTGTATGAGTTCTATACGCTCCAATAGTTGTTAAATCACGTCTTCCGTTGGTTATCATTTTGTGCCATTCAAAAAGCTGTTTGTGTGATAATGGTTTGCTGTAATTTAGATATAAATCCACCATCATTTCTGCGATTCCATATTCGGCAGGGGATACTTTTCGTTTTTCAACGTTTAATCCTAAATTTCTTTTGATGGATGATTGAACACTATCTCTGTTTAAAAATTCGCCTTCAATCTCGGAAGTTTTAATAGCTTCGTTACTTAATATTTCTACTAATAAATCATCTTTAGAATCAGCAGTAATATGTTTTAATGCACCAACTACTGTTCCACTATTTTGAATAAATGTCTGCTCTAATTCGACAAGAATTTCCTTATCATAAGTGAATTGAGGCCAATTTTTCAGTAACCAATTCCAGTGAACGTTTGACATTTGGGCTGTATCTTTATTATTTATCGCTCAAATTTAATCATATTTTGAGCGATAAAGCAAATTTTATCGGCTCATTCTTATTGAGTATTGTTCAAATAGCAGTGGTTGTAGGCTACAAATAGGAATTTTATAGACAATTTTAAGCAAAAAAGACGAGAAGCCTGTTCAGTCAATAAAAAAAGTCACTAAAAAACTAGTGACTTTTTTAATATTATTAAAGTAATGATTTCTCTAATCTCTTAGCAATCCTCTTGAGATAACAATTTTTTGAATTTCGCTGGTGCCTTCGTAAATCTGGGTGATTTTAGCATCCCTCATCAGTCGCTCTACGTGATATTCTTTTACATAGCCATTACCACCGTGTATTTGTACGGCTTCAACCGTAGTGTCCATCGCTACTTGTGAGGCGAAGAGTTTTGCTATTGCACTACTCATGTCGTAGTTATTTCCTTGATCTTTATCCCAAGCAGCTTTATAAACCAAATGTCTGGCAGCTTCTATATTTGTATGCATATCGGCAAGTTTAAATGCGATGGCTTGGTGGTTGCAAATTTCGGTACCGAAGGCTTTCCGCACTTTAGAATATTCACGTGCTAAGTCGTATGCTCCGGCAGCAATACCCAATGCTTGTGAGGCAATACCAATTCTTCCTCCCGAAAGGGTTTTCATCGCAAATTTAAAACCAAAACCATCTTCGCCAACTCTATTTTCTTTAGGTACTTTTACATCATTAAATATAAGTGAGTGTGTGTCGCTTCCTCGTATTCCCAGCTTATCTTCTTTGGGTCCAATTTCAAAACCTTCCCACCCTTTTTCAACAATTAATGCGTTAATTCCATGATGTCCTTTTTCTATATGAGTTTGGGCAATTACCAAATAATAATCGGCATTTCCGCCATTGGTAATCCAGTTTTTGGTTCCGTTTAAAATAAAATGGTCTCCTTTATCAATTGCTGTGGTTTTTTGCGAAGTAGCATCGCTTCCGGCTTCGGGTTCGCTCAAGCAAAAAGCACCTAATTTTTCACCTGTCGCTAATTTGGTTAGGTATTTTTGTTTTTGTTCTTCGGTTCCGTATTTTTCTAATCCGTAGCAAACTAACGAATTGTTAACAGACATCACTACGCTTGCCGAAGCATCTATTTTTGAAATTTCTTCCATAGCAATGGCATACGACAAGGTATCCATTCCGCCTCCGCCATATTTAGGGTCAACCATCATTCCCAGAAATCCTAATTCACCCATCATTTTAATTTGTTGAGCCGGAAATTCTTGTTTGGTATCGCGTTCAATTACTCCGGGAAGCAATTCGTTTTTTGCAAAATCACGTGCCGCATCACGTATCATAAGGTGTTCTTCGGTAAGGCTAAAATCCATTGAGAAAAGTTATTTACAAGTTGTAACAAAATTAAGAGACACAAAGGTATTGATTCGCTTTTAAATACCAAAACATGTAAAACTAAATCGTTTTAGGGCATACAAAAACAAAATATGTAATTTAGCATTTGAAAAAGTATAAATTTGAAAAATTATTACCACGTATTGGGTGTCATGTCCGGTACTTCGCTAGATGGAATTGATATAGCCGAAGTAGCATTTAGAGTAACAAACGGAAAATGGCAATATTCCTTACTTGAAGCTGAAACAATTGAGTATTCTTCTTTTTGGAAAAAAAGATTAAGCGAAGCTATTTCGCTTTCAGAAAAAGAAATAACACAGTTAGATAAAGATTACACTCATTATCTTTCGGGTGTTATTCTTCAGTTTATTAAAAAGTATTCTATTCAAAATTTAGATGCGGTTTGTAGTCACGGACATACCATTTTTCATCAACCTGAAAGAGGAATAACCTTACAAATAGGAAATTTACCGACCTTAGTTTCTTCAATAAATCAAACAGTGGTATGCGATTTTAGAGTGCAAGATGTTCAATTTGGCGGTCAGGGAGCTCCGTTAGTACCTATTGGCGACAAATTACTTTTTAGCGAGTATGATTATTGTTTGAATCTGGGCGGATTTGCAAATGTTTCTTTTGAAAAACTAGGAAAAAGAATTGCTTTTGATGTTTGTCCTGCAAACATTGTATTGAATTATTTATGCGAAAAAATAGGACTTCGGTATGATGATAAAGGAGAAATAGCCCGAAATGCAACTGTAAACCAACAGCTTTTATTAAAATTAAACAACTTGCCATACTATAAACACCAACCACCAAAATCATTAGGGTTGGAATGGGTAAAAGAATTTTTTTTACCTGTTTTGAATAAATCAAGCATCTCTATTGAAGATAAAATAAGCACGGTTACGCATCATATTGCTAAACAACTAAATTCGGTTTTTGAGAAGCAGTCACGCATTTTAATTACGGGTGGTGGCGCATACAATTTGTATTTAATAGAAATGATTAAAAAACGGGAAGGACTCGCTATTGTTATTCCCGACTCTTCTTTAATTGAATATAAAGAAGCCTTGATATTTGCATTATTGGGAGTGTTAAAACTACGGAATGAAACCAATTGTTTGTCAAGCGTTACCGGAGCAAAGCGAAATCATAGTTCGGGTCAAATATTTTACAGAGAGAGATAAAAATAAATTTTCAACCTTTTGTTTTGCAAAAAACAAAATTGCGCTATATTTGCACTCCGCAAAAGGTACCTTAGCTCAGTTGGTAGAGCAACGGACTGAAAATCCGTGTGTCCCTGGTTCGATTCCTGGAGGTACCACATAAATCCTGCTCTTTACTTAGAGTGGGATTTTTTGTTTTTAGCGATGCAGATTGTTAATAAAAACATCAAAAAAAGGAATAGTTATGGTTTTCTTAACCCGTGGTAATTAATTACTTTAGCTGTTTACGAATTTTGTGCTTATGGCTAAAAAAGTAACCCCCTTAATGAAACAATACAATGCCATTAAGGCAAAGTATCCCGATGCGTTGTTGTTGTTTCGGGTGGGAGATTTTTACGAAACTTTTGGCGAAGATGCCATACGAGCAGCCGGCATTTTAAATATTACGCTTACTTCTAGAAATAATGGAGGCGATAAAACCGAGTTAGCCGGTTTTCCGCATCATTCCTTAAACACCTATTTACCCAAATTGGTAATGGCAGGTTGCCGAGTTGCAATTTGTGACCAACTGGAAGACCCAAAACAAACTAAGAAAATAGTAAAACGGGGTGTTACCGAGCTTGTTACTCCCGGAGTAGCGTTAAGTGACGACATCCTACAAGCAAAGTCAAACAACTTTCTTTCTGCTATACATTTTCAAGAAAATAGAGGAAGAAGAACCATTGGGGTTTCTTTTTTAGACGTGTCAACCGGCGAATTTCTAACAGCCGAAGGGTCTGTAGATTATGTTGCCAAGTTGTTGCAAAATTTTAAACCGTCGGAAGTGTTGTTTTCAAAAAAACATCGCAGCCTTTTTTCAGAACTATTTGGAAATGATTTTCATGTTTTTTACCTCGAAGACTGGGTGTTTCAAGAAGATTATACAAAACAGACATTATTAAAACATTTTCAAACTACTTCCTTAAAAGGATTTGGTATTGAATCTATTCCTGCAGGAATTGTTGCATCCGGTGCAGCATTGCATTACCTTTCTGAAACAAGACACGACAAGTTACAACACATAACTAAAATTGCTCGAATTGCCGAAGACGATTATGTCTGGATGGATGCCTTTACTATAAAAAATTTAGAGTTGTATTTTTCTACTTCTCCAAATGCCGTAACACTTTTAGATGTTATCGACAAAACCATATCGCCTATGGGCGGAAGATTGTTAAAACGTTGGTTATCACTTCCGTTAAAAAACATAGACGATATAACTAGAAGACACGAAGTGGTGAGTTATTTACTAAAAAACACTGAAATACATACAAAAATAAGGGCATCTATAAAAAAAATTGGCGATTTAGAACGTTTGGTTTCCAAAGTAGCCACAGCAAAGGTTAGCCCCAGAGAAGTGGTTCAGTTAAAAAACTCTTTAGAAGCTGTTGTCCCCATTAAGAGTTTACTTTCTTTGGCAACCAATGATGCCATTAAAATTATCGGCGAACAACTTCAAGAATGTGAATCGTTACGCCGGAAAATTAAAACTACCTTACATGAAGAAGCACCAATAAATATTTTAAAAGGAAATGCAATTGCATCTAATTATTCTAAAGAGTTAGATGACCTTAGAAACATTGCTTCCGGAGGAAAACAGTATTTAGACCAAATGCTCAAACGGGAAACCGAACGCACCGGAATCACTTCTTTAAAAATAGCATCTAATAATGTGTTTGGATATTATATTGAAGTGCGTAATACGCATAAAGATAAAGTTCCCGAAGAATGGATACGAAAACAAACCTTGGTAAATGCCGAGCGTTACATTACACAAGAGCTTAAAGAATATGAGGCAAAAATATTAGGAGCCGAAGAAAAAATTTTAAAACTGGAGCAAGAAATTTTTTCGAAATTAATTGATTGGATGCTTCAGTTTATTAGTGCAATTCAACAAAATGCCCAATTGGTTGCCCAATTGGATTGTTTATGTGGTTTTGCTCAAAAAGCCAAAGAATCTAATTATACCAGACCCTTTGTAGATAATAGCTTTGAGATTGATATTAAACAAGGAAGACATCCTGTAATTGAAGAACAATTGCCACCCGATACTCCGTTTATTGCCAACGATGTTTTCTTGAACAAAGAAAACCAACAAATTATTATGATTACCGGTCCTAATATGAGCGGTAAATCGGCAATATTACGGCAAACGGCTTTACTGGTTTTATTGGCACAAATAGGAAGTTTTGTGCCTGCACAAGAAGCACGGATGGGAGTTGTTGACAAACTTTTTACTCGAGTAGGAGCCAGTGATAATATTTCGATGGGAGAATCTACCTTTATGGTTGAAATGAACGAAACAGCTAGTATTTTAAATAATATTTCTGAAAGAAGCTTAATTTTGTTAGATGAGATAGGTAGAGGTACGAGCACCTACGATGGAATATCGATAGCTTGGGCAATAAGTGAATATTTGCATGAACATCCTACTAAACCAAAAACATTATTTGCCACCCATTATCACGAACTTAATGAAATGGCAGAAACATTTTCTAGAATTAAAAACTACAATGTAGCAGTAAAAGAGCTAAAAGATACGGTTCTTTTTATGCGAAAATTAATTCCGGGTGGCTCTCAGCACAGTTTTGGAATACACGTAGCAAAAATGGCAGGAATGCCAAAAGCAGTATTAAAACGAGCAAATAAAATATTAAAACGCTTAGAAAAATCACACACATCTGAGGAGCTTACCGAAAAGATGAAAGAACTATCTAATGAAGAATTACAACTTAGTTTTTTTAAATTAGATGATCCTTTATTAGAAGAATTAAGAGAAGAAATATTAGAAATAGATATCGATACATTAACTCCGGTAGAGGCACTGATGAAACTAAATGAAATAAAAAGAATGCTGCAACCCAAAGCCTCTGTTAGATTAAAAAAAAATAAATAACTTAAAAAGTGAGATTATTTTTTAAAAAAACACTTTGCAGTTAATCGAAATATTTTAAATTTGCATCCGCTTTGGTTAAGAAGCAACGATCTTTAAAAAAACATTTTGAAAATAGCTTTCCCGTTGGAATTGTGAGATAGTACATATCTTTTATTCTGAGCAGATGTTGTTTTGCGGTAAAACGATGCAAATATAGTTCGGTTTGTAGCGTATCATCCGCCGGAGGCTGATGGGTTAGCGTTTTGATAATGCGAAAATAGCTCAGTTGGTAGAGCATCACCTTGCCAAGGTGGGGGTCGCGGGTTCGAATCCCGTTTTTCGCTCATGCAAAAATATTGGATGCTGAAGTGGTGGAATTGGTAGACACGTTGGACTTAAAATCCAATGGACAGTAATGTCCGTGCGGGTTCAAGTCCCGCCTTCAGTACATAAAACTCCCTTTCTTGTAAAAAGATTGGGAGTTTTTTATTTATTTTTACAGATAATTTTATATTACGTACTTAAAACCTATCTATTTAGGATTCTGTTTTTATCAACCAAACATAGATTTTCAATAGTTTTTTAAGACATTAATTGAGCGATGAATCTAGTTTTTGGATACTGTTCTAGTAATATTTTTACAAAAACAGTAATCGGAATAGACATAATAAGTCCCGGGATTCCCCAGATAAACCCCCAAAGCATTAGCATAACAAGAATAGTGATAATATTTATGGAGAAAGATTTTCCCATAAAAATCGGTTCTAAAATTCCGCCAAACAATACTTGAACCAAGGTAATAGAAAGAATAAAAAAGAATAAAGTACTGCTTGGGTCTAATTCGACAAAAGCAAAAACTGCTAATAAAATTACTGAAATAAAAGAACCTACCATTTGAATAAAATTAATTAAGAAGGCAAATAATCCCCAAAAAATAGGAAAGCTAACGCCGAAAAAATAACAGGCTAAACCAATTCCGATTCCTGTAAACAAACTCACGAAAAATTTCACTTTTATAAAGGTAATAAGCTCGTTTTCAACTTTCATAAAAACTTTAATTGAAGCGTGTTTTTGCTTAAGAATAGTGCTGTTTAATACCTTTTGAAAATTTACAGATTCTGCTAACCACAGAATGGTAAAAAACATCGTCATTAAAATCATTGAAATGGTGTTTTTTAAGAAATCGAGAGTTGACCCAAAATTTTTAATCAAATTATTGTCCTTGAAATATTGTGCAATTGCCATTTCTTTTCGAGATTCTTCAATATGAAAAAATTGTTCAAAGCCTAATATTAATTTACTAATTTTAACTTCAGCCTTTTCAAGAAAACTATTTTTAGAAACGAGTATTTCTTTACTTGAGAGTTGTATAAGTTCGCTTGCAACAAATAAAACTCCGATAATTATTAGCACAACCAATAAAATACTTAGTGTTTTAGGTATTTTTCTTTTACTCATCCATCGCATTAATGGTAGAAAAAGTAATGCAATAAACATAGAGAACACTAACGGAATAAATATAAATGATAATAGTTTTAATAAATAAAACACCAACGGAATTATGATTATTAATAAAAGCGTATTGGTTGTTTTAATATCTTTCATAAGAAATGAGTAATGGTTATGCAAAATTGTTTAGGCAAATAAAATGCGTGCCTACAAATGTATTACTCTGTTTTCTTTTTTTTTCTAAAATCGGTGTTAAAAATAACAGCAAATTGTAGATACCATTTTCCTATATCTGAAACTTGTTGATGAAGCAAACCGGTTTGTAGCGAGGTGCTTTTGTTTATTTGGTAACCCAACGCTCCGTAAAGCCTGTTTCGGTCAAAGAAAGAACTTTTATCGTTAATAAATATTTCATCATAGAGTCCTATAAACCAAGTTCTTTCTTCAATTTTAGGTTTATTTAATGGGATGAATATCATTAATCTATATCTAAACCTGTTTTTATATTCTTGATTTACCCACCGTTGTTCTGTACGGTAACGGTGTTCAAATTTTACTCTTCCTAAATGGTTGATAAGGATAAATTGTTGCCAAATACGATGTTCTTCACTTTCGGGTGCTTTAGGGCTAGATTCATAGACATATGAAGGGATGTATGCATAGCCTGCTGTTGCAAATGCTTTTTCAGAAAAATGATAGTTTAATCCTGTACGCAGTAACCATTGTTCGGTATTGTTAGGGAAGGTTGTATGGTTTCTAAATTGTACTTCAGAATGAATACTTAGTTTATTACTAATTTTATTGGTTCCGAAGTACATTATCCAATTACCAATGTTATCTTGGGCATTGATAGTAATTGGTAAAAGGATAAATGTACAGAAGAGAATTTTTCTCATAATTAGGTTAGCTGTTGGCTTCTTCAAAAAAGTCTACTGTTCCTGTAGAAACATCGTATATACCACCTACTATTTTGATTTCCCCGTTTTTTTCCATTTCAGCTAGGATAGGGCTTTCAATTCTAATTTGTTCAATAGAGAGGTTTACATTTAATGTAGCGACTTCTTCTATTTGCATTTCGTTTAGTTGTTCTTGGTTTTTAGCAATTAAATCTACAGCAGGTTTTATTTTGTGTAGTAATGGGGTAATATTTCCTAACTCAACATGTTTGCAAGCAGAGGTAACGGCACCGCATTTAGAGTGTCCCAGTACAACTACTATTTTAGAGCCGGCAACTTTACATGCATATTCCATGGAGCCTAGTACATCTTCATTAATTATGTTTCCGGCTACACGAGAGCTAAAAACATCACCAATGCCTTGATCGAAAACCAGTTCTACCGGAACCCGAGAGTCAATACAACTGTGTATTACTGCAAATGGATATTGTCCGTTGCTGGTTTCTAAGACTTGGTCTTTTAAATTGCGTTGCGCTTTTAAGTTTTCTGTAAATCTTTTATTGCCATTTACTAAAATGGTAAGGGCATCTTGAGGTGAAATTTGGCTTTGCAGCTCTTTAGTTAAAGTTTTCATCTGTATAAAATATTTAATAAAGCGGAAGATGGAATGCTCTTTTTAATCATCTCCGCCGGGTTTGTAAAATTATTAATGGGCATTTCATAATAAAATTATAGTTAAATTATTTTTTGTTGTTATTTCCGTTTGCCAATTTAAATCGTGGTGAGGGTTGTTCTTGTTTATCGCTGTAAAGATTTATTAATTCTACTTCAATATTTCGGTTTTTTGCACTTATAATAAAATCTTCAATTATTTCTACAACATCGTGATGAATGAATTTTGTGTTTGTTGCATCTATTGTGACATGTGTGTCGTTAGGAATTTGATCTAATGCTTTTAATATAGAGGCTTTATTTAGGAAAGTTACATCTTCAGAAAGTACAATTTTAATGTTGTCTTTTCCTTTTAAGTTTTCTTTCTGCATTTTAAAAGGGACCTTAAAGTTGTTTCTTAATATGATGAATATGGCTACTATCATTCCCATAAAAATTCCCATTAGTAAATCGGTAAAAACAATACCTAAAATGGTAACCACAAACGGTATAAATTGGCCTAAGCCTTCACGGTACATTTTTTTAAATAATGCGGGTTTGGCTAACTTATATCCTACAACAAGTAATACTGCGGCTAAAACACCAAGTGGAATCATGTTTAGTATTTTAGGTATCACAATAATACTTATTAATAATAAAAAGCCGTGAATTATAGCCGATGCTTTTGTTTTTCCTCCGGATTGTATATTTGCTGAACTTCGTACAATAACTTGAGTTAGTGGAAGTCCTCCGGCAAAACCGGAAATTAAATTTCCAACTCCCTGTGCTTTTAACTCTCTATTAGTAGGCGTTACCCGTTTAAATGGGTCTAATTTGTCTGTTGCTTCAACGCATAGTAGTGTTTCTAAACTTGCTACTACAGCAATTACTATGGCTGTTATATACACATCTTTATTTGATAATGCCGAAAAATCAGGGCGAGAAAACTTACCTAAAAAACTATCAAAACTTTCGGGGATAGGTACTTTTACCATATGATCTGTACTTATGGCAAGATTTGGAATTGTAGCAAAAACAACTGTTAGTATTATTCCTACGATAACAGCAACGAGAGGTCCTTGTACAATTTTAGTAAAGGCTAGTTTTTTAAAAAAAGAGGTTTCCCAAAGTATTAGTATTAATAATGATATTAAAGATACTATTAGAACACCTGGGCTTATATTGCCTAACATGTGTATTAATTCGTCAAAGGTATTATGACCATCTACTTGCTGAAATCTAAAATCGCCTTCAGGGTCGCTATCATACCCAAAGGCATGAGGAATTTGTTTTAAAAATATTATTACCCCTATTCCTGCTAACATACCGTGAATTACTGAAGATGGGAAAAAATAAGCAATAATTCCTGCTCGAGCGAATCCCATAATAATTTGAAGAATACCGGCAATCATTACCGAAACTAAAAATATTTCAAAACCTCCTAGGTCTGATATTGCATTTAGTACGATTACCGCTAAGCCGGCGGCAGGACCACTAACACCTAAGGGAGAGCCACTTAGAGCTCCAACAACAATACCTCCAATTATTCCGGCTATTAAACCTGAAAATAGCGGGGCTCCAGAGGCTAAAGCTATACCTAAACATAGTGGTAATGCAACTAAAAACACTACAATACTCGATGGGATATCGTGTTTCAAATTTTTTAAGGGATGTAATTTTTTTGAGCTCATCTTGGATTTATTTAATTTGTTTATTCTTAAATTTTACAGAATACAAATATAATAGTATTACTATCGTTTTAGCAAGTAAAACAACAAAATTTTATAAAACTAGTTTTAATGAGTTGGAAAACAGAATGTTAAAATGTATGTTATAGTTTAAAAATTTAGTACTTTACTTTTTTAAAACAATAACATTTTTTTGACCTTAGTATTCACGTTTAACAAAAGGTAAGTGATTTAGTGAGAAATTTCGTTTAATGCTTATCCGTAACTTTCCCCAAGCCAATTCCATCTGTAAGAAACGGCTACTTTCATAAGTCTGTCAAACAGGTTATTAAAATACCTCCTATTAAATTTGAAACAAAATTCATTTAAATAACTTTGCAAAAAATCATCATCAATTCTG
>WFXA01000088.1 GCA_015490835.1 Flavobacteriaceae bacterium | reverse complement strand
TTGGGTCGGCCATGAGGGTGTTGCGCTAATCGGGGTGAGGCGCGTGCTAAATGACCACTGTGGCCTGTCCTACCGCAGCACCTCGCAGATAACCACCCGGCCGGATGGCGGGCGTGTTCCCCTGGCCCAAACATGCGCCCCAACGGTTTTGCATATGGTGCGGGGCGCTGTCAGCCTACACCTTCCTATGGGTAAATCTACTCATTTTTTTCTTTTCTCCTTCTTCCGATGTTACTCCGCTGTCGCCCTGCACTATATGCTTTGTTGGGTGGCGTTTTATTCCTTTATTAGTTTTCATTTATAGTGACTGTCAATGTCTGATCTGTTGAAAAGTCAAGTTGACCACTAAACACAAAATCATGAATATCTGACTCAACTGCCCACACGTTTTCATCTTTGCGCTTGAAAATTATTTTTTCGTCTTTAGATAGTGGGGTTATTCCATAGTCTGGTGAAAAAGCGATTAGTTGTCGATATAGTTTTGAATAAGATGGGTTATCTGCTGTTATAAAATTATCTAAAGTGTCTAGTTCAATGAGTAATGATTTAGTACTGTATAAGTCTGTTAATTCCTTTCCTTCCTTAAATACTGGTTTTTTCTCGGTCGTCACGATAAGAACTTGATTGTTTCCGTCTGTGATTTTATAATCATTATCAACTGTATCGACATTAAGAGTAGAATTTTTGTATGTCTTAATAGTTGTGCTAATTTCCCAGTGTTCAATATAATTGCTAATGTCCGTGTCGTCCGATTGAATACAACTCGTCAAAAACAAAGTCGAAATTATTGCTATACTCAAGTCCTTCATTGTTCTTATGAATGCCACCCAACGGCAGGCATATGGCGCGTAGCGTATGCTTGTCGTCTGGTTTAAATCATAGCCCAATTTACGAAATATTCTATTGTCTTTGTCAGCCGAAGACGAAAACTAAGCTATGCGCTATATGCGTTGTTGTGGTGCGTTTAATCATTAAAATGTTGATTTATTTCTCTTACCATTATTATTAAATCTTCACATAAATGTTCAGTAGTTAGTTTTTCTATTATTTCTTTTCTGGTAATGTTGAATCTTCTTTCAATACTATTTTCATTCTCTTTTAATACATTTTTTCCATCTAATTGTAGTAATGTTTCTGGAACATTCGAGACAGTATAATTGTCTGGAATTGCAATTGCAAAATTATTTGCCAGATGCTGTCTGATATCATCTAATTGATGACCTGAAATACTAGCTATTAAATTTGGAATTATTAAATAGCTTTCAATATTCCTTCTTTTCCATTTCTTTAACTTCAAATCAGCATCTAGATTTGAATGGGTTTTATCATTTAAAACTTCATCTACTGTATTGATGGCTTCATCATCTCTGTCTCTAATACTAAAACCTATTAAACCAGGTATTTCTTTTTTTAATTCATTAAATAGATGCTTCCTTTCCTTATGTCCGGTTGATGTAATCCAACATGCAATATCATCGGATAATTTTTCATCAATCAACTCACTAACAGTTTTTAACACATCATAATCTATTTTACCTTCAACGAACAATACTTTTCTTGTTTTTTTTAGTTTATCAAGTAATGGTGAATATTCAGAACCAATACCAGCCAATAATCCAACCTTTTGTTTTTCTTCTGATAAATATTTTGGTGAATTATTAATGTTAAGTATAGCATCAGGTTCAACATATTTAATTATTTCAGATGAATGAGTCGCAATTAATATTTGTTTGTCTTTTCCAATTTTTTTTAATTCATTTATCATATCAATTTGTAAACTTGGATGTAAATGAGCATCAGGTTCATCTAATAAAATAATATCTATATCGGGATTAAGACTTAGAGTAAACACATTTAACCATTGAAGAAACCCGCTACCTTCAACCATTAAATCACGGTAATTGTATGAGGAGTGTTTTTTAAAAACGCCTTTATCGGTAAAATCCCCTTTATAACTATCTATTCTTATTGAAGTATGATATAAATCATTGAAATCTTTTATTCGGATACCTGTTTTAAACAATGTTCTAATATTTTGTATTAAAAGTTCATAAGGATCAGTATTTTTAAATTCTTTCAATTTTTTAGTTGGTATTTTAGATTTACCTTCTTTTAATTTTATTCTTTTCTGCTTATTATTGTCACTTAATTCTAACAATAAATTTCTTAATACAGAGCCTGCCAAACCTTTTCCTATATATTTTCTTCTTTCGGCTAAACTAACTTTATTTTCTTTTTCTAGAATGCCTGCGAATGTCGGCAAGTATGCTGCGGTTGGGATATAATCACTTTCATCTAAATTCGAATTAGTAACTTTGATAAATAACCTATCATTTGCCAATGAAAGACTTATTTCCAAGTATTTTTCTTCATAAACATTATTGTCCCAATAGCACTTTATTTTTAAATTATATCCATCAATATCAGTGCCTTCTTTTTGTGTTTTTAAGTTGGTCCAGAGATGTTTAAGAGTTGGAATAGCAATAGGTAAAAATTCATCTGCACTAATGCCCAATCCTTGTTCCCTATTGTTTTGTAACAATGATTTTTTTCCTTTTTCTAATTCAAGGATTAACTTACAAAATTCCCAAATAGCTATAGCGTGCAATAATGTCGATTTCCCAGAATTATTTCCACCAGCTAAAATTGTAACCTCTTTCGGTTTTAACAAAATGGTTTTATTTTTATATTTTTTAAATTTGGTTAATTCTATTTTTTTTATCATTTCATCTTTCTTTTAATGCACCACAACGGTTTTGCATATGGTGCGGGGCGCTGTCAGCCTACACCTTCCTATGGGTAAATCTACTCATTTTTTTCTTTTCTCCGTCCTTCCGTTGTTACTCTGCTGCCGCCCTGCACCATATGCATTGTTATGGGCTGTAATCGATTTTTAATTCTATTCCCATTTGGTTCCATATAGGTTGCTTTTATTTATAAAAAAATTACTTAATCCAGAAGGTGTAAACTCAACGATACCATATGCACTATTTTTTAAATCCATTCCTGGCAAATAAATAAAAACAGTAAACTCCTCCCAACTTCTGTTACCATTTTTCCATATCACGGTCGCAGTATTTTTCATCTCATTTTCCGAAGGAAGTTCGTCAACTGAAACCAAAATTCGTATAACAGCTTTATTATCGGATGATAATCCAATTTTAGATTTATTGATTATTTTATATTCTAATATTTTATTGTCTTTAGATTTTATGTCAGTAACATTCTCTCTTCTTGATTCTGATTTTCCCTTTCTTTCTAGGTTTTTCATTTGTATATCAGATAATGGTTTGGCTTGCAAATATTTTATTGATGTCCACCCATATTTAGTACTATCATCATTTAATACCATAATAAAATTATTGGAGACCGAGTCTGTAGTCAATAATTTTGAATTTGGTTCAACTACTTTTAAAATATCATAGTTTGTAGATGGGCCTTTTCTAATATTAAGATTCGTAATGGGGTACATTACAGTCACATTAGAATACTTTCTTTTTGAGGAGCCTGTGGTGAATACTAAATAAATAACCGTAATAATGAAAAATAACAGAACTAAAATTCCCATCATTTTAAGAACCTTTCCAACTGTTTTCATAATTTTAAAGTTGAGTTTTATGTGTATAGCCCATAACGGTTTTGCATATGGTGCGGGGCGCTGTCAGCCTACACCTTTCTTTGGGTAAATTTACTCATTTTTTCTTTTTCTCTGCTCTTCCGGTGTTGCTCCGCTGACGCCCTGCACCATATGCGTTGTTACATGCCGTTTACAATTCTTTTAG
>WFXA01000087.1 GCA_015490835.1 Flavobacteriaceae bacterium | reverse complement strand
ATAATAGATACTACAATTAAAAATGGATTGAATGTCTTGGATGGTCTTTCCCTTATCGCTAAATTTGAATTTCAGTTTATAGACTGATTAGTTACTATTTATTAGTAAAAATTAGCACTTTAAAAGTAACATCCCGAACTTCCGCTTTTTCATTTAAAAATACAAAACTATATATTCCTACAATTGCAAAAAAAATTAAATGTTGCCAACATTTTAGAAGGAAATGTTAGAAAGCCTGATAATAAACTTCACACTACGTTTATAAAAATAAAAGAAGACATACATTTTGAAACTTAGGACCGAGAGTTGGTAAATGTTTTTGATTTTCAAGATAAAATTGCCAAAACGGTTATTAATTAAGTCTAACTTTGAAAAAAAAATTATACCAAATTCTTGTTTTTGGCTTAATTATTGGTATTTTTAACCTGAAAAAAATTTAGTAACTAAACTTTAATAAATTAAACCATGAAAAAATTAGTATCATTAGCCATCTTTTCTATAGTAATGCTATTAGGTGTGCAAACTGCCTCTGCACAATCTTCCGATGAATTAGCAGCTAGAAAAAAACCCGAAGTAGTAGCTAAAGCACAAGTAGCCGATTTATCTAAAAAATTAGAATTAAACGGCGATCAACAACGCGCGATGTTTAGAGCAATTGTTGCAAAAGAAGTAAATTATAAAAAACATGTTACAGGGAAAGACAGTAATAGCAAAGAGGTAATTGACAACAAGAAAAAATTTGATGAAAGCTATGTCGCTTCCGTTAAAAAAATACTTACAGATAAACAATTCGCTATTTGGCAAAAAATGCAAAATAATTAGATTCATCTAAAAAAAGTAAAAAGCCCCTTTCTTATAGATTGGGGCTTTTTTGTATCTTTACACTATGGCAAAAAACAAAAATAAAAGTGCATTACACGAAATGAAGGGTATTGTTACACCTGCTTCTTTAAATAAAACCGTTGCCAAGAATTACAAAGAAAACCGAAAAAAAAATCCTTCAGCTAAAACGTTAGTTAGCCAAATTTCTAAAGGCAATAAAACTGCATTAAGCAGAGCCATTACCATTATAGAAAGTACCGCTCCCAAGCACCAAGAAAAAGCAAAAGCTATCATAAAAGGTTGTTTACCCTATGGTAACAAATCGGTTCGTATTGGTATTACCGGAGTTCCAGGAGTAGGAAAGAGTACTTTTATAGAACAGTTGGGAAAACTTCTTACCCAAAGAGATTACAAAGTTGCTGTATTAGCCATTGACCCTAGCAGCTCATTATCCGGCGGAAGTATTCTTGGAGACAAAACAAGAATGCAGGAGTTGGTAAAAGAAAAAAATGCTTTTATTAGACCGTCTGCATCCGGAGATTCCTTGGGAGGAGTTGCCAGAAAAACAAGAGAAGCAATTGTATTGTGCGAAGCAGCCGGCTTTGATACCATTATCATTGAAACCGTAGGAGTAGGACAAAGTGAAACCGTTGTACACTCAATGACCGATTTCTTTTTGTTATTAAAATTAGCCGGTGCCGGAGATGAATTACAAGGAATTAAACGCGGTATTATAGAAATGGCAGATGCTATTGTTATCAACAAAGCAGATGGTGATAATTTAAAAGCTGCTCAACTTGCTAGAACAGAATTTAACCGAGCTTTACACCTTTATCCTGCAAAAGAAAGTGGTTGGACTCCAAAAACGCTTACCTGTAGTGCACTAAAAAACCAAGGTATAAAAGAGGTATGGGACATGGTACAAGAATATGTAAAACAAACCAAAAACAATGGTTACTTTACTCAAAAACGTACCCAACAAAACAAGTTTTGGCTTTTAGAAACCATTAATAATACTTTAAAAAATAATTTTTTTAACAATGCAACAATTAAAAAAGAGCTAGCTAACCAACTAAAAGCCATTAAAAACAACAACATCACACCTTTTGAAGCAGCTGAAGATTTATTAACTACTTATTTTAAAAAATAATTTCTAAACTTCCTTTTCCTTCTCTAATTACCTGAGGTTGCTCTCCGGTTAAATTTACTACGGTTGAAGCTACATTATCACCATACCCTCCATCTATAACGACATCAACTAAGTTTTGCCATTTTTCATAGATAAGTTCAGGGTCTGTGGTATATTCTAAGATTTCATCTTCATCTTTTATTGATGTAGAAACAATTGGATTACCTAATTCTTGTACCAATAGTTGTACTATTTTATTATCCGGTACACGAATACCTACTTCTTTTTTCTTTTTAAAAACTTTGGGAAGGTTATTATTTCCGGGTAATATAAATGTATAAGGTCCCGGTAAGGCACGTTTTAAAATTTTAAAAGTGGGTGTATCTATTTGTTTAACATAATCGGACAAATTGCTTAAATCACTGCAAACAAACGAAAAGTTTGCCTTATCCAGTTTAACATCTTTCATTCGGGCAATTTTTTCCAAAGCTTTATTATTAGTAATATCACAACCTAAAGCATACACTGTATCGCTAGGGTAAATAACAAGTCCGCCATTTTTTAATACATCTACTACTGCTTTTATGCGTTTTGGGTCGGGATTATCATTGTATAATTTTATGAGTTTTGCCATTTTAGAATTTAGATTATGGTGTAAAACAATTGACTATAAAAAGTAATTTACCTCGAATAATTAGGAGCTTCTTTAGTAATGGTCACATTGTGCGGATGACTTTCTTTTATTCCGGAAGCCGTTATTTTTACAAACTTAGCGGTTTCTTTTAAAGTGGGAATATCTTTGGCTCCGCAATATCCCATTCCGGCGCGTAATCCTCCAATAAACTGTGTCATACTTTCAACCAACTCACCTTTGTAAGGTACTCTTCCCACGATACCTTCTGGAACCAATTTTTTAATATCGTCTTCAACATCCTGAAAATACCTGTCTTTTGAACCTTTTTTCATTGCTTCTACACTTCCCATTCCACGATAAGACTTAAATTTCCTGCCTTCATAAATAATAGTTTCACCGGGCGATTCTTTGGTGCCGGCTAGTAGCGAGCCTAACATCACACAATCTGCTCCGGCAGCTAAAGCTTTTACAATGTCACCGGTATAACGCACTCCTCCATCGGCAATTACAGGAATTTCCATTCCTTTAAGGGCACTTGAAACTTCTAGTACGGCAGAAAATTGTGGAAAGCCTACTCCGGCAACAATTCGTGTTGTACAAATAGAACCGGGTCCTATTCCTACTTTTACAGCATCGGCTCCGGCTTTAACTAAATATTTTGCAGCTTGAGCTGTAGCAATATTACCAACTACAACATCCAATTCCGGAAAATTATTTTTTATTTGCTTTAAAACCGTTACCACTCCTTTGGTATGTCCGTGTGCAGTATCTATAATAACTGCATCTACTTGTGCCTCTACCAGTGCTTGAGTGCGTTTAACAGCATCTGCTGTTACTCCTATAGCAGCAGCAACTCGTAGTCTGCCATAACGATCTTTATTAGCTATGGGTTTTTGAGTTACTTTGGTAATATCTCTATAGGTAATTAGCCCTAATAACTTTCCGTTATCATCAACCACCGGAAGTTTTTCAATTTTATTTTGTTGTAAAATAATTTCTGCTTCTTGTAAAGAGGTTCCTTTACTTACGGTTACCAAGTTCTTGGAGGTCATTACTTCATGTAAAGGTTTGTCATCATTTTTTTCAAATCGCAAATCTCGGTTGGTAACAATTCCTATGAGTATTCCTTCCTTATTGGTAATAGGAATTCCTCCAATACTGTATTCTTTCATTGTTTTTTGCGCATCTCCAACGGTAGCATCTTTAGGTAACGTAACCGGGTCGAGTATCATCCCGCTTTCGGCACGTTTTACTTTTCTTACCTCATTGGCTTGTTGTGCAATGGTCATATTTTTATGCAAAACACCTATTCCTCCTTCTCGAGCCATTGCCATAGCCATAGCACTTTCGGTAACGGTATCCATTGCAGACGATAAAATAGGTACATTAAGGGTGATATTTTTAGAAAACTTAGATTGTATAGAAACCTCCCTAGGTAAAACCTCAGAATATGCCGGTACCAATAATACATCGTCATATGTTAAACCCTCTCCTACGATTTTGTTGTTGTGTGCAGTCATGGCAATTAAATTTTGTTCTCAGTAAGAATTGAAAACCGTTTGTAATTAATTGCAGGCAAATGTACTACTTTTTATTAGATGATTGTGATTTTTTTTGTCAATTAAATAAACCACAATAGATTAGAAATTCATAGTTTTAAAATATAGAATGTAACTGCTATCAAAGACTATACTGACCAGAAAAATAATCGGGATTGGATTCTCGTATTTCCTTTTTTCTCAATAGCAGATTCATATAATTCATTTTGTTTTTTTATATAATTATGCGGTTTGAATTTTTAATTTAATTTGAATTTCTTCAATAATTTGACATTCGCTAAGGTTTAAAGCAATGGCAAAAACTAATATAACTTCAATAAATTGAAGGTTTAAAAACTATAACCTGACAATTCTAAAAAAGAAGTTCTTCCTATTTATTTTGTTTTAAATAAAGAATAATGGCTTTTCTTACATCACCGGCAGGTTCGGTTTCTTTAGGTTGGTAAACAGATAAAACACCTTTGTTCTCCGGTGTTAAAAAAGGAATATCATACCCCTTTAATAAGAAATCACTAAAGGCAACGTTATACGTTTTATTAGGGGTTATAGGCTTTCCGGCAACAAGCCAGTCACCTTGTTGGTCTTCGGTTACATTATAGCGTTGTAAGTAAGCCCCTTTTCCTCGTTTGGATTTTCCGTAATCCAAGACTTCTTTTAACAGTTTTCCTTTTAGTGCTACTTTAACAACATTTCCTCCAAAGGGTAAAGCTCTAAAAATATCCATTCCTGAAACGGCTGCCGGTAGCATATCATCTACTCGAATAGAGCCTCCGTTTACCAATGCTGCATCTACATCATTATTATATGCCCAAGCCATTGCCTCTGTTATAATATCGCCTAGATTTGTTTGAATGCTTCGACTGGCACTATCTGTTCCGTCAAGCGGACTTTCAGCCGTGTAAATTACTTCATTTGGGTCATCTATTATTTCTTTTATTTTTTCGTCTAACAAACTGGTCCATTTTCCAACAATTGCTTCAACTTTTGGGTCTGAAGCTACTTTGTCATCAATAAAAAATAGTTTTGAATCTCTGGTTAATGATTTGGTTTCAGGATTGAAGGTAAAAGTATGAATGTACATACTCTTTGCATTGGCATCGGCTTTTGTAATGGTGGTTTCTCCTTCTTTCACTAGCATCGCATTGTGTTCGTGTCCTCCCATTATAAAAGGTATTCCGGGTAACTGTTTGGCAAGTTCTTTATCTTGCTCTATTTCTAAATGAGTAAGTCCTACAACAACATCTACTTTATCTTTTAGGTTATTGTATGCTCTACCGGCTTCTTTGTAGATATCGCCATAATACACATAATCTTTAGGATTAGCCGGAAGTGTAACTCCTAAAAACCCGATTTTCACTTCCTTTTCACCCTCTCTTACAGAAATAATATAGGTATCTGCAACTTCTAACGTATCATTAGGCTTTAGAATTTGAAACGGTACGGTATCGTTTTCTGTTAGGTGTCTAACGTTTGAAGACATCCAAGGAAAAGTAGATTCGTTTAACCGCTGTTGAAATTCATTTTCCTTAATATCAAACTCGTGATTTCCAAAAGTTACCAAGTTAAAATACATAGCATTCATTACTTCTACCATGTGTTTTCCTTTTAGCCGTTCGCCATCTACTTTAATAGTGCCCAGTAAAGAAGGATTTAAAAAATCGCCTGCCATAAACAAATAGGTATTGGGGTTTTCTTTAGCTATAGAATCTCGAACATGTGCAACTCTTGCCATACCTCCATAAGCACCACCGCCAAGCGGAGCTATTTCATAAACATCATTTACTTGAAGAAATTTAAAGGTAATTAAAGAGTCTTCCTGTTTTTCGTTGTTTTTTTCTTTACAGCTAAATACTAAAATAGCGAATACAACAGCCATCCATAAAAAAGTGATTTTTTTCATAATTAATCTAAGTTTTATAATTTGTTAGTGATAGTTTAAAAATATTTTTGTTGCTTGGTTATGCGCACTTTCAAAAGACATCGGATTAATTCCGGTTTCAACCTTATGAGTTGTAAAATAACTCAGCATTTTCTCTGTGGGCATATTGCCGGTTAGTTCATCTTTTGCCATTGGGCAACCACCAAATCCTTGAATGGCTCCATCAAAACGTCTGCAACCAGCTTTAAAAGCCGCATCTATTTTTTCGTGCCATTTAGCAGGTGTGGTATGGAGGTGTGCACCAAATTCAATTTGAGTAAACTCAGGTATTAGATTAGAAAACAAATACGTAATAATTTCTGGGGTAGAAGTACCCACCGTGTCGCTTAATGAAAGTATTTTTACTCCCATAGAGGCTAATCTTTGTGTCCATTCTCCTACTATTTCAACATTCCAAGGATCGCCATACGGGTTACCAAAACCCATCGATAAATAGGCAACTACTTGTTTATTTTTCGCATCTGCCAGATTAAGTATTTCGCTTAAAATTTCAATAGATTGTGAAATGGTTTTATGGGTGTTTCGCATCTGGAAATTTTCAGATATAGAAAACGGATACCCCAGATAGTCTATTTCTTGATATTGTAATGCATCGGTTGCTCCTCTTACGTTAGCAACAATAGCAAGCAACTTAGTTTGAGAATGAGATAAGTCTAATCCGGCTAATACTTCTGCAGTATCTCGCATTTGCGGTATGGCTTTGGGGGAGACAAAGCTTCCAAAATCAATGGTGTTAAAACCACAACGTAAAAGCGATTGAATGTATTGGATTTTCTTGTGCGTTGGAATCCAATCTTTTATCCCTTGCATAGCATCTCTTGGGCACTCTATAAGTTTTACTTTTTGCATTAGCCCAAAGATAGAAAGAATTCTCTGAATTTTAACTGATGTTTTAAGATTGATGGTTTTCCAATAAAGATTTTATAATTTCGGTTTAATTTTAGCTGTTAATAAAGTATCTTAGTAGCCGGAATTCTAGAAACATTTTAAGTTGTATGAATAAAAAGCACATTGCAGTTGTTATGGGGGGTTACTCTAATGAATATGAAATTTCGTTAGGTAGCGGTCAAACGGTTTGTGAAAATTTAGACAAAAATAAATATGCTATTTATCCTGTTCATATTTTAAAAGAAGGTTGGTTTTATATCACTCCTCAAGGCGAAAAAAGTACCATTAACAAACATGATTTTAGTTTTCAATTTGAAGGTAAAATCATTCAACCCGATGCAGTTTATAATACCGTACATGGTACACCGGGAGAAGACGGTATGTTGCAAGCTTATTTCGATTTAGTGAAAATTCCGCATACCAGCCCCGATTTTTATCCGGCTGCATTAAGTTTTAATAAACGCGATTGTCTTACGGTTTTAAAGCAATTCGGTGTAAAGTGTGCCGCTTCAGTTTACCTAAATAAAGGGCAAACATATTGTATTGATGAAATTATAAACAAAGTAGGACTTCCCTGTTTTGTAAAACCCAATCGAGCCGGGTCAAGTTTTGGCATAAGCAAGGTAAATAGCCTTGAAGAATTTGAGAATGCTCTAAATAAAGCTTTTACGGAAGACAATGAAATTCTTATTGAAACCGCCCTTAACGGAATCGAAGTTTCAGTAGGTGTTTTTAATAATGGTAACAATATTACAGTACTCCCTCCTACCGAAATAGTTTCGGAAAATGATTTTTTTGATTATGAAGCAAAATACTTGGGCAAGTCGCAAGAAATTACACCGGCTCGAATTTCTGAAGACGAAACTGTTTTGGTTAAAGCCGAAGCCAAGCGCATATACGAATTACTGAATATGAAAGGCGTTACTCGAAGCGATTTTATTATACAAAACGGAGTTCCCTATTTTATTGAAATTAATACCAACCCCGGATTATCGCAAGAAAGTATTGTTCCGAAGCAGGTATTGGAA
>WFXA01000086.1 GCA_015490835.1 Flavobacteriaceae bacterium | reverse complement strand
TAGTTTTTTGTAATTGGACTATTTCCTAAAATAATAATTGGAATTTTAGTCGATTCAATGCCCGAAACTCTAATATTGATAGATTTTCCAATCGCTTTTAACATTGAATCGGAACGAAGAATTGACGGATTACCTTTATGCGTTTTATAATCTCCGACAAAGATTACTTTTCCGTTTTCAAATTTATAATTGTTAACAATGCTCATCTTTATTTCAAAGAGCAGTTTTATATTTTCAGCTTTTTGATGTTTTTCGTTTGTAGTGCAAAATGCTAAATCGGCATCACTTTGAATGGTTAAACCAAGTTCATGACAAACAACGCTATTTACAGCAAATAGTTCTAAATTTTCAGCAATTGGCTAAAAAAAATCTTTACTCCACTTCTCCGTATATTGTCCAATCAGTGAATTTCTACTTTGTAATGTTTGCCTTTCAGCACTTTTCCCTTTCGGAACATAGGCAAAATATCCATCAGTTAGATTGTAAAACAATTGCTCGGGTGAAGCAAAGTTTTTCATTGCTTCAACAAAAAATCTTTTCTCGGTCTCAATGTCCCAAAAATTCATATTTATATATTCAAGTGCTAATATAAGATTTATATATTATTTATTCTATCTTCATCGGTTTCTTTTAATACCTCGTATCGAATAATCTCAATGGGAGGATTTAGGGTTAACTACCTAAACGAATTAAATACATAAAATTAATTCGATAAAAAAGTGCTTGAACCCTAAATCTTTCTGTACCTAAAAACTTACATTTTTTCACCAAAAGCCAAATCACCGGCATCGCCTAATCCGGGCAAGATATATCCTTTATCATTTAAAGAATCGTCAATAGCGGCAATCCAAAGCGTAGTATCTTCAGGAAAGTGTTCTTTAATATAGTTTATTCCTTGTTTTGATGCAATAACGACAATTAGATGAATTTTAGCAGGTGTTCCAAACTTTTTTATCCCGTTGTAAACCCCAACTAACGATTTTCCGGTCGCTAACATCGGGTCGGCTAGTAAGAGCGTTTTGTTGTTAATATCGGGAGAAGCAAAATATTCAATAACAATATCAAAATTTTTACTACCGTCCGGGTGGTTTCTATAAGCCGAGATAAAAGCATTTTCGGCATCATCAAAATAATTTAGCAATCCCTGATGCAAGGGTAATCCGGCTCTGAGGATAGAACACAAAACAATTTTTTCTGTTAACTGCGCAATGGTTTTAGTGCCTAATGGTGTTTTTATTGGTTTTGGAGAATAGGAGAGGGTTTTGCTTAATTCGTAACCCAATATTTCTCCTATGCGTTCGATATTTCGTCTAAACCGAAGCGAATCTTTCTGGATAGATTCATTCCGTATTTCCGTAATAAATTTGTTTAAGATTGAAGCGTTTTTAAGTAAGTGGTGAACGATCATTTTTTCAAATTACATTTTATCATTTAGATATTTTATTACTTCTTTTTCAAGTTGAACAGTTTTAGTGTATACACCTTCAGCTTTGCTTAAAATAAACTTTGAAAAATCTTTGTCTTTCAGCTCTTTAGCGTTTATTTTTACATTAAAATAAGCACCTAAAACAGCTGTTCTTGCACAAAGAATTCCCACACCGGCATCCGAGAGCGAGCTTTGTAATCCGTCTTTTAACATTGCCTGCATTACTTCCATAGATTGGTATGCGGTTTCCATTACTTGAAACGGAATCTCGGTAGCATACTTCGTAGCATCTTCAATAGCTTGCGCGCGTAATTGTTTTTCAGTATCTGTGGTTTTAGGCATTCTAAAAGCATCGATAATTTTATTAAAAGCACGTGTGTCTTCATCTACCAAATACATTAATTTTTCTTTATAAGCCTGTCCTTTTTCCGCCCATTCAGAAAAATATTCCCAACGCTCATCCCAACCTGCTTTATGTGCAGATAAATTAGCAACCATCGTACCCAACGCTACTCCCAGTGCTCCAACATATGCCGATATGGATCCACCTCCCGGAGCAGGAGACTCTCCGGCAGTTTCATCTGCAAATTGAGTGAGTGTTAAATCAACCAACTTTTTTTCGGTTTCGTCTTTTAATTGGTACTCAATAATTTTTTCGGAAGGATTAAAAGGTTTTAAATCGTCTAAACCCAGAGATTTAACTGCAATTTTAATTTTTTCGGATTCCGAAATTCCCAACGAGCGTTGTTGTTTAATCAAAAAATAATCGGCTGCATCCAGCATAGCTTGTAAAGGTATTAAACCAATTAACTCAGAACCCGTTACTCGCAAACCTCTTTTTGTAGCTGCTTTACAAGTTTCGTCAAAAGCAATATGCATAGGTGTAATACTAATATTGGTTAAATTATACGAAATTTGTGCAATACCGTATTCTTCAATATACCAACCTATTCCTTTAACGGCTTTGAGTTTTCCGGGAATACGCACCGGTTCGCCGTTTTTATCCAGAATTTTTTTGCCGGTTATCGGATTTCCTTCCCGCTTAATGCGTCCGGCTTCTCTAATGTCAAAGGCTATGGCATTTGCTCTTCGGGTGGAAGTGGTATTTAAATTAATGTTGTAAGCAATTAAAAAATCACGTGCCGAAATAGCAATAGCTCCCGTTTTGGAAACCTTTTCGGTAAACCGTGCAGGTCCTGCATCGGGTTTCCATTCAGGATTGGTAAGTTTTTTAGGTAAGCCTTCATACTCACCGCTTCGGCAATTTGCCAAATTTTTTCGTTTTTCTTCGGTGGCTGCTTTTTCATAAAAATAAACCGGAATTTCCAGTTCTTTTCCTACTCGTTCGCCCAATTTATGCGCATACTTAGCGGTTTCTTCTAAAGTAATATCCGAAACGGGAACCAACGGACAAACATCGGTAGCTCCAAAACGCGGATGCTCACCGCTGTGCTTGCTCATATCAATAAGTTCGCTTGCTTTTTGTATTAACCTGAAAGCCGCTTCAATAACTTGTTCGGGTTCGCCCACAAAAGTAATTACCGTCCGGTTGGTAGCTTTTCCGGGATCTACATCTAAGAGTTTAACACCTTCAACGGTTTCAACGGTTTTGGCTATTTGGTTTATTTTATCTAAGTCACGTCCTTCGCTTATATTTGGGACACATTCTATAAGTTGTTTCTGCATTTTTTATTCGTTTTTAAAATTCAAAAGTATAAAAAAGGAATATAGAAGCGTGTATGTTTTTCTGAAAAAATTTTTAATGCACATTTTATTTAAATACAAAAAAATGTACCTTTAGGCTTCTAAAATTTTAAACTGATGAAAAAATACTCCCTTCTCGTCTTAAGTCTTATTTTTATTATGATTTCGTGTAAAGATGAATCTGAAAATAAGACTAGTTCTCAAACCAAAACAACCACAATGACAAATCCACTTCTTGAAGTTTGGAATATGCCTTTTGGCGTTCCGCCATTTGATAAAATTAAAAGTGAAGATTATCTGCCCGCAATTCGTGAAGCGATTCGTCTTCATAACCAAGAAATAGATAAAATTATTAATAACTCCGAAAGGCCAAACTTTAAGAATACCATTGAAGCACTCGCAGTAAGCGGTGAATTGTTAAACCGAATTTCCAATATATTTTATGCGATAGAAGCTGCCAACACCGATTCTATTCTTAAACGAGACAAAAAGATTATTTCACCAGAATTAACTGCACATCAAGACGAAATACAGTTAAACTCAAAGTTGTTTAAACGAATTAAAGAAGTATTTGATACGAGAGAAAATCTAAAATTAACAGACGAACAGCAGTTTTTACTGAATAAAACCTATCAAGATTACGTGCGTGCAGGAGTAAATCTGAAAGGCGAAAAAAAGGAACGCCTTAAAGTAATTAACAAACGTCTTTCTGAGCTTTCTACAGCTTTTGGTGAGCATTTACTTAACGAAACCAATAATTTTGAGTTGTATGTAACCAATAAAGAAGATTTAGGCGATTTATCGGATGCTCTTATTGCCGCTGCTTCCGAAGAAGCTAAAAAAAGAGGACACAAAACAGGATGGTCTTTTACCCTACAACGACCAAGTTGTAATCCGTTTTTGGCAAGTTCGCCCAATCGTGAGTTACGTGAGAAAATCTTTCAAGGATATGCAATGCGTGGAAATAATGATAATGCCGACGACAATAAAGCCATTATTAAAGAGATGACCTCGTTGCGAATTGAAAAAGCTAACCTTTTGGGTTATAAAACGCATGCAGACTATGTATTATCAGATAATATGGCAAAAACACCAAAAGCTGTTTATAAATTGCTTGATAAACTGTGGCAACCCGCATTAAACACCGCTAAAAAGGATAGAGACGATTTGGCTGGTATGATGAAAAACGAAGGTGTTAAAGGTAACTTTAGAGGAAGCGATTGGCGGTATTATGTTTCAAAAATAAGAAAACAACGTTATAACTTTAACGAAGACGAAACACGACCTTATTTTGAAGTAAATGCTGTTAGAGACGGTGCTTTTAAATTAGCGGGAAAGTTATTCGGACTGCAATTTAAAGAACTGAAAGACGTACCAAAATGGCATAAAGATCAACAAGTATTTGAAGTAACTGAAACAGATGGTAAACATGTAGGTGTTTTGTATATGGATTTCTTTGCCCGTGAAAGTAAAAAGGGAGGTGCTTGGATGAACGAGCTACGAGTACAATCAAATGTAGGAACTTTTGTTACCCCGATAGTTACTAACAACTTTAATTTTCCTCCACCGGCAGATGCAAATCCGTCCTTGCTTTCGTTTACCGAAGCCCAAACTTTGTTTCACGAGTTTGGTCATGCCTTACACGGATTGCTTTCTAATGTTACTTACCCGAATCTTTCCGGAACCAATGTTCCTCGTGATTTTGTAGAATTTCCTTCGCAAGTTATGGAAAACTGGATGAGCGAACCCGAAGTGCTTGCTATGTATGCGAAGCATTACAAAACCGGAGAGGTAATTCCAGCAAAAATGATAAAAAAAATGAACGAGGCAAATGCCTTTAACGAAGGATTTAGAACGGTAGAATATATGGCAGCTGCTTATCTGGATATGGATTGGCACACGCTTACAGAGCCAACAACCAAAGATGTAAATATTTTTGAAAAAGACGCAATGAACAAAATAGAACTTATTAGCGAAATTTTGCCAAGATATAGAAGCACTTATTACGCACATATTTTTTCGGGAGGTTATTCATCGGGCTATTACAGTTATTTATGGAGTCAGGTATTGGATGCAGATACGTTTGCCGAATTTAAAAAAACCGGAGACATTTTTAATCCCGAATTGGCAAAAAAATACCGTGAAATGTTGGCTTCCGGTGGAACAAAAACCGGAATGCAACTCTATAAAGACTTTCTGGGAAGAGAACCCAACATAGAACCTTTAATTAAGAAAAAAGGATTTGAATAGTTTACGCAACTGAACTCCGAGTAGTTTGCAAAGCAAAGTGTATCGAGGAGTGAGGGAAAGAGAGTTCATTTCGATACATTCCTCCACAAGGTTGGAATATGCAATAAGTAACTGAACTCCGAGTGGTTTGCAAAGCAAAGTGTATCGAGGAGTGAGGGAAAGAAAGCTCATTTCGATACATTCCTCCGCAAGGTCGGAATACTCAATGAGCAATCGAATTCCGAGTGGTTTGCAAAGCAAAACGTATCGAGGAGTGAATATAATAAATACGAAAAAATGCCAAAAGGTTATATGTACATATTAGAATGTTCAGATGGAACCTATTATACAGGAAGTACAATTTCTTTAGAAAGACGGCTGAATGAGCATCAAAAAGGGATGGGCGCAAATTATACAAAAAAAAGACTTCCGGTAAAATTATTATATTTTGAAGAGTTCAGTAGAATTGATTTGGCTTTTTACAGAGAAAAACAGATCCAAGGTTGGAGTAGAGCAAAAAAAGAGGCTTTAATGAATGGTGCAACAGATTTACTTCCAAAACTAGCCAAAAAAATATTTTCAGATAAAAATTAACTCATCTCAACACCTTCCTCCACAAGATCGGAATACGCAATAAGCAACCGAACTCCGAGTGGTTTTTGCAGAGCAAAACGTATCGAGGAGTGAGGGAAAGAGAGTTCATTTCGATACATTCCTCCGCAAGGTCGGAATACTCAATGAGCAATCGAATTCCGAGTGGTTTGCAAAGCAAAACGTATCGAGGAGCGAGGGAAAGAGAGTTCATTTCGATACATT
>WFXA01000085.1 GCA_015490835.1 Flavobacteriaceae bacterium | reverse complement strand
CAATTATTGATGTTAAAAATATGAAATGTATAGAAAAAAACAAGCTAAAATCAAAAAGAGAAAGCCGAATGGTTGCTAAATGTTTTGTTGGGAAAAAAGATATAGCAGAAATTATGGTTTTAAATGGTTGGGCAATTGATTATAAATTTTTTAGTAAGGGCGCTTACTCAAAAGCTCAAATGCAGGCAAGAAAAAATAAAAAAGGTATATGGGCAGGCTCTTTTATTTCACCCTACAAGTGGAGAAAGCAGAAAAAATAAACAACATACCATAGCCTATTGAGCAATAGCTTTATGTACATTGATAACATCATTTAATAAAGATTCGTATGGAGATATTTCTTGTTTTTCTTCATCTTTTTGTTTTTTAGTCGCTTGTTTTGTTGCGGCTAGCGCCATTGGTTTTGGTAGCGCATTTATATTTTCTTCTGGTAGAGGTAGATTTTCCTCTACATCTTTAAAGGCTAAATGTTTTAATTTTGCACTATCGTCAATTTTAGGAACAATAGTTTGAGCTTTTAAAGCAACAGGTGGCTTTAATCTTATCTTTTTACTATTTTTAGATGCAGCTATTGGCCAATCAGACTCAGCAATAGTAGTATTACGAGTAAATCTCCTATTTACTGGACTGTTTTGTACAAGGTCATGCTGATTCATTTTTGGTGGTATAAGCTTAATTGGTTTTACGGATGATTTTTCTTGTTTTCCCACTGTATTGCCACCAATTACGTAAGTTTTATCTGTTAAAAATGGTGGTCTTGTATTGTTATTGTTGGGTAAAGGAGAAATTTTTGTTGGGCTTGTATCACCTATCACATAAGTTTTACTAACCTTAAATGGTTTTTTTGCCATTTGTTTTTTTTGTACTTGGGTTGGTGCAGCTGCGGGAGCAAAACGGCTATACATATTTTCTATTTTAGCTGTTTTTTGCGAAGACACATTTGGAACACCATTTGATGATATAACTATTGTATCTATATTGCTAGGTTTGCTATTTTCTCTTAGTGATTTTGGAAAAGTTACAACCTCCCCAGCATTTTTTGTAGGGATAGGAGTAGGGGTAGGCTTATTTTTATTCCAAATAACCTCCTTTACCTTGCTCAGCCCCCAGTTTTTTTTAGGTGCAGCAGTTTTTTGTTGTTGCTGTTGTAATTTTTGTTGTACATGTCTATATTCTTGTTCTAATTCATATATTCTTCTTTCTGCCTCTAGCAGTTTTTTAGTTTTATCGCTAATGCCTTCTATCTTTTTTAGTCTAAGCGTTTCTTTTTCCATCCATTCTTGTTGTTGAGTTAAATTTTTAGCTTGTCTTTCCAAGTCTTCTTGTTTTTTTAACATTTCTCTATCTAAATGAGCAATATTTACCCTTTTAAAGTTACCGCTACTTGCGGC
The DNA here is from genome assembly GCA_015490835.1 of Flavobacteriaceae bacterium. Taxonomy (GTDB): domain Bacteria; phylum Bacteroidota; class Bacteroidia; order Flavobacteriales; family Flavobacteriaceae; genus Marifrigoribacter. The sequence continues at coordinate 736 of WFXA01000085.1, read as the reverse complement.
CTGCTTATAAAGAGGCGCATTTTCAAGCTGTTTTTGTTGTATTTCAAGGGTTTGTCTTAATTTTTGTATTTCTTTTTCCTTTTGGGCAAGCTCACCAAGTAATTCTGAATCACCGCTTGTATTATTACTTGTCAAAGATAAAGAACTATCTTCTTTAAGAGCTAAAATACAGTTATTCAATACAGAGGTTGCCTGAGATATATTGTTAATTTGAAACAATATATCTTGAGTTAAATAGGCAGACGATATTTGCATATTTATTATATTTTTAAGTAAATTGTCAACTTCATTTTGGCGATTTAATTTTATCATAAACGCATTGCTTGTAATTGGTGTAATGACAATTTCTTTTTGGCTGGTATCTGTTTTTATTGTGGCATTTATTTTTATACCGTTACTATCTTTTAGAATTTTATTTGTGGCCTCAACCGCTATATTTGCCATGCCATGTTCATTTTTTGCAATAGCAAGTGTTAAGTCGCCGTAATTTTTACTAAGAGTGCAATAAGGCAAAAATTGACCATCGGCTGATTTGAATTGTTTTACCTCCCAGCCTCCAGAGCTATTACCATAAGAATAGCTAGAAGTTAAAATATACCCGACCCCAAATATAATAGAAATAATGTATTTTATAAAACCAACCTTATTTTTTAGCATTATCTTTGCCTTTATCCTTAAAAAAATAAAAAATTCATTCGCACAAATAACTATCTGTCTCTTATACACATCTGACGCT
>WFXA01000084.1 GCA_015490835.1 Flavobacteriaceae bacterium | reverse complement strand
GTTTAGTAAAAGGAGGATGTACATGCAAATCCCACTTTCTCCATTCAGAACCCCTTTTAAAAATTGAACTTGTCATACACTTTTAAAACTTAACCTAATGATATCATATTAATACCTCCCCCTTCATCAACTTTGGAAGCAAAGTGTCGCGAGTTTGGGCGAGGGTTTGGATCTGAAATACATTATTAGAAATTTTGTCCATTATTACATCCGCGATTTTGTAATATTCATTTAAATATTCTTCTGTTGGCATAATAAAATCAGTTTGATTAATATTTTCTTTGTTTATATGTTGATGAGCACCGCCACTGGCGTGTTTTATTATATGCGAAATATTATTGGCTACCCAGAAATAAATGTAAGGAGACTTAAACTTTTCATTTTCCTTAAGTCCCACTACTGATTGATTGAAACACGCGTCAATTTCTAGTCTTGAATACTGGCCAAGAGTGGCTCCTGTAATAGCTAAAACAACTGTGCCTTTTGGCAATAGTTTTGTTGAAGAATTTTCTATAGCTTCTTGCGTTATCATTTCAGAACCCTCTGTTATTCTAAAATCATTTACTTTTCCTGAATTAATCCACGGCACAGTTCCATTAGTCCAATATTCTTTCTTTGATCTTGACGGAGTGCCACCCAAGAAAGTCTCAATAACTTCTCCTAGTTTTCCAACCCTCCACCCCTCCGGTAAGTCGTCGGGGCGGAGCGGGGAGTATTTCCCAAACCATTCTTTGAAAAGTGTTTGGCCGATTTGTTCCAAGGTTTCGTTTTGCTCGCGCAAAAGCTCTATCTTGTCATCAAAAGCCGACAACACCTTTGCAATCGCTTTTTGAGTTGGGAGGGGTGGAACAGAAATCAATATGTTTGAAAAAGCTGTCTTGTTTATTATTCCTGTTGTTGTTCCACTTGCAATCTTTTTTATATCTGGGGTTAAAAATCTAAGTAAATAAAATATAAACAAATGGTAGTACTCTTTATTGACAATAACAGAATTAATTTGTTGGTTAGTAAAACTATATTCTTTAGTAAGGCATATTTTACCTATAGATGCGATGCAAGTATAACAAATACTATTTGGTGGTAAAATTAAATTTTTCTGGTAATTTTTGCCTACTTCTGACAAGAATCTTCGTGGCTCACAAAAACGAATATTGTCAGAAATATCCGTTGGAGTAATAAAAGGATATTCACTCCCAAATAATTCTGATCGCTTTGTAGGTGGTGTTTTTCCGGTAACTATTTCACCAACCTCCCCCAACCTCACCTCACGCCAGCCTTGCGGTAGCGCGCGGTTTGTTTGTGCTGTATTTGTTTGCTGATCTTTTGTCATACGCTACTTTTTTCTAAATGCATGAACTTTGTTTTTTGCCTTTTTACAACTATCTCTTACCATATATCGCCTTCATTATATCATTTTCACCACTTTTTAACGAAAAAAGCAAGTTTTTTTATTAATATTTTTGAGCAAAAAGATTAATAAAAGCTTCCTTATTAATCTTTCCGACACAAAAGGTTAATAAGAATTTTTGTGTTATCTGTTTCATTTATAGATAAGATAATTTGATAATCCAAAACTAATCTTATGCATGTAGTACAATAATTAAAAGAACTCGTCAGGTACATAGGGTACACATAATTGACATTCACTGGACAAATAAAAAAACGATGCGAGAATGTTTAAAAGGCTGAAACGACATTATTAAACATTAACTCGCACCGTTTATGAATATAAAATACCATACTTTAATAAAAAATCATAACAAACCTGAAGAGATAAGATGCGAAATGGTTAAAAGATATTACAAACTCAATTGTAACGCTTCGGAAAGGGCAAGACAATGGAACACAAAAAGACAAAGGGTAATGAAGTGGGTTTTACGTTATGAAGCACGGGGCTTTGAAGGACTGAAAGATGACTCCGGAGCTCCAAAAACAAAAGCAAAGCACAAGAAAGGAAAAGAAGTGGAGGACACTATTGTAAAAATTGTGAAAAATAAAAAATATCGTATAGGACAAGACAGAGTTTTGCTTGAATTGCCCGAAAGCATGAAGTGTTCCACAGCCACAATCAATCGTATTATGCACGAGCATAATTTGATTAAAAAAAGAAAAAGAAAATATCAACGAAAAAGACAATGCGCCAAATACAAAAAAACTCTTAAAGCACTACGCAATTGGCAAGTGGATGTGAAAGAACTGCGTGATATTCCCAATGTTGTGGCACTTGTGGAAGCCGGAATTATTCCAAAGTTCCAATACACGGCTCGTGATCAAATCACCGGAACAATGTTTGTCGCATACGCTTGGGAGCACACAATGATTAACTCCACACGCTTTGTCTCGGCTCTGTTTGAACATTTAAAAGGTTTTGGAATACATCCGGGCGAGCTTACGGTACAAACAGACAACGGCAGTGAATTTATCGGACACATCACAGCAAAAAAAGACTCTTTGTTTACTCAAACGATTGAAAAAGTTTATCATGCGAAACACAAAACAATTCCGATAGGCAAAAAAGAATGGCAAGGTGTTGTGGAAAGCTCTCACGGCAGAATTGAATATGAACTTTATGATGTTGAAAATTTTTCTTCTCTAAAAGACTTTTTATCCAAAGCATACACTTACACTCTTTATTGGAATTTAAAAAGAAAAAAACTTTCCGATAAAAAAACACCTATGATGTTGATAAAAGAGAAACGTCATATTTTCAACTCCGCTGTTGGAGATTTCAAACCCTTTGTGTTAGACTCAATGAAAACATACTCGTGTCATTATCGGTTCCAGGGTGTGCCCTATGTGGGTGATGAGGTCAATTTGGGTTTTTTGCTAATTCATCTTCATCCAAGGTAATATCAAAAGCTTTGGCTATTTTTCGCAAAGTATCAAAAGTAGGGTTTGGGCTTCTGCCAATCTCTAATTTAACAATCGTATTCAAAGAAACATCAGCCAACTTGGATAATTTGTCCTGGGATATGCCTTTTTTATTTCTTAATCTTTTAATGTTTTCGCCAATATTTGACATAAGTTTACTGTGGATATATTATTATAG
>WFXA01000083.1 GCA_015490835.1 Flavobacteriaceae bacterium | reverse complement strand
TTTTCATGACTCTGTATTTTGGTAAGTTGCAAAGATAATCATTCCCATGTGTGTTTAAAACCAATCATGGATGTTTCATCTGTTTAAAAATTTGTAATTGTTTGATTTTAAATGTAATTCCAAATTTTGTAAACATCTGGAACCACTTCGTTTTCGCATAAACTTATTTTAATCATTCTCGGTAGGTTATGCTTAAAAAAGTTTATGCTCATTTCATATTGTGAGAATTTAAGATTCCGATGTCTCGGAAAGGTTACTAATAGATTTAAAAAAGTAATGTTCTCACATAAGGTTTGTAGTTTTTAATTTCTGGTTTGTGTTCAACTTACACCTCATAATCAGTCTTCAGTCGGTAGTTTTCAGTCTTCAGTTTTCAGTCGGCAATCAACAATCGTAAATCGAAAAAATCCTCAATAGTGGTGTTCTCGATACTTTCAACAAGTTGAAAATCTATCTGTTGTTAGACAGGCTCGAACACCTTTTAGTGTCTTGTTTTTAACTCACGATTTATTATTTTTCACTTTACATCTTCCAATAAAATTCTAATTTTAAACCTACAAGATTACCTTCGTTTCTTCCTTCTGAAACTTTGCAGGACAATTTTTCACCTTTCATTATTTAGATTAAAAATCAAACTTTAATTGAACGACTATTTCTTCTTTTGTCGAAGCGTCTTCAGCTTTCAAAAATTTCTTTTTATCGGTATTCAAATTCGATAAAGAAATTCCCAACAACCGTACCGAGTTTTTTATTTTTTCTTGAAATAACAATTCTTTAACGATTTCGAGTATCAAGTTCTTGTCATTTATAAAATATTTAACAGTTTTACTCCGGGTTTGAAGGCTAAAATCGCTGTATTTAATCTTCAGCGTAACAGTTTTTCCAGACACTTTATTTTTTTTCAACCTCCGTTCTACCTCTTCGGCAATTTGGGTAAGACGGTCTAACATAAATATTTCGGAAGTAATGTTTTTACTAAAGGTGCGTTCGGCTGCAAGCGATTTTCTAATGCGCGAAGGTTTTACTTCTGCTGTATGTATTCCTCTTACTACTTGGTGGTAATACCCTCCGCTTTTCCCGAAATGTTGAGTTAAAAAATCAAGGGATTTTTGTTTTAAATCGGCTCCGGTAAAAATTCCCAGTTTATACATTTTCTGCACGGTAACTTTTCCTACACCATAAAACTTTTTAATATCCAATTGCTCTAAAAATTCGATTACTTCTTCGGGCGGAATGGTTTTTTGTCCGTTGGGTTTGTTTATATCGCTGGCAACTTTAGCCAAAAATTTATTGATGGAAATTCCCGCCGAAGCAGTAAGCCCGGTTTTGTCTTTTATTTTTTTTCTAATTTCGTAAGCCAGAAGTGTGGCACTGGGATATCCTTTTTTGTTTTGAGTTACATCTAAGTATGCTTCATCTAACGAAAGCGGTTCGACTAAATCGGTATATTGAAAAAAGACAGCTCGAATTTGATTTGAAATTTCGGTATAACGTTTAAAATTTGACCGGACAAAAATAAGTTCGGGACACAACTTTTTGGCTACCACACTACTCATTGCACTTCGCACACCAAATTTTCTTGCCTCATAACTGGCGGCACTTACTACACCTCTCTCCGAACTTCCTCCCACGGCAACGGGTTTACCACGAAGCTCCGGATTGTCTAATTGCGCTACCGAAGCATAAAAAGCATCCATATCTACATGAATAATTTTTTTTACTGGAAAAGGATGTTTCAAAATAAAGCTATGTGTTTTTCAAAAGTAACGTATCTTTTAAAAAAAACGGAATGATTTTGGATTATTCAAAAAAAAACGGTAATTTGTCGTTTTAAAAAGAAAAATCACCTATACATAATATGAGTGCAATAAAAAAAACACCGCTAAAGTCTGAATCTGTTGGTTGGTCGATTGGCAAAGAAGATTTTAGTGCCGCTTTAGATGAAATGATTCAACGCGAGGTTAAAAATTTTGATACAAAAGTAGCATTTAAAAAAGAACATTCGGCGGTTAGGCGAAGAAGGCCGAGAGGAAAGAAAGAAAAAAAAGATAGAAGGTTGTTTATTCCTGCCATAGCTGTGGTAACCTCCGTAAGGAAGGGAATATCCTTTGATAAATTTTATTTTTACTATAAAAATCTTTCTTTAACCAATAAAAAATGGGCAGAAATTTTAGGAGTAAGCGAAAAAACCATACAAACCATTGTTAAGAATAAACGTTCACTAGATGCTAATAAATCTGAAAAATTAATTGCTTTCCTCTTATTGGTTCGATACGGTATTGAAGTTTTTGGGAGCATTGAATCATTTAAAGAATGGTTACTTTATAAAACTCCTGTTTTAAAAAACAAAGCACCTTTTGATTTTTTAGACACCACACAAGGAATTTCTATGTTAAAAGAACAAATTTTTAAAATAGAAACCGGAAATTTAATATAAGATGTACGTTTATAGGCTTTCGGGAGAACGATATAAAAATGATCTTTCCGGTTTCGGCGCAGCAAAACAACACGGTAACAGATGGAATTCTTACGGAACACAAATGCTTTACACATCAGAATCGCCGGCACTTTGCGCAGTTGAACTGCATAAAGTTTATCCGCCCAACATTTTTATAAAAAACTTCTACCTATTAAAAATTCAAATCCCAAACGCAGAACCGTTACTTGTAAGTGACGAATTTTTTGATAAGGATGGGTTATGGCAGACGGATATAAATTTAACACAACAAATAGGCGATTTTTTTATTGAAGAAAACCAAGATTTGATATTAAAGGTACCTTCAGTTTGGATACACAATTGTTTTAATTATTTAATCAATCCGCATCACAAAGATTTTAAAAAAGTAAAAATTACTAAAATCTATTCGTTTCCGTTTTCCGGAAAATTTTTTGAGTCTGATAAATAAAAAAAGCAACGCTTAGGTAATAACACCAAATCCACAAACTTACGTATCTTTGCAATCCATTTTCAGGAAAACCTAATGACACAAACAGGAAAAATAGAGCTTATGGCTCCGGCAGGAAGCTTTGAGTCGCTACAAGCGGCAATAGATAACGGAGCAGATAGTGTTTACTTTGGTGTAGCGCAACTCAATATGCGGGCACGTGCCAGTATTAATTTTACCATAGACGATTTACCCGAAATTGTACGTCGCTGTGAAGCAAAAAACATTCGCACTTATCTCACGCTTAACACCATTATTTACGACCACGATTTATCCATCATAAAAACGCTTCTCGATGCTGCAAAAAAAGCCGGCATTACAGCGGTTATTGCTATGGATCAAGCAGTAATTGCCTATGCCAGACAAATAAATATGGAGGTGCATATTTCTACCCAAATAAACATCACCAACATTGAAACGGTAAAATTTTACGCACTTTTTGCCGATACGATGGTAATGAGTCGTGAGTTAAGCCTAAGACAAGTAAAAAAAATCTGTGAGCAAATAGAAAAAGAACAAATAAAAGGACCCTCGGGTAACTTGGTAGAAGTGGAAATATTTGGTCACGGAGCTTTGTGCATGGCAGTATCGGGCAAATGTTATATGAGTTTACATTCGCATAATTCTTCGGCAAATCGTGGAGCTTGTAAACAAAACTGCCGAAAAAAATACACCGTTATTGACCAAGAAACCGGCGTTGAAATGGAACTCGATAACCAGTACATTATGTCGCCTAAAGACCTTTGTACTCTCGATTTTCTCGACCAAGTAATCGACACCGGAATAAAAGTGCTAAAAATTGAAGGACGCGGACGTGCTCCCGAATATGTAGCCACCGTTATTAAAACCTATCGCGAAGCCATAGATGCTTATTACGAAGGAAATTTTACCCGAGAACGAGTAAAAACTTGGATGAACGAACTTAAAAAAGTGTATAATCGCGGTTTTTGGAGCGGTTATTATTTGGGTCAAAAATTGGGCGAATGGAGTAATGTAGATGGCTCTAAAGCCACTCAAAAAAAAGTGTATCTCGGCAAAGGAATGCACTATTTCCCCAAAAGCAAAATAGCCGAATTTAAAATAGATGCTTACGATTTAACTTTGGGCGACACCATATTAATTACCGGTCCTACCACTGGAGCAAAAGAGTTTCAACTCACAGAGATGCTGGTAAATGATGAGAAAAAAGAGAAAGCCGTAAAAGGCGATTCGGTAACAATTCCTTTGGATTTTAGAATACGCTTAAGCGACAAACTGTATAAAATCGTCCCAACACAACAACCCGAAAACGCATAACTATGGTGGTGGTTACGCTTCAGCGAAAAAAATGTATTGGTTGTAATTATTGCGAAGAATTAGCTCCGAGACAGTTTAAAATGTCTAAAAAAGACGGAAAAAGCGTGCTGTTACATTCGGTTGAAAAAAAAGGCTTTTTTACCTTGAAATCTCCGGATGAATCGCTATTAGAACCTTGTGAAAAAGCGGCAAATGCTTGTCCTGTTAAAATTATTACTGTTAAAAAAGTATAAGTTTATCACATTCTGAAAAATGTTACATAGATGAAATATACCACACTTCCCAACACCGACGTAAAAGTGAGTAAAATTTGCCTTGGCACAATGACCTGGGGCGAGCAAAACACCCAAGAAGAAGCTTTCGAGCAGCTTAATTACGCACTTGAAAAAGGAGTAAATTTTATAGATACCGCCGAGATGTATTCCATCCCGGCGCGAGCCGAAACCCAAGGAAGTACCGAAACAATGATTGGTAATTGGTTAAAGGAAACCCAAAACAGAGATAAAATTGTTTTGGCAACTAAAATTACCGGACCCTATCGTGGCTTCGACCACATTAGAACACCGCTTGATTTTTCAAAAAAATCGATTGAAGATGCCTTGCATAAAAGTTTGAAACGCCTGCAAACCGATTATATAGACCTCTATCAGCTTCATTGGCCCGAGCGTAACGTAAACATTTTTGGCGTGCGTGATTATCCTTATCATCTTTCCGAAAAAGCACAGGACAATTTTGCTCAAATTCTAGATACTCTCGAAGATTTTGTTAAACAAGGAAAAATTAGACACATAGGTTTATCTAACGAAACACCTTGGGGTTTAATGAAGTATATGGAAGAACACCGTAACGGAAAATTAAAAATGATAACCCTTCAAAATGCCTATAACTTGCTTCAACGCAGAGATGAAATAGCCGTTACAGAAGTGCTTCTACAAGAAAACATAGGTTATTTGCCATATTCGCCTTTAGCCTTTGGAGTGCTTACCGGAAAATACTTAAACAACCAACAGCCCGAAAAAGCACGTGTTACCCTTTTTCCGGCATACCGAAGATATAGTAGTGAACAATCTCTGGAGGCTACCCAACGCTATCAAAAAATTGCAAACAAGCACAATCTTTCACTTACCCAATTAGCATTGGCGTTTGTAAACCAACAGCCTTTTGTTACTTCTAATATTATAGGCGCAACAACGCTTTACCAACTAAAAGAAAACATAGACAGCATAAACGTAACGCTCTCTGAAGAAATTTTAGAAGAAATTAATGAAGTACACAATGTGATGCCTAATCCGGCTGCTTAAAAATCTTCTTGTTATGTTGTTGCCGGTATAAAAAATGTGACTATAAAAGAGTCTGCATTTTTTTAGATTAAAATAAAAACAGCTACCTTTGACAAATCTTGTCAAGACATAATTAATATAGACAAAATGAAAAAACTTGGAAAAATTATTCGAAAAGAAAGGGAAAAAAGGAAATTACTTTTGCGACAAGCATCTGCACTACTTGAAATTGACCAAGCAATTCTTAGTAAAATAGAAAGAGGAGAAAGAAAAGCAACCAAGGAGCAAATATTAAAATTTTCAGACAAATACGAAATTGAAGAAGAAGAACTTATGATTGCTTGGTTAGCAGACAAAGTTTATCAAATTGTCGGAGACGAAAAACAAGCACTTAAAGCATTGAAAGTTGCAGAAAAAGAAGTAAAATATAAAACAACTGTTAAGTATGGAAATTAAAGAATACGAAAATAAAGTAATTCAAGGTGATTGCTTAAATGTTATGCAAAACATACCTGACAATAGCATTGATATGGTGCTTTGTGATTTACCATATGGAACAACTCAAAACAAATGGGATTCTGTTATTGACCTTGATAAATTATGGAAACAGTACAATAGAATTGTAAAACCAAATGGAGCAATTGTTTTGACTTCACAAGGCGTTTTTACTGCAAAATTGATATTAAGCAATGAGAAATATTTCAAGTATAAGATTGTTTGGATAAAATCAAAATCAACAAATTTTCTAAATGCAAAAAAACAACCTCTTAGAAAACACGAAGACATTTGTGTTTTTTATAAAAAACAACCAAATTATAACCCACAAATGACCAATGGAGAGGCTTATGATAAAGGCATTCGGAAAGACCAATATACTGGAAGTTATGGTGATTTTAAACCAAGGCACGTAAAAAGTAACGGAAAGCGATATCCAACTGATGTAATTGCTTTTGAAGAGCAAGAAATTGAAGATTATATCTATGTTAAAACAGCCGAATCAGAAGGAAAAGTATATCATCCTACCCAAAAGCCTATTGAATTAGGAAGATATTTAATTAGAACTTTTTCAAATCCTGGCGACATAATACTTGATAACGCTTGCGGTAGTGGAAGTTTTTTGCTTTCAGCAATTCTTGAAAACAGAAAGTTTATTGGAATTGAAAAAAATGAAGATGTATTACTTCATAAGGTCAAAGAAGTTGACTACATAAAAGTTTGCACTGACCGTATTCAGGAAACATTAAAAAGAAAAGAAATTAAAGAAAATACTCTGCAACTTTTTAATGAACCAATTACAAAATTTCATACTTTAAATTACATCAAAAATCATTCAAAAACAGAGGTGGTTCTATAAATATTATGGCAAAAGTTACTTATAATGAAAGAAGTTGGGCAATTGATGTAATAACAGAAATTAATCTTCACATACATAATAAAAGTTGGCATTTTAAAGGTGCAGGAGGAGAAAGTACAATTAAGAATGATGCCAAAAGTTTGTTTCCTGATGTTTTACTTTTTAAAGATCAATCAAAAAATACTATACTTCAAGGTTGGGAATTAAAAATGCCTGATACCGCAATAAATGATGCAGAATTAATATCAAATGCAATAAAAAAGGCTAAGATTCTTAAACGAGAAAGTTTTATACTTTGGAATGTTAAAAGTGCTGTGCTTTATAGTAAAATTGACGATAACTTTCAAATTCTAAAAACTTGGAACGATATTGAGATAAACAATCGTTCTGAAGTAAAACCAAATGAAAATTTATGGAAAAATTTACTTTATCTAATACTTGAAGATTTAAATGCGTTTTTCGAAAATGGAGAAATTAAAGATGTTACTACATCAGAAATTTTATCAATTGATGAAATAATAGATATTGTTTTAGAAAACACAGAAGAAACTGCTGAAAATATTAAATCTAAATTACGGTCTAATTCAAGATTAGAGGCAGAAATAAATCGGTGGTGGTTAGTTTCTGCAAATGAGTTCGGTCATAAGTCTACAGATAAAACTAGTCTTCTTTCAACGCTTTCAATGGTTATTTTAACCGATTGGATTTTTAAAATTATCTTTGCTAACATCTTAAAAAGGCACTTTAATGAAGCCAAGAAAATTGAAGAAATAAATTATGAAACCTCTTTAAATGAAGCAATTGACATTATAGTTTCAATTTCAGAAAATTGTAATTTTTGGAATATTTTCAGTCCTAACCTTGCTCAAGAATTAATCTCAAACAATGCTTGGATTCAAATAATTGAATTAAACCAATTCTTATCAAACATTGATATAAATGAAATTGATATTGAAATACTTCAAGAGTTATTGCAAAATTCAGTTGCGTCTGCAAAAAGAAAAGTTGCAGGACAATTTGCAACACCAAAAATATTAGCCGATTTATTAACAAGATTAACCATTAGCGACAAATCTAAAATTGTGATAGACCCTTGTTGTGGTACAGGAACAATAATCAAACAAGCCTTTCAACTAAAAAAAGAATACGAAATTAATCAAGATGAAATTTTAAATAGTATTTGGGCATCTGACAAACATTCTTTCCCTATTCAACTATCAACTTTGTCTTTAACTAAGCCTGAAATATTTGGCAAAATATTAAATGTATTTAATAGTGATGTGATAGATTTAGAAACAAATAAATCAATAGAATTTCGAGACCCAAATAATGGGCATATTGTA
>WFXA01000082.1 GCA_015490835.1 Flavobacteriaceae bacterium | reverse complement strand
TCTACATCGGAATGCAAGTTGATTGAGCCGGTTGAAGTAGTGGATACGTTTGCGGGAATCCAATTAGTGCCGTCCCAGCTTAATACCTGCCCGTTAGCCGGAGTATTGGTAGAGGTATCCACATCAGAAAGGTCGTCAATTTTGGTTACACTACCGGCAAAAGTTTGCCAAGTTGCATTTCCGGAGGCATCAGAAGTTAAAACCTTTCCGGCACCGGGGTTTCCTCCGGTAATGGTAAGAGTTCCGTTTATTGTGACATATTTTGATGAAAAACTTCCGGAAATAAGATAATCTGAAGTTGAATTAGCAATATATAAAGTATTTGAACCACTTGTTCCAAATCCGGCACCATATCCTATAAAAACATTGCTATTTCCGCCGTTATTATAACCTGCTAAATTACCAATTGCAGTATTTCTATAACCCGATTGATTTGCGTACAAGGATTGTTTACCGATGGAAACATTGTCGTCTCCTTGTATGTGATTATACAAACTGTAATTCCCTATAGATGTGTTGTTTTGGGAAGAATATCCGGTCCATAAACCATCGTTATCCATTGCCTTGTTGCCCATAACGATGTTGTTGCTGCTACTTTCATTGTGCCTTAAAGCATCCCAACCTAATACAATATTGTTTTCACCTAATTTGTTTTCATTTAAAGATGCATAACCAATACCAATATTATAGTTACCGTTTGTATTATTGGAAAGCGAATAACTACCGAAGGCTGTATTACCAAAACCTGCATTGTTATTAAAAAGAGATTGAATTCCAAAAGCAGTATTTTCAGAACCGTTTACATTTTCGCCTAATGCCCAGTACCCTACTGCTGTGTTTTTTCCTCCGGTTGTGTTATTGGTTAAAGTACGGTTACCAACGGCAGTATTTAAACTACCCGAATTGGTTCCCCAGAGGGTTAAATATCCTATTGCGGTGTTTCCGTTTCCGGTTGAGTTATTTGCAAGTGCAAGGTAGCCCAGTGCGGAGTTTTCGTTTCCGAAAGATGGGTCGGAATTATTTGTGTTAGCAGTAATTAAAGCCCCTATACCCACACCCGTATTATATTTATTATAGTAGGTGCCAGAATAACCCGGATGACCTAAAAACAAGTTATTGTTTGTGGTGTTATTTTGTGCGTCTAACAAATCGTCAATTTCCTTTACAAAAATTTTCCAATTAGTGCCGGTATAATAATAAAATCCTTGTTTACCATCTGTTTGGTAAATCATTAATCCCGTTGCGGGAGAACTAATAGCATCGCGTTGGGCTTGAGTCATTCGAGGTATTAATATTCCTTTATCGGTACTTGTTATGTCTAACATGGAAGAGGGATCCGGAGAGGTTGTGTTAATTCCTACCTGCGAATAAAAAACATCTATATTGACAATAAGAAGCAGGAACAAAAGAAATAATGATTTTGCTTTCATTTTTAATCTGTTTTACATAATTCTATTCTTCAAAATTAGTTAATAGGCATTCCATTAGAAAGATAAGAAGGTCATCAAATGGTCATCATGTAAGATTTTTCACATCATTTAATTAATATTAAAACACTTATTTTTCGATATAATTAACCAATTTATATATTTGTATAAGGAAATAAAAAAGGTCATCATTTGAACTATAAATGTCAAAATTTTGAATTTTAAACATCCCATAATTACATTACTGTTTCTTTTTTCTGTTTCGTGTTTTTCTCAAGATGCTAAGAAAGATTCTGTAAAGACACTTTTAGAAAGCGCGAACAAGACATTATTTGATTCGCCCGAAAAGTCTGTTTTGTATTTAAAGAAAGTGAGAACGCTTATAAGTTCTAATAATAACTTATCTAAATATTATTACCTAGAAGCTTATGCTAATTTTAACTTGGGTAACATCGGGCAAGCAGAGATCTATTGTGATAGTGTTTTTTCTGTTCAACAAAGAAGTAAGGAACTCAATGCAAAAAATTATTCATTATTAAGCGTAATTTATAGAAAAAAAGGACACTATAAAAAAGCTATTGTCAACGCAAACAATGCTATAGCAATTTATAAGAAAACTAATGATTCGGATGGACTAAATAACGGCTATTTAAACTTAGGCAAAATTTATCATTATTCGGGCGAAAACCAAAAAGCCTTGTCTCTTTTTTTAAAATCGCTTTCGTATTATAAAACAAAAAAAAACACCTTTAAACAGGGGCAAATACTAAGTATTATTTCTTCGGTTTATGCTGAAATTGATGAGAAAGAAAAGGCTAAAAAGTATGCTTTGGAAGGTATTAATTTGCTTAAAAACCACCCAAATTCCGTTATTTATGCAGACGCATTAAATAATTACGGTATTTTTTTCTATGATGAAAAAAATTACTCAAAAGCAGTGTACTATTTTGCGCAAGCCCTTCGGGTTTATAAAACTATTAATGTAGAAGATGCTATTGCTGCCGCACAACAAAATTTAGGTATATCTTATATTCATTTAAATCATTTTAAGGAAGGTTTTAAAGCACTTCATGCTTCACTTAAAACATTTAAAAAATTACATTTAAAAGACGAGGTAAGTGTTTTAACCGATTTGGGTGTGGCGCACACTATTGCAAATAACATAGACTCCGCCCAATATTATCATAATCTTGCTTATAAAAAAGCTGACAAAGAAAACTATGCTTATTATAAAAAGGAAAATTTACGGTTGCTATTTGAACTGTTTGAAAAAAACAAGAATTATGATAGCGCTCTTTATTATTTTAAACTTTATACCGGTTACAAAGACAGTTTAAACAACAATAAACTCCGAAAAACAATTGCCGAACTGGAAATAAAGTACAATACAAGTGAAAAAGAGAAAGAAATTATTAGCTTAAAAGGTAAGGAGTTGATTAATAAAGCGAACAACCGATTATTGCTAATAAGTCTCATATCGTTGGGCATTCTTTCTGTGGTAGTAGTTTATAAAATTCAAAATAGAAGAAAAAAAGAAAAGAAAATTCAACAACAACAGTTAATAATTCAGCAGAAGGAAGAAGAGTTGCTTAAAAATAAACTTAAAAAAGTAGAATTGGAAGATGAAAAATTAAAACAAGAATTAGAGTTTAAAACCAAACAGTTAACCACACACGCAATAAATATGATGCAAAAAAACCAGTTGCTTCAAGAGGTGTATCAAGAAATTTCCGAAACGGTTCAAAAAGCATCTGAAACCAATAAAAAAGAATTGTTTAAAATAAAAAAACACCTTGAAAATACTTTTAAAACAGAACAGGATTGGGAACTTTTTAAAATTTATTTTGAACAAATTAATAAGTCGTTTTTTTCGAAACTTAAAAATATCAATTCCAAATTAACGGTTAATGATTATAGGTTGTGCGCACTTTTAAAGTTAAATATGTCATTAAAAGAAATGGCTAATGTTTTGGGAATATCACCTAATAGCGTTAAGAATGCCAGATATCGATTAAAGAAAAAATTAAAATTAAGTGCTTCGCAAGATTTAAAAGAATTTATTGCTAAACTATAAGATTCTTTAAAATAAAAAAAGCTGTGCGTTTTAATGCACAGCCTTTTAAACAACCTTAAATGGTAAATTATAACGATTTTTTACAAAGGTAAAAATCGGTTCTTTCACAAGAATCGTCGTTTAATCTTTGATTCATTTCATCTAATGTTTTTGGTGGAGGAACTATTACTTTGTCTCCGGGTTTCCAATTTAACGGCATAGCAACACCATATTTATCTGATGTTTGTAAGGCTTTTAACGCACGGAGTATTTCATCCATGTTTCTACCTACATTTAACGGATAATACATAATAAGACGTATTTTTTTATTTGGATCTATAAAAAACACGGCTCTTACCGCTGCAGTTTCGCTTTCGTTGGGTTGTAACATTCCGTAACGCTTAGATACTTTCATATCTAAATCGGCTATGATAGGAAAATCAAAATAAACTCCGGTTTTTTCACGCACATTGTTTACCCAACCTAAGTGAGCATGTACACTATCAATACTTAACCCTAACAACTCGGTGTTTAATGCTTCAAACTCTTCTTTTCTTTGTGCAAAACCACTCATTTCGGTTGTGCAAACGGGAGTAAAGTCTGCCGGATGCGAAAACATCAAAATCCATTTATCCTTCGCAAATTCCGATAATTTAATTTTTCCTTTTGTTGTAACTGCTTCAAAGTCAGGAGCCATATCTCCTATTCTTGGCATCATTGTTACTTGATTTGTTTCTGTGTTTGTTTCCATAATTATCTATTTTATTTATTGTTTAAAATTTTTGATAAAATTAAACTATTAAAATAAATTAGAAAGTAACATATGTTACAACAAAAGAAAAATGACAATTATCATTTTCACTAACTTTTCAAAATACTATTTTTGCAATTAAATGAGTATTACATCTAAAATATCTGCAGGTTTGTTGGCTGTGTTGTTTTTATTCAATACGCTTTATTTGTCATTGACTTATGCGTATTATTATTTGGATAACACCGATTTTACCGAACTGTTTTGTGTCAATAAAGACAAACCTGAGATGAAATGTAATGGAAAATGCCATTTAAAAAAAGTTGTTCAAGAAAATTCAGATAACAACACAACACCAACCACAAAAATCACTTTTAAAGAAATTACACTCTTTGTAGAAAAAGAGTTTTCGTATACATTATTTAACTTTTCAGAAGAACAAAAAAAACAACATTATTACCAAGAAAACTACTCGTATCTAAATACCTACACACTCTTCCACCCGCCACAAGGTATGGTTTAAACATATTAAGCTCGATACAAAATCTACCCTTTTTGGGCTAAGGGTTAGGTATGTGTTATACACACAAACCAAACATTTTTGTTGCTTACAAATCACTTTTTAGGTAACTAACCCTTCTTTAAGTTGACTTAAAAAAGGATTTATAATTACTTGTACTTTAAAAATTCGAAACACTATTGATTCATTTTTTGAAGAATATAATAGTACGTGATTGTATTTCCAAGTAAAACTATATAGGGCGTTATCAATTTCTAAAAAGTAAAAAAAATAAGCACAAGAGGACAAATAATATACAAAAAACTTAAAAATATAAAACAATGAAAATTTTAAAATTTATCATTCCATTAGTAGCATTCTCTTTTTTCATTTCCTGTTCAGAAGATGATAATAATGATGATAATGCAGCTATCAACGAAGTAGAAAACCTGATAAAGGTACAGAATATTGAAAACGACACACACACCATTGAGGTTTACACCCAAAGCGGTGTTTTAATGCAAGGTTATAATGAAATAACTATTAGAATAAAAGACAAAACCACGAATGAATTTGTAGAAAATGCAACTGTTTCTTGGACACCCATGATGCACATGACCGAAATGAGCCATTCTTGTCCTAAGTCTGAAGTGACCAAAGTTACCGGAAAACAAACGATTTATTCGGGTTATATAATCTTTCAAATGCCCGAAAATCAAGACGAAGGTTGGGATCTAACGTTTAACTATTCTATTGGCGGCACCGATTACCAAGCAGTTGCGGTTATTAGTGTGCCTATGTCGCCCAGACAACGAGTTACTACTTTTATGGGAGCCGATGGTGTTAAATACATTCTGGCTTTAATCGCTCCTCAACAGCCTGAAGTTGCTGTAAATGATATGACGGTAGGACTTTATAAAATGGAAAATATGATGAGTTTTCCTGTGGTGAAAAACTACACTATTGCTTTAGACCCCAGAATGCCTAGTATGGGAAACCACTCTTCACCCAACAATGAAGATTTAACTTATGATGACACTATTATGTTATACAACGGAAAGTTATCTCTGACTATGACAGGATATTGGAAACTCAACCTAAAGCTTCTTAACGCAAACAATGAGCTTCTAAAAGGTGAAGATGTTACCGAAACCAACGAAAGTAGTAGTCTTTATCTAGAATTAGAATTTTAGTAACGTACTTTTTTTAATCCACCTCTCGAAAGTAATGTACATGCTTTCGAGAGGCGGTATTTTCATAATTAAAATTGTTGCAATGAAAAAATATATAGTCCATCTATTGCTAATAAGTACCGGTTTTGTGTTTGCACAAGAAATTGAAAATGATTCGCTTTTAGCGTATCAAAATTTAGAAGAAGTTATCGTTGTTAGTAAAGCACGTTTTAAAAACGAAAAGCAATACAAGCCACTTTCCTCGGTAGATGAATATTTAGAAAATTCAGGTAAGGTTTCTATGATTAAAAGAGGGAACTATGCATGGGAAGCCAGCCTAAATAATATGTTATCTGAAAGACTTTCCATCACTATAGACGGTATGCAAATATTTGGTGCTTGTACCGATAAAATGGACCCAATTACTTCGTATGTTGATATTTCTAATCTTGATAAGATAACTGTTTCTTCGGGACAACACGGTACACAGAATGGAGCAACCATTGGTGGTGCAATTGATTTAAAAATTCAGAAAAATAGTTTTGGTAATGAAGACTTAAATATAGGAATTGATACTGGTTACGAGAGTAATAGTAGCACTAAAATTGCGAGTGGTGAACTAAATTATTCCAACAAAAAAATAGTTTTAAATACCGATGCCAGTTACCGAAAAGCAACTAATTATTATGCCGGAAATAATCAAGAAGTGCTTTTTTCACAATATGAAAAATATAATATTTCTTCATCTTTGGGTTTTAAAACCGGTAATAAAAGCAGCATTACCGGAAGTATCATTTACGACCAAGCCAATAATGTAGGTTACCCGGCTTTAACGATGGATGTTTCTTTGGCAAAAGCCCTCATAAGTGCTGTTGCATATAAAATAGATAGCCTAAACCCGATTATAAATACTTGGGAAACAAAAGCGTATTACAACACCATTACCCATGTTATGGACGACACCAAAAGACCCGATGTTGCCATACATATGGATATGCCAGGATGGAGTGATACTTTTGGTTTTTACTCAAAAGCACAGATGCAAAAAAACAAGCATAACTTATTGTTTAACCTAAACGGATACTATAATAAATCGTTAGCCGAAATGACCATGTACCCAAATAATCAGAACGAAAACCTTATGTTTATGCTAACTTGGCCCGATGTAAGAACATTTTATTCAGGTTTTTATGCCGAAGATCATCTGAAACTAAAAAATAATTGGTCTTTTTTACTCAACGGAAGAATCGGGTTTCAAAATGCAACTGTAGCAAACGATTTCGGGTTACATAGCTTGCAAATTTTTTATCCCGAATTGAAAAAAACCACAACCAGAATACTTAGTAGCCTCTCCTCAAAAATCAGTAAAAAAGTAAACAACACTACTTTTACTGTTGGTTTTGGCTATGGTGAGCGAGCACCATCGGTAACCGAAGCTTATGGCTTTTACCTCTACAATAGTTTTGATAATTATGATTATGTGGGAAACCCAAATTTAAAAAACGAAAAATCTTTTGAGAGCAATCTAGGTATTCAATATAAAGCAAAACACTTTACTTTAAATACCGAAGCTTCCTATTTTTATATTAAAGATTACATCATTGGAAAAACCAATCCGGATTTAACTCAAATGACCATCAATGCAGATGGAGTAAGAATATATACCGGACTAAATTATGCAACTATCTTTAATACAAGTGTTAAAGCTTCTTATAAAATAGTTCCTCGTTTTTCGGTTTCTGGCTTACTTTCCTATGGTTTAGGAAAAGATCATCAAGGCAACAATTTACCTCTTATAAAGCCTTTTTCATATCGGTTTGATTTGCATTATAAAAAAGATTTTTGGGATTCCGAAATAAGCCTAAACGGTTCCGACTCTCAAAATAATTTTAGCAGTTATTATGGCGAAAACAAAACCGGTGCGTACACTATCGTTAATTTAAGCAGTTCCTATAGTTTTCATTTTAACCAAACAAAATTATTTCTTAAAGCAGGTCTCGAAAACATTTTTGATAAGCATTATTCAACTTATTCCGATTGGAATAACATCCCGAGACCTGGAAGAAATCTATTTATTAATGCTTCGTATATCATAAATTAAAAAATGGGTGTTACGTCAAGAAACGTAACACCCATTTATACTTTTAACCGTTAATACTTACTTACCGCTATTCATAAATTTAATTAACATAGCCACCAAAATTATTACCACCAATGCAAATACACCAATCATAATAACACCATTATTATAGTTATAGAGCGGAATAATTTGTTTTAACATAATTCTTGTTTTTTTATTGAAAAGTAAAAATACTAGGTCGTAACGGAATAAAAAATGATTTTTATCAGAAAATTATAAGAGATTCCTTCGGTTGTAGTTCTGTATTCTGAATTATCGTAGCAATGGGTTAAAGTTTTTTATAGAAGATATATTTAAAAAAAGGTGGGCTTCCCCACCTTTATAAAAATCGTCATCATGCTAAAAATTATACCTCTTTCCCTTTCATCATTTTATTCCAATATAAATAGGGTAGCATGTACTTTTTAAGCATCCATAGTCTCCAATGCTCTTTTGAAGAATCAAAAATCAACATTTTTTTAAGTTCTGGATCCGGAGTAAAATTATTATCATAATCAAACTCAGCCAACACCATTTTACCATAATCTGTTACTAGCGGGCAAGAAGAATAGCCATTGTATTTCTTACTTCCCGGTTTATCGTTATTCATTAATGCATAGATACCTGATAACACTACGGGCACTTGTTTTCTAATAGCTGCACCTGTTTTTGCAGTAGGCAATGCAGCAACGTCTCCCAATCCAAAAATATTGCTGTATTTTTTATGTTGTAACGTGTATTGGTCAACATCTAACCACCCTTCGGCGTTTACCAAAGAAGATTCTTTTACAAATTTAGGTGCTACAGATGGAGGAGCTAGGTGTAACATATCATAATGTATTCCCACAAGCCCGTTTTCTTCATCTACTTTAATGTCTTTGTGGTTGTATTCAGATTTATTGTCGCCTAAGGCATACCAAGCTATCTGGTTTTTAGAATCTATTTTTCTTAATAAGTGACCAAATCGTACATTTATATCTTTTCGGTCTATAACGTTCATTAATGTGTTTGCAATAGGTTTCACACCAAAAATAACCCCTCCATTAGTAGCAAAAACCACATTTGTTTTATCTTTAAGTCCTCTTTTCTTGAAATAACTTTCGGCTAGGT
This sequence comes from Flavobacteriaceae bacterium, assembly GCA_015490835.1. Lineage (GTDB taxonomy): Bacteria > Bacteroidota > Bacteroidia > Flavobacteriales > Flavobacteriaceae > Marifrigoribacter. The sequence goes on along the minus strand of WFXA01000082.1, from coordinate 4,534 downwards.
ACATTATTTTTTGTGGTGCACCTCCACATTTTATAGGAGTTGTGGGTTGTGTAAATAAAGCGGTTCCGCCTTTAAAATTTTTTATCACATTCCACGTATGTTTAGAATCGGTATAATTACTACAAACGACACCTTTGTCTATTGCTTCGGGTAATCCTTCTACTAAAGAAAAATCATATACCAATCCGGGAGAAACAACGAGATAGTCATACTTTATATCTCCACTAGATTTTGTTGTAACAATATTATCTTCCGGTTTAAATCCGGTTGCATAATCTTTTATCCAAGTGGCTTTTTGGGGCATTACCGAGGACATTGGGCGTACAGTTTTATCAAAATCATACGCACCTGCTCCTACTAGTGTCCATGCCGGTTGATAATAATGCTTATCTGAAGGTTCGATAACAGCTACCTTTAGATTCGGGTCTTTTCTAAGCAATTGTGCAGCAGTCATGATACCTCCGGTACCACCTCCAATTACAACTACTTGATAATGTGAATTTGTGCTCATTGTTGCGTTGTTTTGGTTAATAAAAAACTTGTTAAAGTTACGATAATTTCCCTATTAAAGTTGTAACATTTGTTACAAAATTAAACGCCTTTTGGAGCTTAAAAGGCGTTTAAAAATATCTCAACAATTCGATTATTTATTAACCCGCTAGCGCCTCTGCACCGCCAACAATTTCGAGTATTTCGTTAGTAATTGCAGCTTGTCGTGCTTTGTTGTATTGAAGCTTAAGAGCGTCTCTAAGTTCGGTGGCATTATCGGTTGCTTTATGCATTGCTGTCATACGAGCACCATGCTCACTTGCAACAGAATCTCTTACGGCTTTAAAAAGTTGTGTTTTTAAACTTTTAGGGATAAGTTCTTCTACTATTTTTTCTTTTGAAGGTTCAAAAATGTAATCGGCTACAGTAGCAGATGCTTCTTGCTTTGGTGCGGTTGAAACAATTGGTAAAAATTGTTCGGTTGTAACAATTTGTGTTGCTGCATTTTTAAATTTATTATAAACAAGCACTATGCGGTCGTATTCACCTATAGCAAACAAATCCATTAATTTTTGAGCAATCTCGGCATTATTTTCAAAAGTAAGGTCGTCATAAATACGATTATTGTTTTCAACAATGGTAAGGTCTTTACTCAAAATATCATTTGCTTTTTTTCCAATAGTAAAAAAATCGACTTGTTTGCCGGAATAGGTTTCACCTGCAAGATTTTTACATTCTTTTACAATATTAGAATTAAACGCACCTGCCAATCCTCTATTTGAAGAAATTGCAACAATAAGAACCTTGTTTACTTCACGTTGTGTTGCGAAGGAACTTCCGCTGTCTCCATCTAGTGTTGCACTAAGATTTTGTAATAACTCCGTAAGTTTATTAGCATACGGACGCATTGCGGTAATAGCATCTTGGGCTTTTTTCAACTTGGCGGCAGAAACCATTTTCATGGCACTTGTTATCTGCATCGTTGAAGATACCGAGGCTATTCTGTTACGTATTTCTTTTAAATTTGCCATTTTCTTTAATTAAAAATTCAGAATTTTGAATTCTAAATTAATTATACTTAGCAGCTAAGTCTTTTGCTACACTGCTTAATACGTCTATCACTTCGTCGGTTAATTTACCCGCTTTAAGAGTTTTTAGCGCATCTTTATGTTTTGCATTAAGAAACTCTAAATAGTCTCTCTCAAATTCTTTTATTTTATTTACAGGAACGTTACGTAATAAATTCTTGGATCCTGCATAAATAATCGCTACTTGATCTTCAACTTTAAAAGGATCGTTTTGTGCTTGTTTTAAAATCTCAACATTACGCTTTCCTTTTTCAATTACATTTAAGGTTGCTGCGTCTAAATCACTACCAAATTTAGCAAATGCTTCAAGCTCTCTAAATTGTGCTTGGTCTAACTTTAGCGTACCGGCAACTTTTTTCATGGATTTAATTTGCGCCGAACCTCCTACACGCGAAACCGAAATACCTACATTAATGGCTGGTCTTACTCCCGAGTTAAACAAATCACCATCTAAGAAAATTTGACCGTCTGTAATCGAAATCACATTTGTTGGTATGTAAGCCGAAACGTCTCCGGCTTGAGTTTCAATAATAGGAAGGGCTGTTAATGATCCTCCTCCTTTAACTTTATCTTTTAACGACTCGGGAAGATCATTCATGTTTTTTGCAATTTCATCATCATTAATTACTTTAGCGGAACGCTCCAGCAATCTTGAGTGAAGGTAAAAAACGTCACCGGGATAGGCTTCACGTCCAGGTGGGCGACGTAATAATAAAGACACCTCACGATATGCCACGGCTTGCTTTGATAAATCATCATAAATAATTAACGCGGGACGACCGGTATCTCTAAAATACTCTCCAATAGCTGCTCCTGCAAAAGGCGCATATACTTGCATAGGTGCCGGATCACTAGCGTTTGCCGCAACAATAGTTGTATAGGCTAAGGCTCCTTTATCTTCAAGAACTTTAGCAATATTGGCAACGGTTGATGCTTTTTGTCCTATCGCAACGTAAATACAATATACAGGTTCGCCAGCATCATAAAATTCTTTTTGATTAATAATGGTATCGATGCAAACTGTTGTTTTTCCGGTTTGGCGATCTCCAATAACCAACTCTCGTTGCCCTCTTCCTACCGGAATCATCGCATCGATAGACTTAATTCCTGTTTGTAACGGTTCGTTTACCGGTTGGCGAAAAATTACACCCGGTGCTTTACGCTCTAAAGGCATTAAAAAGGTTTCTCCTTCAATCGGTCCTTTTCCGTCTATAGGTTGTCCTAAGGTGTTTACTACACGTCCTACAATTCCTTCTCCTACATTAATTGAAGCAATTTTTTGTGTTCTTTTTACTGTTCCTCCTTCTTTAATTTCTTTTGAAGGACCTAAAAGTACAACTCCAACATTATCCTCTTCTAAGTTAAGTACAATACCTTGGAGTCCGTTTTCAAATTCTACTAACTCTCCGTATTGAGCGTTAGATAAGCCGTAAATACGGGCAATACCGTCACCTACGGTTAAAACGGTTCCTATTTCATCTAACGAAGCGGTTGCTTCTACATTTGAAAGTTGTTTCTGTAATATTGCTGAAACTTCAGCCGGATTAACTTCTGCCATTTTATTTACTATTAGAAATTAGGGGTTTTATAAAAACACCTAAAGTTAAATTCATTTATATTGATTTACTAAATTCTCTTTTTATGGTTGCAAGATTGTTTGCAATACTTGCATTATATTGAAGGTCGCCTACTCGTAAAATAAACCCTCCCAAAATAGATTCATCTACTTTATTGGTAAGACTTACTTCTGTGCTACCTGTAATTTCTTTTACTTTATTATATACTTTTTGTTCTAACTCCTTAGTTAAAGGGACTGCTGTAATTACCTCGGCAGTTTCTATTCCTTTTTCTTTATTGTATAACGTAATAACGCTTTGCGCAATGCCTTTTAACAACGGAATACGTTTGTTTTCTGCCAAAATATTTATAAGTGATTTTGTGAGCTTCGATTGATTTTTAAACACTTCTAACAATACCTCCTTCTTATCATCTCCATTAATTATTGGATTTTTGAGCATTAATTGAAGTTTTTTATTGTTTTGAATTGTGTTATAAACAACATTCATATCATCTAACAAGGTGGATTCTTGATTAGAATCTGTTGCTTGACGTAACAATGCTTTTGCATAGCGTATGGATGCTCTGTTTCCGCTCATAATAGGTTAATTTAACGTAGCGTCTTTTAACATTTTATCAACTAATTCAAGTTGTTTGTCTTTATTAGAAAGCTCATTTTTCACAACTTTTTCGGCAATTTCTACCGAAAGGGATGCTACTTGATTTTTTAAATCTGCAATAGCCGATTTCTTTTCGTTTTCAATAGCCGTTTGGGCTTGAGCAATCATTTTATCGGCTTCTTGTTTTGCTTCATCTTTAGCATCGGCTATCATTTTGGCTTTTATTTCGCGAGCTTCTTTAATCATAGCTTCTCTCTCTGCACGAGCTTCTTGTAATAATTTTTCGTTATCGGCGTGGAGATTTTCCATTTCCAGCTTTGCATTTTCTGCTGCAGACAAGGCATTTTTTATTCCTTCTTCTCTTTCGTTAATTGCATTTAAAATAGGTTTCCAAGCAAATTTGCGAAGCAACAACAAAAGCAACACAAACAACACAGTTTGCCAAAAAAACAATCCGAGTGAAAAGTCGTTAATTAATTTTTCCATTTTTATAGTATCTAATAATGTGTCTTTTTAAATAATAGTAACAAACAGTTGTAACCAACCGTTGCAACTGTTTGTTGTTAGTTTTTTTTGGTTTTATCCAGCAAATATAGCTGCGAAACCAATACCTTCAATAAGCGCTGCCGCAATAAGCATTGCTGTTTGAATTTTTCCGTAAGCTTCGGGTTGGCGCGCAATGGCTTCCATCGCTTTACCGCCAATCATACCAATACCTATACCGGCACCGATAACTGCTAAACCTGCTCCTACAATAGTTGGAATTGTCATAATATATAT
>WFXA01000081.1 GCA_015490835.1 Flavobacteriaceae bacterium | reverse complement strand
TATTACAAGTGAATCGCTATTGGGGTTCGTGACTTTCCCAGAAAACGTAACATAGTCTTTTGGTTTTTCTTCAGTTTTACAAGCTGCTAATGCAAGAATTGCAAATAGGATGAATAGTTTTTTCATTTTTTAGTGATTTATTTTTTTGCTAATGTACAAGAATATTTTTCAGATGAAAAAAAATATATAAAACCTTAACATTATTTGGTATTTTTGTTGCGATTGAACCAAAAACTATGCAAGAAACACATTACATCTCTTCGGCAGTATTAGATTTACAAACAATAAAAGAAATACTGGAACAAAATAAAAAAATTGCATTATCTGATGATGCCGTAATTCGTATAAACAAATCTAAACGTTATTTAGACGCTAAAATTAAAGACAATAAAACCCCAATTTATGGTATTAACACAGGATTTGGGTCGTTATGTGATGTAAAAATTTCGACTGAGAATTTATCTCAATTACAAGAAAATTTAGTGCTTTCGCATGCTTGTGGTACAGGGGATAAAGTGCCAAAAATTATTGTAAAAATAATGTTGATGCTTAAAATACAATCTTTAAGTTACGGGTATAGTGGTGTGCAGTTGCAAACCGTATCAAGGTTGGTAGATTTTTTTAATTTAGATATTTTACCCGTAGTGTATACCCAAGGTAGTCTGGGTGCTTCGGGTGATTTGGCTCCGTTGGCTCATTTATCTTTACCACTATTAGGTAAGGGTAAGGTTTATGTTGGGGATGAAATAGTGGAAGCATCTAACGTATTAAAGAAGCATAAAATAGAACCTATTGTATTAGAGGCAAAAGAGGGGTTAGCGTTGCTTAACGGAACTCAATTTATGAGTGCTTACGGTGTTTATAATTTATTGCAAAGTTATCGTTTGTCTTATTTTTCCGATTTAATAAGTGCTGTTTCTTTTGAAGGTTTTAATGGCGTTATAAGTCCGTTTAATCCTTTAATTCATTTGGTTCGCCCACACAGCGGACAGGTAAAAACTGCCGAACGAATGCGCTCTTTTTTAGCAGGTAGCGAAATTGCACATGCCACTAAAGAAACCGTGCAGGATCCTTATTCGTTTCGGTGTATTCCGCAAGTACATGGAGCAACACGAGACACCATAAAATTTGTTTCAAAAACATTTAAAACCGAAATAAACTCGGTAACCGACAATCCTAATATTTTTTGGGAAGAAGATAGCATTGTTTCGGGAGGTAATTTTCATGGACAACCGTTAGCATTAGCGTTAGATTTTCTTGGTATTGCTATTGCCGAACTGGGAAGTATTTCAGAAAGAAGAACCTTCCAACTTATATCGGGAAGCAGGGGATTGCCTAATTTTTTAGTAAAAAATCCGGGCTTAAACAGTGGGTTTATGATACCCCAATATACAGCGGCAAGTATTGTAAGCCAAAATAAGCAATTGGCTACACCGGCTTCGGTAGATTCTATAGTTTCTTCAAACGGGCAAGAAGACCATGTGAGTATGGGTGCTAATGCGGCAACCAAATGTTTAAAAATTATAGAAAACGTAGAGCGTATCTTGGCTATTGAATTGTTAAACGCTTCGCAAGCAATTGAATTTAGAAGACCAAAAAAGTCTTCAGATTTTATAGAAAATTTTCTGCAAGCCTTTAGAAGCGAGGTAAGTTTTGTAGAAAATGACAGATTGTTGGCTATAGATATTAAAAAAACTATTTTATTTATTCAAAACATGAATTTGGAAGCAAGCCTATTATTTGAATAATTTTTGTATTTTGAAAGGGTTAAATTTTGTTATATGAATTTGTTTAGAGTTAAAAAATCGGTTTTTGTATTGCTGTTTTGTAGTTTGTTTTTTTCGTCTTGCAAGACACTAAATAAAGGAGTTACTCTTAATGAACTCATTAAAAAAGCGTCTCCCGAAGCGCAAACCTTATTAGCTAAACCCGAATTTACTACTTGTAAAAGCGGAAAAAATGAAAATTTTAATGATATTTTACTCAAATGTAATTTATGGGGAAAACGAAAAGTAAAAAAGGGCGAACCTAAATTATGTACTTTTAAAAAGGATGATTTTTGGGGATGGAAGTGGGATGTACCTAAAAATGCAAGTGGTGTAATAGGATATCCAGCACTACAATTAGGATATTCACCTTTTGGGAAAATTACCAAAAAAAAGAACAATCTTCCGGTTAAGGTTTCACGAATAAATACCTTAGAAGTAACCTATGATTTTGAAACTGTTGTAAAGCATAAAAAATTTAATTTGGCTTTTGATATTTGGTTAACCGATAAAGAGTTTTCTGAAAAAGAAAACATCACAACCGAAATAATGATTTGGGAAGATTATAACAGCTTTACTTCTTACGGAAAAAAACAAGAAACGATTCTTACACCTTTTGGTGTATATACTGTTTATGCAGGTTATTTAAAAAACGATAATTTTCAGCAAGACTGGAAATATGTTGCTTTTGTAAGAGAAAAAGATAAAAAAAGAAACTCCGGTACTGTGGATGTAAAATTCTTTTTAGATTATTTAGTTCGTGTAAAACTTATTTCTGAAGCGTACTATCTTACCACCTTAGAATTGGGAAATGAGATTGGAAATTCTAGCGGATTTACATTGGTTAAAAATTTTGAATGGAATCTACAACTAGATTAATCTAAATATCTGTTTTTGATTATTAATGAGTTAGTTCTGTCTATGGCTTCGTTCATTGTGTCAAAATACCGGAAAGGTTTTTTTAAAAATATCCGCTCTACTTCTGCTGTTTGTTTGGCAATTTTTCTGGGAGCAACAACTGCAAAACCAATTAAATTTTTAATTTTTGATGTTTCAAAATATATTCTTGGGTCAACTGCGTATGAGTTTTTTCGGTAAGTAATATAACCAAAATACCTGCCTTCGTAATAATCGTAACTAATCAGTTTCAAATATAGACAATTTTTTATGAGACAAAGGCATTAAAAATTATTGTTTTTATGTAATATTTTCAATAATTTATTTGGGCATTTGCTTTATTTTTTGTAATTTCATGGTGTGAATTACAAGGACTTATTGGCTGAAT
>WFXA01000080.1 GCA_015490835.1 Flavobacteriaceae bacterium | reverse complement strand
TCTCGATACTTTCAACAAGTTGAATATCTACCTGTTGGCAGACAGGCTCGAATACTTTTTTGTTTCTAGTTTGCAGTTGCAGTATGCAGTATTTTATTCAAGAAATAAAAATCATAAATCCTCAGTCACAAATCATAAATCGAATAAGTCGTCAATCGAAAAAATCGTAAATTGCGGTCTTCTCTATACTTTCAACAAGTTGAATATCTACCTGTTGGCAGACAGGCTCGAATACTTTTTTGTTTCTAGTTTGCAGTTGCAGTATGCAGTATTTTATTCAAGAAATAAAATCATAAATCCTCAGTCACAAATCATAAATCGAATGCTTTTTTGGTTATTTCCCCCAATGTTCGGGGTTTTCCCTCCATTGTTGGAGCAATTTGCGTTCGTTTTGGGTAATATACTTAGATCGTTCCGCTTGCTGAATTAGGTTATGATAATCACTTAGTGTATGTAATGGCACTTGTGCTTGAGTAAAATTTTCTTCAGAAACCGCAAACCCATAGGTAAAAATAGCAGCCATTCCTTTTACTACTGCTCCAGTTTCTTTTAGGGCTTCCACAGCTTGTAAACTACTTTTCCCTGTACTAATTAAATCTTCAATTACAACAACGGTTTGCCTTTTTTCAAGTTGTCCTTCAATCTTATTTTGCCTGCCATGTTTTTTTGGTTGTGGACGAACATAACAAAAAGGAAGGTTCAAATAGTCTGCTACCAACATACCAATCCCAATAGCTCCGGTCGCTACTCCTGCTATTACATCAGGTTTTCCGTAAAGTTCTTCAATTTGGTTTGCCAAATTCTCTCGTAAATAGTTGCGTATGTGCGGATAAGAAAGCGTGATTCGGTTATCGCAATAAATAGGAGAATGCCATCCGGATGCCCAAGTAAACGGATTTTGCGGTTGTAATTTTATTGCCTTAATTTGCAGTAGCAACTCGGCGGTTTTTTGCGCCGTTTCTTTGTGTAAAATCATATGGCAAATGTATAAAGTTTTTGTAAAAGATATTCCAATAATTCTTTCCACTAAAAAAAATATTGGTAAAAAGTACATTTCGATACCATTGAAGGAGGTAAAGTTGAAACAACTAATAGAACAAATTACCAACGGGGCGATTTTATATGTTAACATCTATCATAAAAACGAAGAAAAACTAGAACGTTTTTTAAGAAAAAAAATACAGGTGATTGAAGCTGCCGGTGGTCTGGTTTATAACAGTAAACAAGAAATTCTTTTTATTTACCGAAACAAACGTTGGGACCTACCTAAAGGAGGTCTCGAAAAAGGTGAAACTTATCAAGAAGCTGCAATTAGAGAAGTTGAAGAAGAAACCGGTGTTAAAAATCTGGAAATAAAGAAGTTTATTACCAAAACCTATCATATTTTTAAACGTAATGGTAAGTACAAACTTAAAATCACCTATTGGTTTGAAATGTTTACACCTTACAAAGGAAAACTCACGCCTCAAACCAATGAGGATATTGAAAAAGTAAAATGGAAAAATTTTGAAAAATCGCAAAAAGCACTTCAAAAATCGTATGAAAACATCAAATTGCTTTTTCCAAAAGAATATTTAACCACCCACCCTAACGATAGGGTATCGAAGGTGTGATTTCTCGTAATAGCGTGATTGTTTGTGAATCCAATCTAACTGGGAATACCAATTTTTAGCAAACTTCAAATCGTTTTTTTTCTTTTCTTCAAATCGCTTCTTAATTTGTGGATGTGCATTTAAAAATTCCCACGCTTTATCTTCCCACACATAAGGCGAAAATCCTTCTTTTTGTTGTAAAATCGTGTCAAAAAAGTTCCAATTAAAAAATGAGTCGGGTGCAGATGGCTCTAATGTTTCTAATAGATATCGTATCCCTTTTTGTTGTGTATAAACAAGGTAATCTCCCTTTTTAACCGCTACTTCTTCCTCCTTGGTTTGTATTTGGGTGTTATAATGCAAATAGTGCCCTTCAAAAGGTTTTTCAACCGTTTTATAATCTTTAATTTTATACACTTGGGCATTTATAAGGGTATCGTTTTTAATTTCATTAATACTGATATTGTTATTTTTTAATAATTCAATAACATTCCAGCATCCTTTTGGAATAATATATGCCTTAGGAATAATTACGGAATCTTTAGATTTAAAATAATTATAATAGGCAACCTCTCTTGTGTAAGGTTTATTCCTGTTATAAAACAATCGTTGAAAACCGGTAATCTCACTCTTTTTAAACATTGCCTCATACCCATTAAACTGTAAGGATGTTGTTTGAGTACTATCTATTTCCCAATTTAAAGGATAATAATTCCCCACTTTGTAAGAATTAGCAGCATTTTTTACCAATATTTTAATTTTTGAAGCATCCTTATCTGCAAGTTCAATTACAGACATAAGCAACTCATATGTTACATATACACGCTGTTTATAGGGTTTTAACATATGCGTTTCTACCATCATTCCCATTGTTCCAAATAAAGTAGTGTAACCCGTTGAATATCGAGGAGAATCTAAAAATTGTGAAAAACCATTTTCCGGCGATTTATTAAAAACATTTACATAGGGCGTAATCGCTAATCCTTTTTCTTGTAATGAAGCTTCCAACTCGGGTTATAAAACAGTATGTAGGTAATTTCCGGCTTCACCTCCTAACTTATTGTGTTGTGTAAAAAGATGGGTGAGTGTATATTGGTAGTCGGCACCATTGCTTACATGGGTATCCACAAAAACTTGAGGATTTAAAAAATGAAATAATTTTGAAAAAGCCTGTGCATTTTTTGTATCGCATTTAATAAAATCACGGTTAAGATCGTAATTTCGAGCATTTCCTCTAAAACCATATTCTAAAGGTCCGTTTTGGTTGGTTCGGGTAGTACTGTTTCTGTTTAATGCACCACCAATATTATAAACCGGAATTACTGCTAACAAGGTGTTATTAGGACTCTTAATTTTCCCAACAGCCAAATCCCTAAGTAATAAAATAGAAGCATCAATACCATCGCTCTCTCCGGGGTGAATACCGTTGTTTATAAGCAGGATGTTTTTTTTAGTATTTTTTATTTCGGAAAGTGTGATTTTACCTCCATTGTTATAAACTAGTAGATGCAAGGGAAAACCACTATCTGTTAAACCCATTTCAAAAACAGAAATAGCAGGAAAATAAGTAGCAAGCTCTTTATAATATGCGATTAGTTGATGATAGGTAGCAGTTTTGCTTCCATTAGATTTTTCAAAGACAGTAACAAAATTATCATTTTGTGAATAAATAGTGCTATTCGTTAAATATATTAACAAAAAAGTAAAAAAAAGTAATTGTTTTTTCATAAATCAAAATTAAGTAAAATAAATATTATAAATAGAGTAGAAAAAATTTTTATTTCTAGTTTGCTTTGCTA
>WFXA01000079.1 GCA_015490835.1 Flavobacteriaceae bacterium | reverse complement strand
GCTAGAAGATGGTCTTTTTATATTTTATTTGGTATGGGATTAAAACCCATTGTAAAAAAAGAAGCCACATTAGAAAAAGGAAAAAGTTATATGCTTATTGCCAATCATACTTCAATGCTAGACATTATGCTTATGCTTTATGTGGTAAAAAACCCTTTTGTGTTTGTAGGAAAAGCCGAATTGGCTAAAATCCCCATTTTTGGTTTTTTTTACAAACGAACATGCATTTTGGTTGACCGAAAAAATTTTAAAAGTCGAATGGCTGTTTATCAAAGTGCAAACGAAAAATTAAGCAAAGGGTATAGCGTTTGTATATTTCCCGAAGGCGGTGTGCCGGATGACGAACGTATTGTTTTAGACGATTTTAAAGATGGTGCTTTTAGATTGGCTATTAATCATAAAATCCCCATTGTTCCGATGACTTTTCATGATTGTAAAAAAAGGCTTCCATATAGTTTTAATGGAAGTCCGGGTAAATTAAGAGTAGTAGTTCATCCTATAATTCCTACCGAAATTTTAGAACCGGAAGACCGTCGCACATTAAAATATGAAGTACGAGATATTATTTTAAACGAACTAAAAAACCCTTCAATCTAACAACAAAAACTATAATTAGTACTAAAAATAAGCTCTTAGTTGCATACTTCCGGTATGTATGGTTTTGCTTTGCTCGCTTTTTCTTCCAAAATAAGAAAGATTTAAATCTAAAAATTTGGTGATTTTTTTTTGTAATAACATTTGCCAGGTAAAATTTGTGCCGGGTTGTAATCCTTCTAAAATTTCATAGGCTACGGGCGAAAACGCACTACCCGTATAGGCATTATTTATATAACTAAATGATAAGTTTAATGCCGTCTTCTGTCCTTTGGAAAATGCAGATAGAACACCTATGTTTTGTTGTTTTAGTTGCTCCATATTGCCCAATACGTTTTCTTTACTATTATATTGGTAAAAAACCTCAATTCTGTTTTGCATAGAAAATAAATAACTAATCTTTGGACTAACTTCGGTATTATGTAATCGGTAATTTCGATTGGCAAAATTTTCAGTAATACTTGTTTTACTTCCCAATGAAGATGTTAGCGTAAGTAGCCAATTTTCTTTCACTTTATGCGTAAATTGTACTTGATGGTTCTCTAACTGTGTACTTACAAAGCCAATAGACAATGTGTTTTTGTTTGATGCATTTACATAGGTATAACTGGTAGTATAATGTTGTTTCCCTCTATTGAAAAACAAGGTGTTTTTAAAATTTTTCACTAAACTTAATTCATTATCACCTCCGGTTTTAAAAGGATTAAACTCAATTATTTTAGTGTCGTTTTTAACTTTTCGGCTTAAGGTTAATGCGGTTTGGTTGTAAAAATGCGACAAAAATTTATTTTCCTTTTTACCATTTGAAAACGTAGCGGGATTTATGGTAATTAATTGACTAAAATTATTTTCTCTTGTATTTATAAATATTTTATTTGGAAGCAAAACGCGAATATATTCTGCCTGATCTTGAAACTGTGCTACTTCAAATTCTTCTAACTCTTGCACTCCGTTGTTGTTATAATCGTTCCAAGTATAAATACCTTCGCCTTGTGCCACTTTTACATAGGTAAACTCTTGTTGCGGAAGCACACCGTTATTATTCTCTATTGTGGTATTTAACCGAACCATTTTATTAAACAACGATTGTTGGTATAAAATCCTGGCATTTACATTTTTTTCTGTTCGGGAAGTTTGAATACGTTTTACTTCTCGATAATTTGCAAAAACTTGAAGATTTGCAGTATTCGATTGTAATAATCTTGATTTTAAGTACACCGTTTGTGAGGTGTTTACCCTCTTTAACTTGGCAGTTAAAACACTATCAACAACCGTATTTTGGTATCCGGCTTCTACATATACTTTTGTGCTATCACCTATTCCTATAAACGGATTATAGGTGGTAAATCGCTGACTAATAGGTGTAAGACTGTCATTGGCTTTTACCGAAACTTGATTGTTTTCGGCATCTACAGCAGTTCCAATCCAAGCTTTTTTAAGCGAATAAACAGCTGTTGTACGAGTTCGGGAAAAGGAAGATTTTTGCAACGTTTCGTTACTCTTCATTAAACTATTGTGAGACAACAAACTAATAGCACCTAATTTATAACGGGCGGTAAGTACATGCCTGTTTCCTGAAAAATTTTCGGAATAATTTAATTTTTCAAAAGCATAGGTTATCGTCCCTTTTTTTGTATGGTTTAGTGTTATTCCTGAAGAAAGCCACGTTTGGTTTCCTTCGGGTTGAATTAAATTCCAATCTCTTAAAAACTCTACATTATAAAGTCTTTCAACAGTTTTAAAATTTTTATTTATATAATTGGTAGTGGCAAACGCCTCAATTTGAAGACTGTCTTTTTTTAAAAGTCTTTGTTTTATTTGCAGTCTTCCGGCATAACCATTGTTGTCTACATCGTTAATAGTTGAAAAAAGATTATTGTCTTTTTTACTTCCCGCCGCTTCAAAATAAACATTGGTTTTTTGGGTAGGATGATATTGTAATGTTACGCCACCTACCTGCAATCGCTCGGGTGCTTTTAGCTGAATAACAGGCTGATAATTTCCTTGTTTTATTCCGTTTACAGGAGGTACATATTCAAAAACCTGACTAATAGTATTGGTTTGACTTACCACATAATCTCCTAAATTTTCGCCAACAAAAGTAAACTTAACGTTAAAAAGTTCGTCTTCGGGATTGGTAGAAAATACATATACTTCTATTCCGTTAATCGTTTCTTTTTTATACAAAATTTTATTTTCGGAATACGTGTCGGGTACAGCCGATGGAGCTACCATTTGTGTAGGGTCATCACCTGCTTGTTGTAAAATAGCGACTTGCTCTTCAGATAGGTTTTGCTGCAGAGGTTGATTTTTTGCATCGCTTTCGGTATAAACATATACGCCCATATTTAATTTTTTGGAAGAAAATTTTCCACCTCCATAACCTATAAAGCGGGTGTAATTACGATCGGTAAACTGGTATTCTACAACAATACGCATATTGTCGGTAATTGGGTAGGTGGGATTAAACGTAATTTCGCCGGCGTTGTAGTCTATAATATAATCGTTGCTTTCGCCTCGAGTGAGGAGTACTCCATTAACATAAACACGTTCGCTTCCCGAAACAATTAACACAAAAAGTTCTCCGTTGGGTCCCACCAGTTTGTACGGACCTTGATTTCCGTTTTGACCCGTAAACCGGCTTCGCGAAAACACACCTCGCACCAATGCACCCGATCCAAATGCACTTATTGTATTTCCATTATTGGTTTGAAGGGTTCCTTGTAACGAAATACCTTGTACTTTTTTAGTGAAATTGCCAAAAAATGTTCCGTTGTTATGTAAATTTATATCGCCCGCTCTAATATTCCAGTTTTTGGAATACAATTCGATAAAAATCTGGTCAAATTCATCTAAACTTTGTGAATATCCTCCTTCTTGTGTTGGAATATTAGCATCTTGAATAGAGGCTCTAATTGAAACTTTATCATTTAACTTTCCTGTTATTTGTAAATCTAATTCTGAATTAACAACCGCATTTTGGTTGTTTCCTAAGGTGATGCCTCGAGTTATGCTTCCCAATGTATTAAGCCCCTCAAAGGGTTTAAACGATTTTTGGGTGTTTTGTTCTTCTAGTTTTTGAAGTTTTTGGGTTATTTCTTCATTAGAATTTACAATTATTTTAGGATCAAATTCAAAATAGGTTCGGGTTAAAAATGTTGGATAGCGCAAATAATCTACAACAAGCGTATCGGTTAATGATTTTACTTTTGCTGAAAGAAACAGTTTTCCGGAAGCAAAATTTACTCGATATAAAGTGCTGTCTATCGGTGTTCCTTTTTTAGTTTTTAGTTTGAAAAAAGAAGAATTAATACTTACCGAGTCTATTACTACTGTATCTTTTACTCGAAGTCTTTTTTGTGAGTACAGCGAAGTAGTATCTTGCCCAAAACCAAGAGCAAAACAGAACAAGCATAGTAAAACACACCAAAATTTCATACTTATTACAACTTGATGCAAGCTAATTTATTTTGTTTAGTTAAAATAGAAAAACAACTCTAAAAAATTAAAAAAGAAAGAATATCTTGCAGGCATTATGAGAAAAATTACCATCGCTTCCTATAACGTCAACGGAATACGAGCCGCTATGCGAAAAGGTTTTTTACAATGGTTACAACAAACAAATCCGGATATAATTTGTATTCAGGAAACCAAAGCACGAGAAGAACAAGTAGAAACACAAGCCATTGAAGCAGCCGGTTATCCGTACCATTACTGGTTTAGCGCGCAAAAAAAAGGATATAGTGGCGTTGCTATTTTTTGTAAAGAAAAACCCAATAATGTAGCGTACGGCACCGGAATAGATTATATGGATTTTGAAGGTAGAAACATTCGTGTAGATTTTGATACAATTTCTGTAATGAGCCTGTATTTACCCAGCGGAACCAATCTTAATCGATTAGAATTTAAACTGCAATATATGGCAGATTTTCAAAAGTACGTAAACGGGTTAAAGGCTAAAATTCCTAATTTAGTGATTTGCGGCGATTATAATATTTGCCATCAAGCTATCGATATTCACGACCCAAAACGCAATGCTAATGTTTCGGGGTTTTTACCAGTTGAACGAAAATGGATAGACCAATTTATAAATTCGGGATTTATTGATTCGTTTCGGTATTTAAACAAAAAACCACATCAATACACTTGGTGGACATATCGAGCAAATGCAAGAGCCAATAACAAAGGATGGCGTATAGATTATAATATGGTTGCAAAACCCTTACAAGAAAATATAAAAAGAGCCGTTATACTACCTGAGGCATTTCATAGCGATCATTGCCCGCACATAGTAACATTAGAATTTCCCTAATAGATTAAACTCAATAAAATGAAAACCACAGCTTACTTATTTGCCGTTTTACTACTTGCTTCATCTTGTGTTTCGTCTAAAATATACGACGACTTAAAAGCACAAAACGATACATTAAAGCTCGAAAACCGACAACTTATGTCGCAGTTAGACAGCCTTTCGGGTGGAGGCGATTCTTTTTCCGAAAAAATTAAAAAAAAATTAGAAGCAATAAAATCTGAAAAAAGCAGGTTGCAAATGGAATTAGAAGCTACCAAAAATACCTTGCAACAATTACAAACTTCGTACGATGCTTTAGAATCTAACAGTTCTGAAAATTTAACCGAAAACCTTAAACGCAACCGTGACTTGCTTGAGCAATTGGAAGAAAAAGAAAAACGATTAAATGAAGAGTCGTTGCGTTTACAAAAATTAAAAGAAGCCTTGGCTTTACGATCTAAGCGAATTGAAGAATTAGAGCGAATTATTGCCGATAAAGATGCCAAACTTAAAAAATTGAAACTTGCCATTTCAAAAGCATTAATAGATTTTGAAGGAAAGGGACTTACCGTAACGCAACGCAACGGAAAGGTATATGTGTCTATGGAAAACAAACTCCTTTTTAAAAGTGGTAGTTGGGCGGTAAATCCCAATGGTAAAAAAGCGGTAAATTTAGTAGGAAATGTTTTAGCCAAAAATCCCGAAATTGCCGTTCTTATTGAAGGACATACCGATAATGTACCTTATTCCGGAAACGGAAACATCAACAACAACTGGGATTTATCTACCAAACGGGCAACAGCAATTGTAGCTATTTTATCAAAAAACCCAAACATCAACAAAACCAACCTAACTGCAGCCGGAAGAGGTGAATATGCTCCGGTTGCCTCTAATGCAACACCCGAAGGGCGTGCTCAAAACAGACGAATTGAAATAATTTTAACTCCAAAATTAGATGAATTGTCTAAATTATTAGAGGAAGAAGATTGATATAAAAAAACAAATTAGTTAACCCGCATTATTCATATAAAAACGAAGTGAATTATATGAATCTGCTATGGACAAAGGGGTAAATGCGGGAAACCCCGACTTAGAAATGCCCCAAATTTGGGTGTTTTTAAAATACACAAATTTGTTGGCAGTACTTAGTCGTTTAAAAATTCCGTGAATTTTTCGGGTTAAGAAACCGCTTTTAATTTCTTGATGGTAGATTTATTGAGTTTTTTCTCGGCGTATTCTTTAGTAACGTGTAATTTTTTGGTTTTAGAACCTGGAAGTTCAAACATGGCATCTGTTAAAACGGCTTCACATAAAGAACGAAGTCCTCTGGCACCAAGTTTATAGACTACAGCTTGTTCTACAATAAAATCGAGTGCTTCTTCGGTAATAACAAAATCGATACCATCCATTTCAAACAATTTTTTATATTGCTTAATAATGGCATTTTTAGGTTCGGTTAAAATAGCTCGTAGCGTTTTATTGTCTAAAGGATCCATATAGGTAAGCACCGGTAATCTGCCAATAATTTCGGGAATTAACCCAAAGTCTTTTAAGTCTTTAGGTGTAATATAACGAAGCATATTATCCTTGTGTAACGTATCTTCTTTTTTTGAGGCACTAAATCCTACAGCTTGCATGTTAAGACGTTTTGAGATTACACGATCTATACCATCAAAGGCTCCTCCGGCTATAAACAAAATGTTTTGTGTATTTACTTGTATAAACTTTTGGTCGGGATGCTTTCTCCCGCCTTTTGGCGGAACATTTACAACGGTACCTTCCAGTAATTTTAACAAGGCTTGTTGTACTCCTTCGCCACTTACATCACGAGTAATGGATGGGTTGTCGCTCTTACGGGCAATTTTATCTATTTCGTCAATAAAAACAATCCCTTTTTGGGCTTTATCGAGATCATAATCTGCGGCTTGCAGTAATCTTGTTAAGATATTTTCTACATCTTCGCCTACATATCCGGCTTCGGTTAAAACGGTTGCATCAACAATTGCAATGGGTACGTTTAACATACGGGCAATGGTTTTTGCCAAGAGTGTTTTTCCGGTTCCGGTTTGCCCTACAATGATTATGTTACTTTTTTCAATATCGATATCATCTTCGGTTTTTTCTTGAAGCAGTCGTTTGTAGTGGTTGTAAACGGCAACCGAAAGAATTTTTTTTGCGTGTTCCTGCCCAATGATATAGTCGTCTAAGAATTTTTTAATGATTTTTGGTTTTTTCAGCATTAATTCTTTAGATAATTCATCGTTGGATTGATGGTTTGATTCTTCAATTACAATACCATGAGCTTGTTCGATGCATCTATCGCATATATGCGCATCGAGACCTGCAATAAGCATATTGGTTTCAGACTTACTGCGCCCGCAAAACGAACATTCTAATTCTTCTCTATCCATGGTTATTTTCGTTCTAATATTTCATCAATCATTCCGTATTTTTTAGCTTCATCGGCTTTCATCCAGTAATCTCTATCGCCATCATCATATACTTTTTCTATAGATTGACCGCTGTGTTTTGAAATAATTTCGTACAGCTCTTTTTTAAGTTTAAGTATTTCTCTGGCAGTAATCTCAATATCGCTGGCTTGCCCTTGTGCGCCTCCCATTGGTTGATGAATCATAACACGAGAGTGCGGTAAGCCGCTTCGTTTTCCTTTGGTTCCTGCACAAAGTAATACCGCACCCATAGAGGCTGCCATTCCGGTACAAATAGTAGCTACATCGGGTTTAATAAATTGCATCGTATCGTAAATACCTAAACCGGCATAAACACCTCCTCCGGGAGAATTTATATAAATTTGAATATCTTTTGAAGCGTCTGTACTTTCTAGAAAGAGCAATTGCGCTTGAACGATATTAGCTACTTGATCATTAATAGCTGTTCCGAGAAAAATGATTCGATCCATCATTAATCTGGAAAAAACATCAAAAACCGCTATATTCATTGGGCGTTCTTCAATGATATTAGGAGTTAATCCTACCGGTGTAACGGAACTAATTATCTGGTTATAATAGGTGCTACTAATACCTTGGTCTTTAATAGCAAATTTTTTAAATTCTTCTCCGTAGTTCATAGTCTTTTAATTTGTTTAACGGTATAAAGATACGTTTTTTTTCGGGTTACTTTTGGTATGCTTCTTTGGCAAATTTTTCAAAGGTTACCTCTTTAGTCTTTAATTTTGCATTTTCCTTAAAAAAAGTAAGCATTTTTTGACTTTGAAGTTGATCGCTTAATCGTTTTACTTCCTCTTGGTTAGCTAAAACTCTTGCTACAATTCCGTCTAATTCTTCTTGTGAAGGATTTGGGTTTCCGTATTGAGCCATTTGTGCTTTTATTAAATTTCCGGCATATTCTTTTAACTCATCGAAGGTAACTTGAAGGTTGTTTTCTGAAATTAGTTTCCCTTCTATAAGTTGGTAACGCAACCCTTTTTTGCTTTTTTCGTATTCTTCTTTTGCTTGTTCTTCGGTCATGGGTTCGTTACCCGAAACTTGTATCCAACGTTGAAGAAAATCGTCGGGAAGATCGAATTTAGTATTTTCAATAAGCGATTCAACTACATCGTCCATTAATTTTTGGTCGCTTTGTTGTACAAATTGACGCTCCGCATCTTCTTTTATTTTTGTGCGTAATTCTTCTTCCGATTTTACCACATCTTTCCCAAAAAGTTTATCAAAAAGTTCTTGGTTTAACGGAGCCGGCTCGCGTTTGTTTACTTCTTTAATTTCTAAATTAACTTCTATATCCAACCCGTGCGCATCGTCATGAGATACTCCCAGATAGCGTTGGTTATCGTGGTCATCGGCAAAGAGTCCTTTGGTTTTAAGAGTGATTACATCTCCTTTTTTTGCTCCAATTAATTTTTTAAGTTGTGTTTTTCCTTTAATAACATCAAGCGAAAAGGTGGTTTCTTTGTTTATTCCTTTTTCTTCGTTGGTAAAAACTCCGGTGATTTCGTCGCCTTTTTCAACCGTATCTTTTGAAATTAATTTTCCGTATTGGTTTTGAATAGACTTTACTTGGTTGTCTATCATTTTATCGTCGGCAACAATTTTATAATGTGTAACGGCTTTCTTTTTTAAATCTACTTCAAACTTAGGAGCCATTCCCAATTCAAATTCAAAAGAGAAATTGGGATCTTCCCAATTAATAGCTTCTTCATTTTTAGGTAACGGATTTCCTAAAACATCTAATTTTTCTTCAACTAAATAATTATGTATAGCTTCTTGTAGTATTTTGTTTACTTCATCTAGTAAAACTCCTTTTCCGTATTGTTTTTTTATTAAACCAAGTGGCACGTGTCCCTTTCGAAAACCGGGTATGTTAGCCGATTTTTTATAATCTTTTAAAATTTTATCTACTTTCTCTTGATAATCTTCTTGGTTTATCTCTACGGTTAATACCGCATTTAAATCATCGATGTCTTTTTTTGTAATATTCATTTTTGTTGCTATAAATTAACGCTTTGTAAAACAAGCTTTTTCTTTACCGAAAAGCGGGTGCAAAGGTAGGGGAATAATTATTCTATGACAAGTTTTTAAAAGTGAAAAAAAACACACAAATCTAATAAACACTAAAAAAGTGAAACTATTTTTCTTCCTTAACCAAAGAATGTAAAATAGATTGCAATACTGAAAGCAACAAACTAAACAGCAATGCCCACCAGAAATTAGTTACCGAAAAACCACTTAAAAAGTAATCGGCTAATAAAATAATAACCGCATTAATTACCAGTAAAAATAAGCCTAGGGTTATTACCGTTGCCGGAAGGGTAAGAAATACTAAGATGGGTTTTACTAACGTATTTAAAATTCCTATCACTAAGGCTACCAAAATTGCATACCCATAACCTACCAATGTAACGCCGGGAAGTATTTTTGCCAAGATAATTACCGCTATAGCTGTAAGAAGTAATTTAATAAACCATTTCATATTTTTATGTTTTTTGTAAAGGTACAAAAATTACATATTGATAAGATAACGGAATTGAATTATAACTTTCTTTTTTCAAAGAAAAAGGAAATAAGAGCGATTTTTGTCCGTCTGTCTTGATGTTTATTAGGCATTACATCCCAATTGATAATAACAATGGGAAAATTTTCTTTCTATCTAGCACCTATAACCGTTTCTCTTTGACTTATTTTCTCATTACAACCGTTTACTAACGAAGAGCCTACGGCAACTCCCAAACCAGATAACGAAGCACTTTGAATAAATTTTCTATGTTTCATTTTTTACTATATTTAGGCTAAAGATTGTTCTTAATATTTTTGTCCTAAAAAAGAAACTACTTCAGCATAGAATTGCTTAGGATTTTCGGCGTGAAGCCAATGCCCTGTATTTTTAATTGTTACAATTTTAGCTTTGGGGAAGTGTTTTAAAATAAAAGGTACATCATAATCTTCAATATACCCCGATATTTCTCCTTTTAAAAAAAGGGTGTCGCCATTAAATACGGCATCTTTTGGAAGTGCTTTACCTACTTCTTCTATATTTTTTGATAAAACCGGAAGATTCATCCGCAAACCCAAAATCCCTTTTTCTTTCCAATACAAATTCTTTAATAAAAATTGACGTATTCCTACATCTTTAATAAAGTTGGATAAAATTTTGTCGGCTTGTTTTCTGGAGGTTAAGGGTTGCTTCTCTAACTCCGACAATGCTTTTAAGATATATTGATGATGGGGCGGATAGGCTTTTGGACCAACATCAGCTACTATGAGTTTTTTTACACATTGTGGGTAAGTTGTGGCATAAAGCATGGCTGTTTTTCCGCCCATAGAATGCCCGAGAAGTACCTTTTTTTTAAGTTGGTGGTAATCACAATACGCTTTTACATCTTCTACCATCACTTTATAACTAAATGCTTCATCATGAAAACTTCTACCGTGGTTGCGTTGATCAACCAGATGTACTTGATAACCCAACTCAGCAAACCGATTGCCTAGCGTTTTCCAATTGTCGCCCATCCCCATAAAACCATGTAAAATCACAAAGGGTATTCCTTCTCCTATTATTTTTGAATGTAAAATCATTTTGTTGTCTTTGCTTTTAGAGCATTACTTTAGTGCTTGAAGATATTGTTTAATTACTGCGTGTAACCCATCATATAAGGCTTCGCTAATAAGTGCATGCCCTATTGAAACTTCATCTAGATAAGGAACATTTTGTTTAAAAAACGCAATGTTTTGTAACGATAAATCATGTCCAGCATTGACACCCATTCCCAGTTCAAGGGCTTTTTGAGCACATTGCGCATACGGTTTTACGGCTTGGGTGTTACCTAATGCGTACTGCGAGGCAAATGCTTCAGTATAAAGCTCTATTCTGTCTGTTCCGGTTTTTGCAGCCCCTTCAATGATAGATAAAACAGGGTCTACAAAAATGGAAGTTCGAATGTTATTTCGTTTAAATTCTGAAATTATTTCAAATAGAAACGATTGGTGTGTAATGGTATCCCATCCGGCATTTGAGGTTAATACATCTACCGGATCAGGCACTAAGGTTACTTGATTGGGTTTTATGTCTAACACCAAGTCGATAAACTTTTTAATTGGATTTCCTTCAATATTAAATTCGGTGGTAATAACCGATTTTAAATCTTGCGCGTCTTTGTATTTAATATGGCGTTCATCAGGTCTGGGGTGAACGGTAATTCCCTGCGCCCCGAATTGTTGAATCTTTACTGCTGCTTCTACTACATTGGGAATAGTTCCTCCTCTTGCATTTCGCAAAGTGGCAATTTTGTTAATATTTACACTTAACTTTGTCATTTGTTTCGTTTTACTTTGCAAAAATACAATTAGGTATGCATTTTGCGAGGTATTTTTAAGTAATTTGCAAAAAAATAATGCCGTGAATACACAACAATACATTATTAACGATATAAAACCCTTTACCTTATCATCTACAATTGCTGAGGTACAAGAAGCGTTTAATCAACTTACCTACAGTCATATTCCCGTGCTAAAAGACGGGGCATTTATAGGTTGTATTTCTGAAAATGATGTGCATTGTTTTCAACCTAACAAAACCTTACAGGATTATCAATATGCCGTTGAGCCTTTTTTTGTTAGCGAACACACCAACTGGTTAGACATCCTTGAAGCCTTTGCGCTTCAGGCTTCAAATATCATGCCGGTTTTAGGAAAAAATAACACGTATTTGGGGTATTATGAGTTAAACGATATTATCGCCATTTTTAACAATACTCCTTTTTTAAACGAAGCTGGAGGTATTATTGTTGTTGAAAAAAACAGTACGGATTATTCGTTTAGTGAAGTTTGTCAAATCATCGAATCTAACGAAGCAACAATTTTGGGAGTCTTTATTTCTAAAATTAAAGGAGACACAACACAACTCACCATCAAAATTGGTCATATAGGGATGAATGCAATTGTTCAAACCTTTAGACGCTATGGGTATAACATAATCTCGCAACACGATGAAGATAAATTATTACAAGACCTTAAAGAACGAAGCGACTACCTTAACAAATATCTAAATATCTAACCTTATGAAAGTAGGCATTTACGGGCAATTTTATCATAAAAATACAGAAACCTACATTCTGCAAATTCTTTTGGTCTTAAAAAGCCGAAATGCTTCAATCTGTATTGAAGAACATTTTTTAAGCGAAATAAAAAACAATCCCGAGTTAAATAATAGTGTTCAAAATGTTTCTTCCTTCTCCCAATTAGACACAACCTATGACTTGTTTATTAGTATTGGGGGTGATGGCACTTTGCTCAAATCGGTTACCTATGTAGGAGATTTAGGTATTCCTATTGTAGGTATCAACACCGGAAGATTAGGCTTTTTGGCAACCATTCCTAAAGAAAAAATTACCGAAAGCATTCATCAAATCTTTGACGGCAATTATACCTTATCTAAAAGAAGTTTATTACAAGTAGAAACAAAACCTCATAAAAAAAAGCTAACTACATTAAATTTTGCGTTAAACGAAGTAGCCATTAACCGAAAAAATACTACTTCGATGATTAAAGTAGAAACGCATATAGATGATGAATATCTTACATCCTATTGGTCTGATGGGCTTATAATAAGTACGCCTACAGGCTCTACGGGCTACTCGTTAAGTTGTGGCGGACCCGTAATTGCTCCTCAAACAGGAAGCCTTATTATCACACCCATTGCTCCACATAATCTAAATGCCAGACCTTTTGTTATACCCGATAATAGTGTGTTAACATTACAAGTTTCGGGTAGAGAAAAAGAATATCTAATTTCGTTAGATTCAAGGATAACAACACTTACAAACCAAACCATTATAACCATAAAAAAAGCTTCTTTTTCTATTAATTTGGTGCAACTTCAAAACACCACATTTATAAAAACCCTCCGCGAAAAATTACTTTGGGGTGAGGACAAACGTAATTAATCCTATTTTTTACAATAAATTGCTTCAAATTGTGTTTTACAACAGAAGTTTTTTTATAGCATTCCTATTATTATTTCTTCAAATTAATAAGAAACCAAATTAAAACTACAAGGTTATTTCGCTTATTTTATGCACTCTAAAACGAAAAATTTATGTAGTTTTGCAAACTTTTTAGAAGTTATGATGCGCATATTTTTAAAACTATTTATTTATTTTTTGCCCTTTATCTCCTTATCTCAAACCTACGAAATTGGGGGATTTATAGGAGGAGCAAATTATATAGGCGATGTAGGTAAAACAACATACATTGCTCCAAAAACTCCGGTTTTTGGAGGCATTTTTAAATGGAACCGCTCTGCTAGACACGCCTTTAGAGCAACCCTGTTGTATGGAAACATAGAAGGTAATGACATAGATGCTAACGACAAAAGAAGACAACAAAGAGGCTATAGTTTTACCAATACAATTTTTGAAGCCTCTGTTGGTCTTGAGTTTACTTTTAAAGAATTTAACGTACACAGTCAGCGCATTATAGGAACACCCTATTTATATACAGGACTTACATATTTTGGTTACAATGCGCTTTACAAACGAATTAGTAGCAACAAAATTATTGATTACGACAAAGCAGGTTCAATAGCCGTACCAATGGTGGTAGGATATAAAACATTTATTAGCACCCATATGCAATTAGGTTTTGAAATTGGAGCAAGATATACCTTTACCGATAATTTAGATGGAAGTTATCCGGTAAACGGCTTAGAAAACGAACCATCGCTCCGATTTGGAAACGTAAACAGTAATGATTGGTATGTTTTTTCAGGCATTACAGTTACTTTTGCTTTTGGAAGAAAACCCTGTTACTGTAACTTTTAACCCTAATGACCATAGAAGACCAAATAAACAATACATCCTTACCCAAACACCTCGCCGTGATTATGGATGGCAACGGAAGATGGGCAAAAAGCAAGGGTTTGTTTAGAACCAAAGGCCATGAACAAGGATCAAAATCTGTAAAAGAAGTCGTAGAAGGTTGTGCAGAAATTGGCATACCTTATTTAACACTTTACGCTTTTTCTACCGAAAATTGGAACAGACCGCAGCGAGAAATAGATTTACTAATGAAGCTTTTGGTCTCTTCACTAAGAAAAAACCAAAAAACATTACAAAAAAATAACATAAAATTAAATGCCATTGGTAATTTAAATGCACTTCCGGAAAAAGTGCATACCGAATTACTGGAGGTAATCAATGCAACAAAAACTAACAATAGAATGACGTTAACCATTGCTTTAAGCTATGGTTCGCGAGAAGAAATTTTAAAAACTGTTAAAGAGATTAGTCATAAAGTTAAAAATAACCTAATTTCGCCGTCAGATATTGATGAAACCGTAATAAATAATCATCTTTACACCAAAAATTTACCAGATGTAGATTTATTAGTGCGTACCAGCGGTGAGCAACGCATTAGTAATTTCTTATTATGGCAAATTGCTTACGCCGAATTGTATTTTACAGATACCCTTTGGCCCGATTTTAAAAAAGAAGATTTATTTAAAGCATTGTTAAATTATCAAAACAGAGAACGTAGATTTGGAAAAACCAGTGAACAACTTAAGAAATAGCTCTACTTTATATATAAAAACTTTCATTTTTGTGCTTCTATCTTGGATAGGAAGCTCACAATTGACGGCACAACAAAATATTTTAGACAGCGGAAAAAAATACACTATTAACTCCATAACCGTAACCGGACAGCAAAACTTTAACGAACGCACCGTTATCGCTTTTACAGGGTTAAAAATAGGAGACCGTATATACATACCCGGCGAAAAGCTGAGTGCCATAACCAAAAAATTATGGGAACAAAACCTCTTTAGCGATATCGCTTTTTACGTAACAAATGTAGAAGGAGATAAGGTAGATTTAGAGCTTTACATTGTAGAGCTTCCTAAAATGAAGAAAGTCACTATAGAAGGGGTTAAAAAGGGAAAAATAAAAGAAATAATTAAAGACAATAACCTTAAACCCGGGGTTAAAATTACCCAAAATTTACTTACAAACACAAAAAACTACATTAAAAACAAATATCGTAAAAACGGCTTCTTGAATACCGAAGTTACCATTACCTCCACTCCCTTTTTAGATTCTACAGGCGTTGAAAAAGGCAAAAATCTTCATATAAATATAGATAAAAAAGAACGAGTAAAAGTTAGTAAAATAACTTTTGAAGGAAACAAACAACTAAGCGACAAAAAACTACGTCGTGCAATGAAAAACACAAAAGTAAAGTTTCCCGGACGTTTTTGGAAACGATCAAAATACAGCGAATCCTTGCTTGCCGAAGACAAAGCTTCTATCTTAAAAAAATACAAATCCAGCGGATACAGGGATGCAAGAATTGTAAAAGACACACTCATTGTTAAAGACGACAAAAATATTGCTTTGCAGTTTAACATCGAAGAAGGTAAAAAATATTATTTTGGTAACATTCGGTTTATCGGGAACAGCGTTTATACAAACCAACAACTTAAACTAGCCCTCGGTATAAATGAAGGAGATACATACAACGGTGTTTTATTAGAAGAGCGCATTGAAGACAAAACAGACCCGGATGCCGATGATATTACTAATTTATACCAAAACAACGGCTATCTTTTTTCAAGAATAAATCCCGTTGAAGTTGGTGTTCGTAATGATACTATCGATTTTGAAATTAGAATTCACGAAGGAAAATTAGCCCATTTTAACCATATTACTGTTGTTGGAAACGACAAAACAAACGACCATGTAATCTATCGAGAATTACGTACAAGACCCGGACAGAAATACAGCAAAAGAAAAGTAGTACGTACCATTAGAGAACTTGGGCAATTAGGATATTTTGACCCCGAGCAACTTTCGCCCAACTTTAAAAATGTTGACCCAAATAACGGACTGGTAGATATTGAATACTCGGTAGTAGAAAGAGGCTCGAGCCAAATAGAATTACAAGGTGGTTACGGAGGAGGAGGTTTTGTAGGCACATTAGGGCTGTCTTTTAACAATTTTTCGTTACGAAATATTTTTAACGGTAAAGCATACAAACCGGTACCGATGGGAGACGGACAAACACTTTCACTCCGCGCCCAAGGAAGTAATTTTTTTCAAACCTATAGCCTATCTGTAGTAGAACCCTGGTTGGGAGGAAAAAATCCCTATCAATTAAGTACTTCTTTTTCACACACAGTCCAATACTTTTTTGATTTTAGACAAAGAGACGTAGATAAAAGCCGGAAATTTTTAATCACCGGCGGGTCAATAGGTGTCGCAAAACGATTAAAGTGGCCGGATGATTTCTTTACACTTTCGCAAGCAATAAGCTTTCAGCATTTTAACCTAAAAAATTACAATACCGGTTTATTCACCTTTGGAGACGGTGTATCAAATAACCTAGCCTATACAATAGGTTTAAGCAGAAATAACACCAGCACAAATCCTATATTTCCAATGGCCGGATCCGAATTTAACTTAACCGCAAAACTAACCTTACCCTATTCTGCATTTAGTAAAACCAACTATAAAAATTTAGCTGCCGAAAGAGACGGACTAGACCCGCAAGAAGATAACGACAGAATTTCAGAAATAGACCAAGAACGCTTTAGATGGTTAGAATATTACAAAGTAAAATTTAGCGGAATTTGGTATACACGTGTTATAGGAAAATTTGTACTAAGAACCCGAACCGAATTTGGTTTCCTTGGAGCCTATAATAATTACCGTGGTGTTCCACCCTTCGAACGATTTTTTCTAGGTGGTGACGGGTTAGGTGCTTTCAGTCTTGACGGAAGAGAAATAATTCAACTTAGAGGTTACCCAAACCAATCACTTTCTACGGTCGACGGAAATACTATTTACAATAAATACACGTTAGAACTAAGATACCCTGTTACATTAAAACAATTGGCATCTATCTATGTTCAAGGATTTTTTGAAGCAGGAGGAGCCTATGACGGATTTAAAAATTACAATCCTTTTAGCTTAAAGCGCTCTGCCGGAGTAGGAATTCGTATATTTATGCCGGCATTTGGATTATTAGGAATAGATTTTGCCCACGGATTTGACCCAGTTCTGGGCGGAACTACTAAAAACGGATGGGAAACACATTTTATAATAGGACAACAATTTTAAAATTTGGCACGATATTTTCTTAAACAACAACCAAGCAATTATGAAAACAAGTAAATTAATTCTAATCACACTGCTTCTTATAGGAATTACCGTTTCGGTAACTGCTCAAAGAGGTGTACGTATTGGTTATATAGATATGGAATACATCCTCGAAAGTGTTCCGGAATATCAAGAAGCAACCATCCAACTTGATGCAAAAGTACAACGTTGGAAAAAAGACATCGAAAAAAAGAATAACAAAATCAAGCAAATGAAACTTGATTTAAGCAAAGAACGAGTGTTACTAACACAAGAGTTGATTGAAGAAAGAAATGAAGAAATAAAAATCTTAGAAGACGAGATGTTGCAATACCAACAAGATCGTTTTGGACCCAATGGCGATTTAGACATACAAAGACGCCAATTAGTACAACCCATACAAGACCAAGTATTTAATATTGTGCAAGAAATTGCTGTAAATAAAAAATATGATTTTATCTTTGACAAATCTGCCGATGTAGTCATGTTATTTGCCGCAAAACGAAACGACATTAGCGATATTGTTTTACGAAGTATTAACAGAGCTAATAAACGCAAACAAGTTAGGGGTAAAAAAGAAAAGAAAGAAGTTGAAAAACGCGAAGAACTTTCTGCCGAAGAGGAAGAAGCTGTTTCAGAACGTGAAAAACTCATCGAAGAAAAAAAAGCAGAAAGAGAACGCTTAATGGAAGAACGAAGAAAAAAAAGAGATTCATTAAGAGCTATTAAGAAAGCCGAATTTGAAGAAAGAAGAAAAAAGCTCTTAGAAGAAAGGCAACGAAAAAAAGACTCTATCATAAAAGCAAGAGAAAACAACTAAAACGGATAAAAAAATTAATTATTAATCTATAAACACTTACAATTAAAACTATTAAAAATGAAAAAAGTTAAATTATTATTTATAACAGCGTTAGTACTATTTACAGGAGCAACATCTTTTATGTCTGCCCAAGAAGTAGCCCACATTAATTCTCAAGAACTAATAGCCGCTATGCCTGAAATGAAAGCAGCTCAAAGTCAACTCCAAAAGGTTCAAAAAACATATGATACCGAGATTACCAATATGATGAAAGAGTTTGAAGCCAAGTACAAACAATACGAAGCTGAAGCTTCCGAGAAAAGCGATGAAGAAAACGCAAAACGCGCACAAGAAATTCAAACTATGCAAAACAATATTGGTGCATACAGAGATCAAGCTGTAAAAGATTTACAGAAAAAAGAAGCCGATTTATTACAACCTATTTTAGACAAGGCTAAAGCAGCTATTCAAAAAGTTGCTCGTGCTCAAGGATTTAAATACGTATTAGATTCCGGTCAAGGAAGCGGTGTAATCATGGCAGAAGGAAAAGATTTATTAAATGATGTAAAGAAAGATTTAGGTATTTAATATATTTATCATTACTATTTTAAAAAACTGCTCTTCTTTTGTTGAGCAGTTTTTTTTATTTTTACACAAATGAAACAATTTAAACCCATAGGAATTTTTGACTCGGGAGTTGGAGGTACTTCTATATGGCAAGAAATACAACAGCTTTTACCACAAGAAAGTACTATTTATTTAGCCGATAGTAAAAATGCTCCTTACGGAAACAAATCTGCTCAAGAAATCATTAGATTAAGTAAAAAAAACACTGAAAAATTACTTGAAATGGGCTGTAAAATAATTGTTGTTGCTTGCAATACAGCCACTACCAATGCCATATCGATTTTGCGCAAAACATATTCTGTCCCGTTTATTGGTATTGAACCAGCTATAAAACCGGCTGCGCTGAAAACCAAAACAAAGAATATAGGTGTACTCGCTACAAAAGGCACACTTAGCAGTAATTTGTTTTCTAAAACAGCCGAATTTTTTTCAAACGGAATAAAAAGCATAGAAGTAGTGGGCGAAGGGCTGGTTCCTTTAATTGAAGAAGGAAGACTAAACGACTTAAAAACCAAAAAACTTTTAAAACAGTATCTGTCGCCTATGATGAAGGCAAACATAGACTATCTTGTTTTAGGATGTAGCCATTACCCTTATCTCATACCCGTAATTAAAAAAATAGTTGGCAACCATGTTACTATCATCGATTCGGGAGAAGCCGTTGCAAGACAAACAAAAGCTGTTTTAAAAAGCCTTAATTTAGCAACTACGCCCAGTATTGTGGCTAAACATCTATTTTATAGTAACGGCAACACGGTAATTTTAAAAGAACTACTTAAAGATTACAAGGAAAAAATTGATATAGAAAAATTAGATTTTTAAAACTCAATAGCGTTTTTAATTAAAAAAACCTAAAAATGTTTTCTTCTTAGACGGACTTACCATAATTTCTTTTCCGTTTTCAAGTGTAACACTACCACCTTTTCCTTTGTTATAAGAAACTACACTATTTACATTAATTAAATACGATTTGTGCACACGTGCAAATCCGTTTGAAGAAAGTATATCTTCAAAATATTTAAGGGTTTTACTTACTAATTTTTTCTTCCCTGAGCGTAAAAAAATATGCGTATAATTATCGTCGGCTTGGCAATATAAAATGTTAGTTACATCAATTACTTCAAATCCGTTTTGTTGCGGAATGGTAATTTTTCCGCTCACCGAATTTGTTAAAGGTTTTATCACATTACTTATTAAACTAATCTCTTTTTGCTTTATTTCTTTAACATAATCTACTGCTTCAATAAGTTTATCGATTGAGATGGGTTTTAGTAAATAATAAGACGCATGTGCATTTAAGGCATCCATAGCATAATGATTGTATGCGGTTACAAAAACGGTTTCAAACTGTCTGTCTCCTACTTTTTCAAGTAAATCGAATGCGTTTCCGTAGGGCATTTCAACATCTAAAAAAACCAAATCCAGATTATGGTTACGTATGAGTACTAATGCTTCATTTATATTCTTTGCTTCACCAACCAGTTTTACTATCGGGCAATATTTTTCAATATAATTTCGCAATATGGCTCTACTCGTTTCTTCGTCTTCAACAATAATAGCTTGTAATTTCACAATTTCATTTTTAATGGTAAGTATCTTTTTTTAAATATAAAACAACTCGTGTCCCTGCATCATCTTCATCTTTAGAAAGATCTTCAATAGTTACATCTACTTTATCTTTGTACATTGTATTTAGGATGGCAATTCGTTTTTTAATATTGCTCATTCCTTTGGAGCGTTGTTTTTTCTGATTTTCGGTTTTAAAGGCTTTCGATTTTTCTCTTCCTATCCCGTTATCTTCAATTACAATCTGAATGGTTTTGTTATCTATTTTTTTAAAAATAATATGTAAAAATCCTTTTTCTTTTTTAT
This sequence comes from Flavobacteriaceae bacterium, assembly GCA_015490835.1. Classification (GTDB taxonomy): domain Bacteria; phylum Bacteroidota; class Bacteroidia; order Flavobacteriales; family Flavobacteriaceae; genus Marifrigoribacter. Next base: position 4,565 of record WFXA01000079.1, on the reverse strand, counting down.
ATCGCAAACCGTGCCATACGGCATTTTCTACGTAAGGCTGAAGTAACATAGGTGGTATTTCGTATTCTTTTAACAAGATGTTTGAATCTATTTCTATGCTGTATTCAAATTTATCTTGAAATCTAAAATGTTCTAATTTTACATATAATTTTAAGAGTTCAATCTCTTTCTCTAGCGGAATAAAATCTTGCTCACTATTTTCTAAAACCGAACGCATAAGCTGCGAAAATTCGCTTAAATATTTATTGGCAGCTCGCTCGTCGTTTACGGCAATAAAACTATTAACTGAATTTAAGGCATTAAAAATAAAGTGTGGGTTCATTTGGCTACGCATTGATTTTAATGCCAAGAGGTTGTTTGCAAATTTTTGTTGCTTACTGTTTTTGTACTGACTGTAAAATGCAAAAAGTAACAATAGTGCAATTAAAATCAACGAACCTATAATCCATTTTTGAATAAGACTGCTTTTTTGAAGCAGTTCTTTATTTTTTATTGCCAATTCATACCGTGTTTCATTTAGTTTTCGGTCGCTTTCAAGGCTTAAAATCCGGTTTTGTTGCTTTGAAATTTCTTTACTAAAACGTGCTGCTTGCGAAATATCTTGTTCTTTTTTAATATAAAGTTTATCTAGCAACGCAACATATTTTTGATAATTTTCACTTGCTTTTTTATCATTTCCCAAAACCTTATATGCCTCAGAAAGTTTACGGGTAGCATCTTTTTCTACTACCAAATCATTTTTTTGATGGGCTTCTTTAATACTCTTTTTTAAGTACGAAACAGCTTTCTGATATTGCTCTTGCGAAATTAGCGCATTGGCTATTTTATAATTTTGTCGTTGTAAAGTTAAGGGGTTGTCGTTAGGATAATTTTCTTTTTCATCGAGTGCTTGAATTTCTGAAATGGCTTCTTCTCTTAATTCTATTTCTTTATCATAATCACTGTTTTTATTATAAAAATCGGCAACAATATTTTTTTGCGTAACGGCTCTTTTTTGATTTTCTTTTTTTGCCAATTTTAAAGAATTTCCGAAGTAGGCTTCGGCTTCTTTTTCATCGCCACTTTGCGCAAATATTTCGCCCAGTTTAGAATTTAAATCGGTTACTTTCGGAATTATTTTATGTTTTTGAGCTATTTCTAATCCTTTTTCATAATTAACAACACTATTTTCTACATCATTAATCGATTTATAGGTGTCACCTAATCCTTCAAAAACTTCAATTCTTTGGTAGTTTGTAAGTTTTTCATTTAATAATTGCCGGTATTTTTTAATACTCTCTTGATAATTTTTATTCGCTCTAAAAGCCCTAGCCAACTTAATTTGAATAGTGGGCTTGGTACTGTACGAAAGGCTTCTTTTATAATTATCTACAGCCAAATCGCTTTGTTTCCAATACAAGTTTATGTCGCCTAAAGTTTCAAAAACCATACTGTTTTGGAGCGGAGTCGCTTTATTAATATCGATAGACTCCAGAGCCTTGGTCACAAAATTGATACTCTTTTTAGCGTCTTTTTTTAAAACTTGTTTAGCCGAATCGATATAAGTTAAAAACTGTTCTTGATGATTGTTTTTTTTGGCTTCTTGTTTTATATATTTTTTTGAAGAGATTTGCTTATTCTCTTCCACAAATATCTTAATGCGTTGCTTGTCTTTAATTTGGTAATACACCGTTTGAAAATCATCACTTCTCACAACCAGCTCATCACCTATCTTAGTTTTTATTGAAAACTCTCCCAGCCTATTAGTTGTAGTATAAGCACCGCTATTTACTTCAATATTTACATTAAATATTGGCTTATTTAATTCTTGATCAAAGACATCGCCTTTCAAAATAAAAAACGATTCGTTATCCAAAGAATAGCTTTTTTGTTGTGCAAAAAGTCCTACACAAGACAAGAAAATAATAATTGATAATGAAGATTTATGTTTCAAACTTAATAATTGATTTTAAAATGTAAACTTACGGACTTTCATTGATTCACTAAAACCGGAAAATTTCAATTTCATTAAAAACACTTCTTTTTTTCTTCTTTTAAAACACTTCACTACGCCAAAACAGTGTTTTACTCAATGATTTTAGTACTTCACTCATTGCTGTTTTTTTTATAAAAAAAGTTCGCAATAGATTTACAGCGTTAAATAAAAATCAATAGCATGAAAAATTTAAAAATTCTCTCACTATGTACTGCACTACTCATTGTTGTTTCGTTCAATGCAGAACCTAATAAAAACCTTGCTCTCACCGCAAGTTCAAAAGCCCAACACCAAAACTTTGTATCTAATTCGCCGTCTAAACAATATATTAAAGTAGCCTTATTGTTGGATACCAGCAATAGTATGGACGGATTAATAGACCAAGCAAAAGCCCAACTTTGGGAGATTGTTAATGAACTTTCGTATGCCAAATGTAAAGGACAAACGCCTAATCTTCAAATAGCCTTATTTGAGTATGGTAATGATGGACTAAGTAAACGCAATGAGTATATTAGAAAAATTTTAAGTTTCACCCAAGATTTAGATGAAGTTTCTAAAGAACTTTTCTCGCTTACCACAAATGGCGGAAGCGAATACTGTGGAAGTGTTATTCAAAAATCATTAGATAAATTAGATTGGGGAAACAATGCAGATGATTTAAAAATGATTTTTATAGCCGGAAACGAACCCTTTACTCAAGGTCCCATAAACTATCTGGATGCCATCACCAATGCGGTAGAAAAAGATGTAACGGTAAACACCATTTTTTGTGGTAACCACCAGCTTGGTATTTCAGGAATGTGGCAGGACGGAGCCGTAAAAGCAAATGGCGAGTATATGTCTATAAATCAAAATAAACAAACAGTTTATATACCCACTCCGTATGATGACATTATCCTGCAACTTAACAACCAATTAAACAATACATATATAGTTTATGGAAGCAGCGGAAGAAAAAAATGGGAAAACCAGAAAGCACAAGATGAAAATGCCATAGGTTATAGTAAAGGAATCGCTGTTAGCAGAACGGTTGCCAAAAGCGGAAAAATGTACAATAACAATACTTGGGATTTGGTAGATGCTGAAGCGGAAGAAGATTTTGATTATTCAAGTCTGAAACAAAAAGACCTTCCAAAGGTATTACAAGGAAAATCGCAAAGAGAAATTCAAAAATATATTGAAAAACAACGTGAAAAACGCAAGGAAATTACTTCAAAAATCAACGAACTAAATCAAAAACGAAAAAAATATATCGAAGAAAATAAAACTGAAGCCTCCAATGAACTGGAAAGTGTTATGTTGAAAGCAATAAAAAAGCAGGCGCTAAAGCGAAATTATATTTGGAGTAAGTAACAAAAAAACTACTTGTATTTATCCAACCCGCATTCTATCAAGCTAAATAGATGCGGATTGTAATATATATAGCCACCTTAATTTATAGCAGGACAGTTACAATCATAAGGCTCTGGTCTACCTCCTAAGAAATCATATCCCAACGTAATTTGATGAAATCCGCCACTACCAAACCTAACATTTCCCACTTGGTATGAATAGGTATAAGCAAAAACAAATTGGTTATAAGTAACTCCAATTACAGGAGATATAAGTTGTAATTTTTGTGTTTTTACCTCATTTCCATTTAAAAATTCGGTTCCATCAAAACTTCTCCTATACGAAATTCCACCCCAAACTTTTCCAAAATCCATTTTTCTATACGCTTTAAAGTTTAAATCAACGGCTTGTTCACCTGTTCGTTCTCTAAATTGAAACAAAAAAGAAGGTTCATAAGTCCAAGTACTTGAATAATTTCCAATAGCATAAGCCATAGATAATAAATACAAACGTTGGTTATTGGGTTCAAATTTTTCAGAATAAATACTTCTATTTTGAAAGATTAAATTTTTAACTGTAAAATGTCCGGAAAAATCTAAAAAATTATACGACACTCCAGCATCAACATTAAAATAAGAGGTACTTTGAATAATACCGGCAATAACCGGATCAAAATCGGTTAAATCAAAGTTTGTTTCATCTAATCTAGATTGAATAAGTCCCGCACTTAATCCAAAAGATAATTGGTTTAAATCGGCATCACTTCTAGAAAACATAATATGGTGTGCGTACGTTATATATCCCCCTGTTTGCGAATGATATCCGTTTTTATCGTTAAACACAATTGCTCCAATCCCGGATCGATCTCCTAACCGGGCATTAAAACTCAATGTTTGAAGATTGGGCGCATCTTGTTGGTCGAACCATTGTTTTCTAGCTGTTAATCTAATTTGGTTATAACTAGCTGCTCCAGCCATCGAGGGGTGTAATAAATATAAATTACTAGAAAAATAATCTGCGTAAACAGGTATTCCGTCTTGGGAAAAAATAGCCGGAGATGAAATGATAAGTAGGATTAAGTAGATTTTTTTTAAATTCATAACGCTTTGTTCTATCGTTTTAGGGTAAAATGTCCTTTAAATTCTTTTTTTATGTCTTGTTCGGTGTACTCCACTCTAAACCAGTAATCACTTGATGGTAACGGGTTGCCATTATAAGTGCCATCCCAGCCTTCACTTAACGGACTTAACTGCTTGAT
>WFXA01000078.1 GCA_015490835.1 Flavobacteriaceae bacterium | reverse complement strand
ATGGTGATGCTGCCGGATTACGGGCTTCTATTAGAGGTATCGATTTAATTTTGGAACAAGGTCTAAATGTGAAAATATGTACCTTTCCTGAAGGCGAAGACCCCGATAGTTATGCTCGAAACCATTCGTTAGAAGAACTCACCCTTTATTTAGAACAAAACAGCAAAGATTTTATAAATTTTAAAGCTTCATTGCTAGCTTCTGAAGCAAAAAACGATCCTATTAAAAAAGCCGAAACCATTAGGGATATGGTAGAGAGCATTGCAATAATACCCGATGTTATTAAACGAGAGGTGTATGTAAAAGAGTGTTCTCGAATTATGGATATTTCAGAAGAAGTTTTATTTAACACCTTAGCGCAAATTCTGCAGAAAGAGAAAAGGGAAGCTACAAAAAAACATCGTATTCAAAAGGGAAGCATGGAGGTGGTTCCTAAGGAAAAACAAATTGCCGAAAAAGTAAATACGCTATATGAACTGGAGCGAAAAATTATTGAAATTTTATTGCTTTATGGCGAAAAACAAGAAGAGTTTGAAGAGTTATTTTTGGAAACAAATGGTGAAAATGAAATAACATTGCAATCGGTTAAACAAAACGCTAAAGTATTTGAAAAAATATTTTTAGACCTGCAAGAAGACGAAATAGAATTTACCAACCCCGAGTTTCAATCGTTATATCAAGAGATTATAGAACGTTATAACCAACACCAAAACCTTCAGTTAAAAGATTTTATAAGCAATTTACCTCCTGATAAAACAGAAGCAGTGACGCATATCTTAATGGAAGATGAAAAATACCGATTAGATGATTGGGAGCGTAAAGAAATTTATGTTAAAGACAAACAACAAAGTGTTGTTCAATTGGTTAGCGAAACTATTCTAAACCTTCGCAGGTATTTGATTTCTCAAAAAATTGAAGCAATATCTCAAACTATAAAAGAAGAACAGGATGCGACTAAAAAGGAACAGACATTACAAGAAGTGATGGATTATCTGTCACTAAAAAAATTACTATCTCAAAAATTAAGTAGAGTAATGTAATTATCCGAATTGAAACATTCTGGATTGATGAATTAAATCTGCTAAATTATCTACCTTAAGTTTTTTTAACAACCTTGTTTTATATGTGCTAACAGTTTTTTCGTTTATATCTAGTGCTTTTGCAATATCTTTATTTCGTTTGCCTTTAGAGAGTAAATTTAATACTTCTATTTCTCTTGAAGATAGTTTTTTGTACCTGCTTAATGCACTGGTTTCTCCTACATTTCTGCTCGTAAATGTTGATGTTAAATCTTCATTTAAGAAAATACCACCTTTGGTTATTTTTTTTAGGGCTTTTAAAAACACCTTGGTTGATGCAGTTTTAGGAACATATCCGGCAGCTCCACCTTTAATAGCTCGTAGTGCATATATTTCTTCAGGATGCGTAGAAAAAATTAATACTCGTACATCGGGGAAATACGATTTAATTCCTCGTAGTGCATTAATGCCACTTACTTGTGGCATATCTATTTCCATAATTAATACATCGGGTTTGTATTGATCTAATTTAAGGTAAATTTCGTTGCCGTTATAGGCTTTGTCGATAATTTGATATTGCTCTTTTTTCTTCAACATACACCCGATGCCTTTTAGTGTAACAGGATGATGGTCTGCTATAAGAATTTTTACCTTGTCTTTTTTCATAATTTATTGGTAACTATTTACTTGTAATCAATATTTTATTACAAGTGTGAGGTTATAGTTTATATTACTGACAGCAAAATTATGAAAAAGGAACTGTTCTTGCAGGAATTTTCGTTCAAATTCAAGAAAATTCGATGTCTCGCAACTATTTCTTAAATTCTTGTGGAATTTTGCATACCGGGATAGGTTTCATTTTGTGTTGGTTAATTCGATTTAACCTGCTATAAATTTCAAAAACGTGTTTTTTTCTTCCTATAAAATCGGTAGTATTTTTCCCAATTTCTTGTTGTTTCATAGCCCATTCCAATTCGTCGTACGATGCTCCAATTTGATCTTCGTCAGTACGATGGTCGCCCCAAAGCCCATCTGTAGGGGCAGCATTAATTATTTCTTGATTAATATTTAAAAAACGGGCAATCTCGTAAACTTCACTTTTAAGTAAATCGGCTATTGGGCTTAAATCGACACCGCCATCGCCATATTTAGTAAAAAAACCAACACCAAAATCCTCTACCTTATTTCCGGTACCTGCAACCAAACTTTGATGTAAACCCGCAAAATAATAAAGTGTTGTCATACGCAATCTGGCGCGTGTATTAGCAAGAGCCATAAATCTGGATTCTTCTTCTTTTACAGGAGGTAAAGCATTTATAAGTTGATCAAAAACCGGAGTTAAATTTACTTGTTCTATAGAAACATTTTGATGGTTTTTTTGTAGCCAAGCAATGTGGTTTAACGCCCTGCTTACTTGATTTTTTGCTTGATGAATAGGCATTTCTACACATCGAACTTCTAAACCGGTTAAGGCACAGAGCGTAGAGGTTACGGCAGAATCAATTCCGCCACTTACGCCTACAACAAAACCTTTTAAACCGGCATTTACAGTATAATCTTTTAACCAAGTTACAATATGATCTATTACTTTTTGTGTTTGCATAAAAAAAATATTTGTGGTTCAAAAGTACTAAAAATAAGAATGTAATACGGATATGTAATCACGATTAAAAATTATAGAATTTATATGTTGATTAGTTGTTAACAAATTCCACTTTCAAACACCATAATTAATCGTATTTTAGTCTTTTAAATTTTTTTAAAAATTAATGGGAAAAATAATTGCTATAGTAAATCAAAAAGGCGGTGTGGGAAAAACAACCACATCGGTTAATCTGGCGGCTGCTTTAGGCGTGTTGGAAAAAAAAGTATTGCTTATTGATGCAGATCCACAGGCAAATGCAACATCGGGTTTAGGGATTGATGTAGAAAGTGTTACCAACGGAAGTTACCAACTTTTTGAGCATACGGCTACAGCAATAGAAACCATTGTTAGCACCGATTCGCCAAACGTAGATATTATTCCTGCACATATAGATTTAGTTGCCATTGAGATTGAATTGGTAGATAAAGAAAATCGCGAATCTATGCTCAAACAAGCGGTGCAAGAAGTAAAAAATAACTATGATTTTGTCTTAATAGACTGCGCTCCTTCGCTTGGGTTATTAACATTAAATGCTTTAACTGCTTCAGATTCTATTATTATTCCTATTCAATGTGAGTATTTTGCTTTAGAAGGATTGGGAAAATTACTCAATACGGTAAAAAGTGTACAAAAAATTCATAATCCCGATTTAGATATTGAAGGGTTATTACTCACAATGTATGATTCCAGATTACGACTTTCTAATCAAGTGGTGGAAGAGGTGAAAAAACATTTTGGCGAAATGGTTTTTAAAACAATCATTCAACGAAATGTACGTTTAAGTGAAGCACCCAGTTATGGCGAAAGTATTATTAGTTATGATGCCAGCAGTAGAGGTGCCAATAATTATTTAAATTTGGCACAAGAATTAATCGAAAAAAACACAAAGGCGTAGCATGGCGAAAGCAACAAAAAAACAAGCATTAGGAAGAGGTCTTTCGGCATTACTGAAGGATCCAGCAAATGATATAAATTCGGCTAACGATAAAAATGCCGAAAAACTGGTAGGTACTATTGTTGATTTGGATATTGATACCATCGAAGTAAATCCGTTTCAACCCCGAACCGGTTTTAATGAAGAATCCCTTAGAGAGTTAGCTTCTTCTATAAGAGAGTTAGGTGTTATTCAGCCTATTACGGTACGTAAGCTAGGGTTTAATAAATTTCAGTTGGTTAGTGGCGAGCGTCGTTTAAGAGCTTCAAAATTAATAGGATTAGCTACTATTCCGGCATTTATACGAATTGCCAACGACCAAGAGTCGTTGGAAATGGCACTTGTTGAAAATATCCAACGCCAAGATTTAGATCCTATCGAAATTTCACTTTCGTACCAACGCTTAATCGATGAAATTAACATTACACAAGAAGAATTAAGCGAAAGAGTAGGGAAGAAACGATCTACCATTACCAATTATTTACGACTGTTAAAACTAGATCCCATTATTCAAACCGGAATACGAGACGGTTTTATTTCTATGGGACATGGTAGAGCATTAATTAATATTGAAAATCAAGGCGAACAACTGAATATTTACGAAAAAATTATTTCGCAAAACCTTTCGGTTAGAGCCACCGAAGCATTGGTTAGAGCGTTTAAAAATCCAACCAAAAAAACAGCTTTAAAAAAAGCGGTGTTGCCTAAATATGTTTCCGAAGCAAAAAAACAGTTGGATGCAATTCTAGACCAAAAAGTTTCTGTTAAAGTTTCAAAAACCGGAAAAGGACAGTTGTCTATTTCGTTTCAGAATAAAGAAGAATTTTTACGCATTATCAACTTATTGAAGGGTGAAAAATAGTTGGATTTATTTTCTGTTCTTTATTTTGGCAACTCCCGGATTTGCCCAAAATAGCGATACACTTTCGGTAAAAAAACAGCGTGAGTTAGTGGTAAAAGACACTACTTTTCAGAAACAAGAAGTAAATCCGTTAGCACCTTCAAAAGCTGCATTTTATTCGGCTGTTCTTCCCGGATTAGGACAAGCGTACAACAAACGCTACTGGAAAATTCCTATTATTTATGCAGGAATGGCAACCGGTGTTTATTTCTATATTCAAAATAACAAAGATTACAACCGTTTTAGAGATGCCTATAAAAGCAGATTGGCGGGATATACCAACGATGAATTCTGGGGAGACGGAACAGAACCAATTATCTCTTCAGACCGACTTATTGATGCACAAAAAAATGCAAAACGAAATAAAGATTTAAGCATTGTGGTTTCAATAGCATTTTATTTGTTGAATATTGTAGATGCCAATGTAGATGCTCATTTAAAACAATTTAATGTAAATGATGACCTCTCGGTACAACCCAATGTTAATTTTAACACACTTACTTCCAAACCCAATTACGGGGTAAAATTTAGTTTTAACTTGCACTAATATGAAAATAGCCTTATTAGGATACGGTAAAATGGGAAAAACCATCGAGCAGTTAGCTTTAAAACAAGGGGATGAAATTGTTTATAAACGTGCTTCTTCTTTTGAAGAAGGCGATTTGCAAAAAGCAGATGTAGCCATTGATTTTTCGACACCTAAAGTAGCTTTTCAAAATATTGAAAATTGTTTTAAAAACAATATTCCGGTGGTTTCCGGTACGACTGCTTGGCTTGATAAGTACGACGAAGCGGTTGCACTTTGTAAGAATTATAGCGGAAGTTTTTTATATGCGTCTAACTTTAGCATAGGAGTAAATCTATTTTTAAAAATCACGAAATACGCTGCACAAGTAATGCAACCATGGAATGATTATGAAGTAGCAATAGAAGAAATTCATCATACCCAAAAACTCGATGCACCCAGCGGGACAGCCATTACACTTGCAGAACAAATTTTACCTTATACGTTAAAAGACAATTGGATTTTAAATAAAAAAGAGAACAAAAAATTAACCATTGTTGCCAAACGAGAAAAAGATGTTAAAGGCACGCATATTATAAAATATTCATCGTCTATTGATACCATAACCCTTCAGCACAAAGCACACAGTAGAGAAGGTTTTGCTAAAGGAGCTTTGCTTGCTGCAAAATGGATTTTAAATAAAAAAGGAGTGTTTACAATGGATGATGTTCTAACACAATAAAAGGTATTGAATTCAAATTATTCGGTTTTTTGAAAAAACATCGAGAGCTCATTGTAACGCATTATTAAAAAAAATTGGCAGAAGATTAACGATTTAAAGCAATTTTTTTTAGACTTTTGTTTTTCACAACAATAAATAAAACAATTTATACTAAAAATATACATAATGACATTTCAACAACTCTTACTTTTTATACTTCTGGTTCAGGTTATTCATTTTTTAGGCACGTGGAAATTGTATGTTGCCGCCGGAAGAAAAGCTTGGGAAGCAGCAATACCTGTTTATAATGCTGTTGTATTAATGAAGATTATTAACCGTCCTTGGTGGTGGACATTCTTGTTATTTCTTCCCATTATTAACCTTATTATGTTTCCGGTAATTTGGGTAGAAACCATTAGAAGTTTCGGTTTTAATAAAAGCAAAGATACTTGGTTGGTGGTTTTAACATTGGGTTTTTATATTTATTATATTAACTATACCCAAAAATTAACGTATTTAGAAGATCGAAATTTAAAACCCGCCACCGCAACAGGAGAGTGGGTAAGTTCTATTTTATTTGCTGTGGTGGTTGCAACATTTATTCATACGTATTTTATGCAACCTTATACCATACCTACTTCTTCACTCGAAAAAACATTACTAGTTGGCGATTTTTTGTTTGTAAGTAAGTTTCATTATGGAGCTCGAGCACCTATGACACCGTTGGCTTTTCCTATGGTTCATGATACTATTCCGGTGTTAAAAACAAAGTCTTATTTACCAAAACCGCAATTGCCATATTTTAGATTGCCCGGATTTCAGAAAATTAAGCATAACGATATTGTGGTTTTTAGTTGGCCCGTTGATACGGTAAATGCCTTTAGACCATACGGCGATGGAAAATACCATTACAAACCCATTGATAAAAAATCCAATTATGTAAAACGTTGTGTAGGATTACCGGGAGATTCGCTTGAGGTTAGAAACGGTTATGTATTTATTAACGGAAAACAAAATAATTTACCCGATAGAGCCAAATTACAATTTTCGTATGCGCTGTCGGTAAAAAGACCTTTAAATACTTCTTATATTTACCAGCGATACGGGATAAAAGATATTTATCCGTTAAACAGAGAAGGTACGGCATATCAAGCCCATATGACAAATGAAGAATTTGAAAAATTTAAAAATCATCCTGATATTATTAAAATTATTAGGTTAAAGTCTGAAAAGGGTAAATGGGATAAAGCAGTTTTTCCACACGCTCCTAATTACAATTGGAACACCGATTTTTTTGGTCCAATTTATATTCCAAATGAGGGAACAACTGTATCTATTACACCCGAAACACTACCATTGTATAAACGTATAATTGAAGTTTATGAAGGAAGTGAGCTGGGAATCGATAATAAGATTAGCGTTAATGGTACACAAGTTTTGCTTAACGGAAAACCCATAAATGAGTACACCTTTAAAATGGATTACTACTGGATGATGGGAGACAACCGTAACAACTCTGAAGATGCCCGTATGTGGGGATTTGTACCGTTTAATCACGTCGTAGGGAAACCTGTTTTTGTATGGATGAGCTGGGATGGTAATGCCAAAGGATTGGCTAATAAAATACGTTGGGAACGACTCTTTACAACTGTTGGTGGTGAAGGAAAACCTGTTTCTTATTTTAAATATTTCTTAATTTTATTGGCAGGTTGGTATGTTTTTAATTTCTTTAGAAAACGAAAAAAGAAAAACGCTTAATTTATTAGTTGGCAATAGCTTTTAATAATGAAGAGTATTTTAGTGCATCCTACTTATTTTCCTTCTATTGTCCAAATGGTAGCAATAGCACAGGCAGAAAATGTAGTTTTTGAGATATTTGATAATTACCAAAAACAAACCTACAGAACCCGAACCTACATTGCACATACCAACGGAAAGCTATTGTTGAATATTCCCATAAGGCACACAAAAGTTGGAAAACGCCAAAAAACCAGCGAAGTGCAAATTGAAAACAATTTTCCATGGCAATCACAGCATTGGAAATCGTTACAAACCGCTTATCGTACCTCTCCTTATTTTGAGTTTTATGAAGATGATTTAAAGCCTTTGTTTACGCAACCGGCTACTACATTATTAGCTCATAATCTTAAGGTTTTTGAGGTGATTTGTGATTTATTAGGATTAGAGGTTGCTGTTAATAAAACAACACAATATGTAGTCAACCCTTTGGGTGAAAACGATTTAAGATTTTTAGTAAATGCCAAGCAAGAAAGACAATATGCGCTGACACCTTATACACAGGTTTTACAAAAACATCACGATTTTATCCCTAATCTCTCAATTTTGGATTTACTTTTTAATGAAGGAACCAATGCGCTTAGTTATCTTGAAAATCAAAAAGTAGATTTTACTTTTTAGTTAGAAGAGTTTGGTATTCTTTTAATAATTCGTTCCATACAAATTGTCGCTCGTAGTTGTTTGTGATGTTTGTTCTGGTTTGAGATTGTAATCGCTTATAAAGTTCAAGGTTTACGCTGATGTGCTCCATTGCTTTTTGGAGTTTAGAAACGCTTTTAACCGGAATAATGAGTCCGTTTTTTTGATGTGTAATAATTTCGTTACAGCCATTAATATCTGTTACAATTGCAGGTAATTCCATTGCTCCGGCTTGTAAAACTACATTTGGGAAACCTTCTCGATAACTGGGAAAAACCAACGCATTGCTTAGTGCGTAGAAAATTCTAACATCATCTTGCCATCCGGTTGTGATGATTTTAGGGTGTTTTTTTATAATTTTAATGGTTTTAGGTAGTAACGGGTCTAATTCTTCTTCAAAATCGCCCACTAATAAAAGGCTTGTGTTTTTGTGTGTTTTATGCAGTGAGTCAAACGCTTCCACAAGTTCGTTAATTCCTTTGTCTGTAACCAATCGTCCTACAAAAATAAAAACAAAATCTTCCGGCGGAATAGTAAGTTTTTTTCGTTTTTCTTGTAGTTGCTGTTTCGAAAAAAGTGTAGGCGAGAAATAGGAGCTGTCGATGCCGTTTGAGCTTCCGTTAGCAATGATTTCTAATTTATCCGGTTTTGTAAACTTGTTTTTTAAAATTATTTCTTGTAATCCTTTAGAGTTAGGATACACCTTGGTAGCAAACCGATAGGTAAATTTTTCAACCAAGTTTAATAGTTTTCGTTTAGAACCTGTTGCTTCCAGCAGGGGTAATCCGGCAACAGTATGTAGCCGATGGGGAGCACCTGCCAAATATGCAGCAAGCATTCCTACAATTCCGGCTTTGGGTGTATGGGTGTGAACAATTTGAGGTTTTTCTTTTTTTAAAAACCGGTAGAGTTTCCACACCGAAATAATATCTTGAAGGGGCGTTATTTTTCGTGTCAGCGGAACATAATGTACCGGAATATTGTTTTTTTTGCCAAATTCCTTTAATTTTTCTTTTTGTGAAGAAACCGCAATAACTTCAAAATAGGTTTGCATAAAAGTTAGTTGTCCTTCGAGTAATTTTTCTAAGGAAACCGGAACTGTTGTAATGCGGATGAGTTTGGGTTTATTCATATTTTTTTAGAAATATGGTTATTCTAAAATATCTTTATAAAGTTTTATATGTTTCTCAATCATATTTGTAATATCATATTTTTTTGCTCTATTCAAGCAATTTTTAACGGTTTTGTTATAATGTTCTTTATCGGAAATGAGTCTGTTTATTTCCTCTGCCAGTTTTTTTTCATCTTCTTTAGGAAATAAAATGCCTGCATCTTTTACAACATTTGTTAATCCGGGAGCATCTGAAGCAACAAAGGGTTTACCTGAAGCCAAACCTTCTACAGACGATAAGGATAAACCTTCATGGTGAGAAGATAAAACAACCACATCTACACTTTTAAGTAATTGCGGAACATCATATCTGTTACCTAAAAAAAGAACCCTATTTTTTAAATTTAATTCTTTTGCAAGTTGCCGGCAATTTTCTTTTAAAACACCATCTCCAACTAAAATCACTTTTACATATTTAGGTAAATATTGTAAAGCCTTAATAAGAGTGGGATGATCTTTTTGTTCTCTAAAACCGGATACTTGTAATAGCAGTTTGTCTTCTTCTTTTAAAGAAGGATGGATGGTACTTTTTCTTACTGCTTTAGCATTTTTAATTTTAGATAAATCAACGCCATTTTCTATAACAGGAAATTTTTCTTTTGGCAATTTTGTATAAGTTGTGTAAATAGTCTGTATTTCTTTAGTAATACAAATAGTAGCGTTATAATAGGAATATGCAATTTTATTTAGCCTGCTCCATATTTTACTTTTTACCCTTCGATTAGTAGTGTTGTGTTCGGTAAAGAGTAATTTTGTTTTTGAAAAGGAGAAAATTTTAGCAAACATTACCCAATATTGTGAAGGAAATAAATGCACATGAACAATATCGTATTTTTTTATAAACGGAATAATTTTAAATACCAACAAGGGGTTATAAACACTTTCTTCACCTAAAACAAAAATTTTACAACTTTGAGTTTCTTTAAGTTGTTGTAAAAAGGGATGTTTTTTATCTTGTAAAACCAATAAATCTGTTTTAATACCCCGGTTATTGTATTTAGGAATGGTGTCCAGCAATAACTTTTCGGCACCACCGGTAGCTAAACTATTTATTACGTGTAAAATTTTCATAAACAGATTTGTGGTTTAAATAGATTGCCCAAATTCCGAATAATAAAAATATGGGTATAAACATGTTTTTTTGTCGTAACATTATGCCTAAGTTTCCTAAGATTAATGAAAAAGAAACCGTACCTAATAAGAAGAAAATCACCATCCCTTTACCAATAAAATTAGCTTTTTTAAACGCTTTAAAAGGTTTGTTGCGTAACAATAAAATGCTAAATAGTACTAAAATTAAATTTTCAACAGAAGCAAAAATTGCCATAATTCCGTTAATATCAAAAAATAAGGGACGATATAAAAAGGTAAACACTTTTAACGGAAAAGGATATCCGGAGATATCAATACCCGATCCCGAACCTACTTTGTTTAGTTTAGAAGCTTTCGTTGTGGCAAATTCTTCTATTGTTTTGGTTTCAAAACTTTCTAATTGTACAAACTGTAAAACATATTGATATGTAAAAGCAATTCCAACAATAAATAAAAGAAGAATAAAAAACTTTTGATATGCTTTTAATCGTCCGTCCAAAACATAACCGGCAGAAAAAGAAACCAATAAAAACATAGTAATGTGGGGTCGTATAGCAAAAGATAGTACCAAGCTAACAAGCAAGATAAAATAGCGTTTTTTAATATTTTGCAATGCATAGATAAACCCTCCAATGCAGAAAAAAAGAATACTGTCTTTACCTATTCCGGAAGACCAGAAATGAAGGTTAGGCAAAAAGAATATCCAAGGAAAAAGCGAGATGCCAAGTAGTTTTATTGGTTTGTTTCCTAGAAAATTTTTCAGTAAAAATTTTCCGGTCGCATAAAAATAGATAAAGCCAATATACCCCAGTAGCGCATATAGCATATTACCGGTAAAAAAAGATAAATTAAGTATTTTAGCCGGAAAATAATTTAGTAAGTATAGCACACCGGAAGCATTGCCTGTTTTTGCCAGATTAAATATATCTTGAAACGATTCTTCTTTAGGTGTAAACCAATAATGAATAGCATCTCCTCCGGCAAAAACAATATAAAAATGAAACAAAACGGCAATTGCCAGATGGTAAAAAAATAATTTTTTTAAAAACTTCTTGTCTTCCTTATTTAGTTTTTTAAAAAGGTTAGGAAGTGAAAACCCAATTAAAAACAGAAGGATGCAAATGGAAGCATTTAGTACAAACATTGGGTTATTGATTAAAAATGCTTTCGAGTTCTTTTTTTATGTTTTGGGTAAGCGTAATTTCAGGTTTTTTATCGGTGCTAACCATAGAAAAAATTTTATGCCTAATCGTGCGCGGTACTACTTTTGAAAAAATGTCTTTTAAACCTATTTTCTTTAAATAGAAAAAGACTTTTTTAAACCGAACGGTTTTACTTTTATTTTTATGTACAGTCTTTATAGCGGTAAATGGTTTAATTTGTAAAAATGTTGCCACCTTGTTTAATGTTTCTTGGGGTTGGTTATATAATTCTTCAAAAGTAAGTAATAAAACAGAATCAAATAAAGATTGGTATCGTTTTATTGGGTTTTTATACATACTCATTTTTAAATAACTGTGCCAAGGTAATGTTTTGTTTTTAAAGGCAACTATTTCTTGTTTTATCGCCTCGTTAAAACTTCTGGTTTCTCTTGCTAAACCTACTGCCATCGTATAGTGCGAATAAGCTCTTTGCAAGGGGTTGCGAACCAAAATGATGATTTTAGCATCGGGATGATACTTTTTTATTAGTTCGGGACTTTCCGGAGCGGTTAAATAACAAGTGCTGGCATCAACCAAGTAGGTTTGGTTGTTTTGTAATGAATATACTTTTTTGTACTGCGCTTCGGTTTCTATTTTTGTAATATGAAGCGGTTTCGGAAATTCGTTTTGCAAATAGTTTTCCAACGAAAAAAAACGGGAAGGTTCATAAATGTTTTTTGGCAAATTGTTTACAAAATAATGAGGTTCTTTTACCGGAGGAACATACACATCGTTATGTGCAGACAACATTTCTACAAATGAAGTAGTGCCGGCTTTCATAGCTCCTACAATAAATAAATTCACCTTTTTATCCTGCATTATTTTTTTAAATGTTTAAGTATTTTATAGGTGTTTTTATAAGGTATTGTTTTTAATAATTTTAACAAAAAAGCATATTTACCGGTAACTAATGGTTTTATGTTTGTGTAAACCATTTGGTCTTCTTCAAAAGTATAATTTTTATAATTTTTTATATAGGAGATTAATAAAAAAGGTTGGTAGTATTGTTTAAAGTAGTGCTTTTCTTCGTCGGTTAGTTGATTTTTCACCTTTAAAATAGTGTTTATATACTTGCAAAAATCTAATGCTTCATAGGTTCTTTTTGATGCTGATTGTTCAATTTCTTTTCGGTAAAAAGATAAGTTTTTATTAATAAAAACTACTTTTTCGTTTACGCAAAGTCGCATCCATAAATCGTGGTCTTCGTGTTGTTTTTGTTCGGGGTTAAAATATCCTTTTTCTTCAAATAAAGTTTTATGAATAACCGAATTGGAAGAGTTAATAGGAGGCAATGCGTTGCTTATTACTTTAAAATAGTTAAGTTTACTTGTTGTTCCGTCTTTAGGTAGATGTTCGTTTTTATAACGAGTTGTTTTGTTGGAATATACCAAGCTTCTTCCGGTAGCAAAAATCTTATTTTCAGGATGTTTTTTTATAACAGTTACTATTTCTTGTAGAAAAGTAGGAGCCCAATAATCGTCTGCATCCAAAAAAGCAATCCAACTATTTTTGGCATTTTTAATTCCGATATTTCTCGCAACCGATACACCCGAATTTTTAATCGATAGTAATTTTATTCTATTGTCTGTTATAGATTTTACTATGTTTGATGAATTATCGGTGCTTCCGTCATTTACTATAACGACTTCAAAATTTGTATAGGTTTGTTCCAGCACCGATTGCAGTGTTTGCGCAATAAATTTTTCTTTATTATATAATGGGATGATGATGGATATCATAAACCTATTAATTTTTCCAGTGTGTTAAATCTTTGTTTAGAAGCGTTTCCAATAAGCAAATATCTTCATAAAAATAAGCTTGTAATTCGTTTTCTAAATCTCTTTTTTCAATGCTGTTAATTTCTTTATTATAAGAGACATTGCGTTTATTAATAGCACTTGCCAGTCCAAATCCTCCTTTAATTCCCAGTGATTTTTTTAGTTGTGTAAAATGAATAAAAAATCGAGAAAGCAAGGGAAATTTCCGCATTTTTTTTGGGTTTACTACTTCATACGATTCTAAACTCTTAGGCAAAATTTCTAGAAAATCAAGAACGTTATTATACACCTTATCCGGATTTATTTTTAATTCATCCAAACGTACAAAAAAGATGTTGTTTGGTTTTATTTTAGTTAGAGCACGTTTAACCTGAAAACCAAGTTTGCAAGCATCTCTATATTGTAAAAGTTTTGGATCTGAACATCCTGAAGGAATTTTATTTCCCTTTTTTCTTTCGGTTTGTAGTTTCCAGGCTTTAGCTGCAGATTTTTCATTTTCACTTCCTCCAAATAGTAATTCTTGATGTAATGAGAAAAACATATCTACAGGGTTTCTAAGCATTACCAAAAATTTAGCATTGGGATTGAATGATAAGATGTTGTCAATAGCTTTTTCAGAATACAAATACCAAACAGATCCTTCACAAATAATGGAATGCTGTGGTTTAGCTTCATTAAATAATGATAAATAAGTGTCTGTTGTAAAAAAATAACGGTGTGTGCTATCTGTATTAAAAAAATGCGGTTCTTTAACCGGCGATACAAATATTGATGGATGTTGCGAAAGATAATGAATCATCGAGGTTGTCCCACATTTTGGGGCACCAATAATGAAAAAGTTAGGCTCTTTTTGCATTTAAATAATTGTGGTTGTTATGCTTAGTTTGTTTTTTACCTGTTTAAGTAAATAAATATTTTGTAAAATTAGTACAAAACTATAAACAAAAGCGGCTCCGTTGCTATCAAAATAAATAATAAACGGAATACTTAACATTATATTTAAAAACAAAGCAATAATATTACTTTTTGATAAGACGGATTGGTTGCCGGTCATATTTAATAATAATCCAACAGACCCTATGATAGAACTAATTAATTGTCCAACACAAAGTATTACTAAAGGAATATAAGATACCAAATAAGATTTTCCATATAATAATTCAAGTATTGCTTTTCCCCCAATAATAAAAGTAAGTGCTACAGGTAGTGAGAAAATGAAAATTAATCTTCCGGTTTTTTTTATTATCCGTTGTATGGTATCGTGATTTTTATGTTCAAAAGCCGAAGAGATATAAGGTGCTATGGCTAAGTTTAAAGCGTCTAATGTAAATGATACTAATGAAGCTCCTCTCATAGCCACTTCAAAAATAGCAACGGCTTCTATACTTCCAAAAATAGCTAAGATGTATGTAAGTATTTTATTTTTTACAACTTGAATACTACTGTTTATCGTAAAAGGAATAGTTTGTTTAAACCATTCTTTTTTATTGAAGATAGGTTTATGTTGTTTGATTGTGGCGAGTAATTTCTTCCAAAGAAAAAGAAAACCAATCGCAAACCCTAAAGTAGTTAC
>WFXA01000077.1 GCA_015490835.1 Flavobacteriaceae bacterium | reverse complement strand
CCCTTTATTCTGTATATCTCAAACATCAGAAATAGGATTTGTTGAGTACAACTATAAAATACCTAGAGAAAAACCATTATTTAAAAATGCAGTTTTATATTTTAACAACAGTAAATCTGTATTTATTTATGATAAAATTGGTCAAAATAATAATGATTTATCAGGAGTTAAAATGGATGAAAAAGGGATGTCTTTGAGTTTTAAAAGTGAGGACAAAGATGGTTCACAATTTTATCGTGATTTTCAAAACAAAAAAATCATTTTTAGGCGTGCTAAAGGAAGTCTTTTTGAAAGTTTTACTGTAGATGACACTTGGATATCTATAAACTGGAATATAGAAAACAAATTTAAAAAAATAGGTGAATACAAATGTCAAAAGGCTGTAGGGTATTTTAGAGGAAGAACTTATACCGCTTGGTTTACCGAAGAAATACCTTTGCCTTATGGTCCTTGGAAATTATTTGGTCTTCCCGGTCTAATTTTAGAAGCAGAAGATTCTGAAAAAATGTTTAAGGCAGAGTTTAAAAGCATTAAATATCCCTGTGATTGTAATTATGAATTTAAAACACCAACTGCAACTGAAACAAAGACTCTTAAAGAATATGTTGAATATAGAGACAATCTTAATGACTATGTCTTTAAAAAAATAAAATCAAGAATGCCCCGTAAAGTAGCAAATAGAATGAGACAAATCCCTAAGAAAGATAATGGAAGAAAATACAGGACAGAAAAAATATTTGAATGGGAAACAAAGGAAAAAAAAGACAAATAACATTTTCAGTTGCATTTATATTCTTCCTGTTTTTAACATCAATTTCTGCACAAGTCAAAATTAACGGTTTTGTTAAAGATAGTACAAACTCAAAAGGAATTTTTGCAAATGTAATTTTAAAATCAAGTACTGACAGTATAACTATAACTTATGCTTTTACAAATAAAGATGGTAATTACACTTTGAAAACAGACAAAACAGGGAAATTCAATTTGATTTTCTCTGCGCTGTCTTTTCAATCAAAAACAATCCCATTAACCATAAAAGGAACAGAAAAAAATATCAATATTGATGTTTTACTAAATTCCAAAACTGTCAAATTAGACGAAGTTATCATACAAGCAAACAAACCAATAACAGTTAAAAAAGACACTGTTATTTTTAATGTAAAATCATTTATACAAGGTAATGAGCAAGTAGTAGAAGACCTACTTAAAAAAATACCGGGATTAAATGTAGAAAGCGATGGCACAATAAAAATCGGCAATAAAGAAGTAGAGAAAGTAATGGTTGATGACGATGATTTTTTTGAAAGAGGTTATAAAATTCTGACAAAAAATATGCCTCCGGACCAAATAGAAAAAATAGAATTATTACAAAGGTATTCAAACAACAAATTACTTAAAAACGTAGAAGAAAGTGACAAAGTTGCTTTAAACCTTGTTTTAAAAGAAAATGCAAAAAGAGTTTGGTTTGGAAATATTAATTTAGGTTATGATGCAATATTAAACAATAGATATAAAATTAGTAGTAACTTAATGAATTTTGGTAAGAAAAATAAATACTATTTTCTCACTAATTTCAACAATGTTGGCTATAATGCAACTGGTGATATAAACCATTTAATACGTCCTTTTCGCTATGGCGAACCTGCAAGTATTGGCGATAATCAAAGCACAAATACGTTAATCAACTTAAATTCTTTTACACCAAACTTTAAAGCATCAAGAACCAATTTTAACAACACAGAATTAGCATCATTAAATGCAATTTTTACATTATCAAAGAAAGTAAAACTAAAAACCCTTGGTTTTTTTAATTGGGATGAAAATGATTTTTTTAGAAACTCCGTTCAAGATTTTAATATTAACGGAATTGAATTTACAAATACCGAGGATTTTGTATTGCGGAAAAAGAAATTTATAGGTTTTGGGAAAATAGATTTAACCTATGATATTTCAAAAACTAAAATGCTTGAAGTAACAACAAAATATAATAATCAAGATACTGAAAATACAAGTAATTTGAATTTTAATAGCCAACAAACAGTTGAAAGTTTAAAAGACAGAAACACCTTATTTGACCAAAAAATCACATTCACAAACAAATTTAAAGACAACAAGGTTTTTCTGCTTACAGGTAGATATATATATGAGAAAACGCCACAAAACTATACAATCAATCAGTTTTTCTATCAAGATTTATTTCCGAGTTTTCTCAATACAAATAACGTACAACAATTAAGCGAAAACAAAATGCAGTTTGCCGGTTTTGTAGCACATTTATTAGACAGAAAAGAAAACGGAAATTTATTAGAATTACAATTTGGAAACGAGTACAGAAAAGACGAATTATTTTCTTCATTTTTACTAAAAGAAGATAATACAGTTTTAGAAACACGAACAGATTATCAAAACATTACAACATATTCTGTGAACAATTTATATTTCAAATCAAAATACAGAATAAAATTGAGTGATGTTGCAATTACAGGTAAATTAGATTTTCACCAATTATTCAATCAGTTAGAACAAAATAATAAAACAGAGCAACAGCCTTTTTTTATAAATCCAACCATAGGTTTAGATTGGAAAATAAATGACAAGAATAGAATACGAACATCGTATTCTTATAACACTACAAATGCTAAAGTTTTAGATGTTTACAACAATTTTGTTTTAACCGATTTTCGTTCTTTCTCAAAAGGAACAGGAACATTTAATCAGTTAAATGCTTCCACCGTATTATTAAATTATCAATTAGGTAATTGGAGTGATGAATTTTTTGCCAATGCATCTATTATTTATAGTAAAAATTTCGATTTTTTCTCAACAAATTCCTTTATAACCCAAAATTACTCAGAAGTAGAAAAAATCATCATTAAAGACAGAGAAATGTTATCTATTAATACAAATGCTGACAGATATTTTAAATCGTTATCATCAAACTTAAAACTAATTTTAGGCTATTCAATATCAAATTATAAAAATGTAATTAACAATTCCGAATTACGAGAAGTGAAATCGATTAATTATAATTACGGTTTTGAAGTTCGTTCTGTTTTTAAAGGTTCTTTTAATTATAATATTGGTTCAAAATGGACAGTAAACGAAATAAAAACTATCATAAATAACTCATTTACAAATAATGAAACTTTTTTAGACTTTCTTTTTGATATTAATAACAATTTTAGTTTTCAAATACAAAATGAACGTTACTTTTTTGGAAATATAGATACAGAAAACAGTACATACTATTTTTCAGACATTGAAGCTAGATATACTTTAAAAGAAAATAAATTAAGTTTTTCATTATCAGGCAAAAACCTGTTTAACACAGATACTTTTAGTACATATTCAATTAATGATATTAGTACATCAATAACTGAATATAGATTATTACCAAGGTATGTGCTTTTAAAAATGGAATATAGGTTTTAAAATTATGGAATATCAACAACGGCTACCAACACGGTATAACGCTCATTGCGTCCGAATTTTTCCTTCGGAAAAATACGCCCGCAAGCCGAAGTTTCGGTTTTTTTTTGCTATCTTAGTGCTTGACAAACGCAACGAGAGGCGTTATACAAAACCGTTATGCCACATAAAAACCAACATAACGGTCAAAAATGGACTGACCATCCAAAGTCGAGAATGTGAGTTTTTAAATAGAAAACAAATGAAAAACGACACAAAATAAAAGAGTAATAGAGTTAAAAAGCAGAAAATCTAAAGAGTATGCTAAAAACAAGTTTAACTATTAAGGATGTTTAAAATAAAACCTCCATATTAAAATAATATGAATATGAATATTTTAAAAAAACTCAGAAAACCTCAATTTGCTATTTTTCTTTCATTTATAGTTTTGTTTGTTTCTTGTAATAATTCGTCAGGAGTAAATGACGTAAAAGCTGACATTGTCCTAAAAATGGGAGAAACCTATACGAGCTATAATGAAGGTGATGACTATTTTACAGTTATAAATGATTTCGGAGAAGAAAGTCTTTTTTTATTTGAAAATTTAGATAGGATTGCCAATATAACACAAAATCAAGAAAGAAATTCTGAATACAATTTACTAATTCAGTTTGATAATACCGAATCAACAGTATCTTTAAACAACATCTCTCAACTTTCTAACAATAGTGTATCAATGGATATCGTTTTTAATAATAATAACACTTTTTATGAAAGTAGTGTTGTTTTAGATACTGACATAACGGTAGAACAGTTTGTTTCATCATTAATTGGAGAATACGATTTAGGGAATATTGATGCAATTGTTTCAAGTCGATGTCCTTGGTGTATTGTTGTAGTGGTTGTAGCGGTAATTGCTGCTTGCGAAAACGCCCAAAATGCCTGTACACCTTGTAATGGAAATCTGCAAGTAGAACCTTGTGGATGTTCTTGTACCGTACCGCAAACATAATAATCAAATTGCTTAACAACTAAAAATAAAATTATGAAAGTTTTAAAGTTAATTACTTTTGGTCACATCGTGCTTAGTATACCATTTATCGCAGGTATATTTACTTATTATAAATATTCATTAGGTTATGAATATTTAATGATTTTTTTTATCATTGGATTCTTATACTGGAGTCTTGTCGCTCCTGCCTATAAAAGTTTTTGCATAAAAAAAATCAGTAATAAATCAGACTATTTCAAATGGAAAAGGCTATCAGTTAAAACATTGTTGTTTTGGCCAGATAATTTTCTACTAACCAAACTTGAATTTTGGGATGAAGAAAAGTTTTTAGAATACTCTAAAAAAATAAATAATATAGTGAATCAATCACTTTAATCACAACCTCACTACGTGGCATAACACGGTATATAAAAAATAGCAGTTAAGAGCTAATCCTTAAGTTTG
>WFXA01000076.1 GCA_015490835.1 Flavobacteriaceae bacterium | reverse complement strand
TCTATCGGTTCCTGGAAGACCCGGAAGGAAGCTGGC
Organism: Flavobacteriaceae bacterium; assembly: GCA_015490835.1. Lineage (GTDB taxonomy): Bacteria > Bacteroidota > Bacteroidia > Flavobacteriales > Flavobacteriaceae > Marifrigoribacter. The sequence continues at coordinate 4,300 of WFXA01000076.1, read as the reverse complement.
GAGAGATTGTAAAAGAAAATAAACTCAAATATCAAAACACCTTATTCCCGCAAATGCAGGGGGCTTACTTTTGACAAACCTGAAAATTGGTATTGATAATCAACTAGTTAATTTTGAAAAAAGTATAAATTTAGGGTTTACCGGACAACAATGAAATTTAGGGTTTACCGGACAACAATGACTTTAATTATTAAAGAGACTGAAAAAACCGCACTGACCAATGACTTAGGAGAAATTATCAAATGCCCAAATTGCCAATCAGAAGAAATTTATAGTGGATTCAAATCAATGAAAGGGACAAAGGGAATAATATCCGCAATTACCTCTTTTCTATTTTTAGTTTTTCCGATTTATTTTAAAACAGTTTACAAATGCAAAAAATGCGGAAATGAATTTAAATAAAAACGCACCACAACAGAGGAGCCATGCGCAGTTTCAATTGCGTACAGCAATTGTTCGGTGGAGTGCCGGAGGCACGTAGCCAAAGCGCATAGCTCCTATGTTATGTCCTGGAAACAACTCTCATAAAATATTCGTATCTTAGTATTATGAAATGGCAAGATAAAATAGTGTCTGACAATAAGGTATTACTTGGGAAACCTGTAATCAAAGGGACTCGTATTTCTGTTGAGTTTATTCTTGACCGCCTTGCAAATGGCTGGACGGAGGAGGATATTCTTAAAAATTACCCAACTATTTCAGCGGAAGACATCCAGGCTGTTTTCGCATACCTTAACGATTGCGTTAAAGATGGCTTATTGGTTGAACTCAGACAACAGTCAGCTTAATGAAATTCCTTGCTGACGAAAACTTCCCAATTGCCAGTGTTGAATTATTAAGAGAACAAGATATTGACGTTTCTTCTATATTGGAGATATCTCCTGGAATTGATGACCATAAAGTTCTCGACATTGCAGTTACTGAAAACAGGACAATAATCACTTTGGACAGTGACTTCGGCACATTAATATTTAAGTTAAATTATAAACCGGAAGCCGGGGTAATTTTCTTTCGACTGAAAGAGTTCACACCTATGGACTTGTCCGAAGCCATTATGGAATTAATCAATAACAATGAGGATTTCAAAAACAGCTTGGTTGTTATTGATAAGAATTCAATTAGAAAGAGGAAATATTGAAGACGCAGTACCCAACAATGCGCAAAACGCTATGGCGGCATTTGGGTATTCCATGTCTGCGGTAAGCAGTCTGACAAATTCGAAGAAAATATTTAACTTTAGGCTATGGCAGACAAAAACGAGGTTCGGAAAGACCGCAACAGAATCTTACGAAAGAATGTTATTGCTAATTATAAATGAATTCTCTAACAGATATCCAAAAAAAATATATAGATCTGGCTGTAATCCAGCTAAAAAAATATGATGATATAGCTAAAAAATTAAATATTGATAGAAAGACATTATCAATATGGTGGAATGAATTAATAACGTCTTTGCAATATCAAAATTAATAACTACTTTTACTTATTCTGCAAAATCAGAAAAATGATTCAAGTTACAATTCACTTTCATCCGAAACTTTTTCTGCCAATCACTATTTTATTGGCGTATTCAACCAAAAGGCTGTTTTAAGCAAAAATATCAGGAAAATAAGTCTGTTTTAGGAATTAATTCTGCTTGTTTAACGACCCTTATTCGTTTGGCCCCTTCACTTATTTGATTACATACGTAACCTAAAGAGAGATAAAAAGGCAAGCATATTCTTATTTTTTCCACAAAGTTGGAAAAAGCTTTAGTCGATTTGGCAATGGTTCTTTTGATAAGTTGCAGCAACATATAACAGATTAGAGCCACATAAATTTGAGATTTAACCGCATTTTCACTTGTTCCCACGAAAGTTTTTATCTGTAAATTCTGTTTGATTGCCTTAAAGAACAACTCTATATCCCATCTTTTTTTATAAAGGTCTGCTATGGTGCGCGCCTGCCAATGTAGCTGATTAGTAATGATTTGGATTACTTTGTTCTCATCCTCTTTATAAACATGGACTAACCTTAGCTCTTGTTGTGCCAGCCCTTTTTTCCTGGCTTGCGATGAAGACAGACGGATAATTTCATCTTTCAGGATATCCTGGTCTTTATCATCTGGTAAGTCAAGTTCCCGGATACTTTCATAAATGGCATTGGTTTTAATACGGGTTACAAACACATTTTCTGCCTTGATTCTGCTGGCCATAAGGTCAAAGTCATAATAGGCTTTGTCTTCTACGATGATTGTATCTCTGGCAAATATCAATTGGTTTAGCCCATATCGGTCATGTACTTTAGCTTCAGTTATATTGACCATTTCGGGCAGCATAATCGTATCGTCCCAACAGGTATGTATCTTGATGCCCCCTTTAGCTGTCCGAAATTTTGCCCAGTCAAACAGACTCATACACAAACTGATCGTGGTGCTGTCTATTATTTTTATTCTTCCCTTTTTTATCTCTCTGATAATACCTGATTGGTCTTGTTTGCGTAAAACGCCTTCATAGTGCCTTAGTAACCTATAATACAATCTTTCGAACACCTGCCAGTTCCTTTTCTTGTTCCCATCGCTCATGGTAGAACGGGCAGGGCTTTGACAGAGGCCTAAATCAGCAATAAACGTCTCAGAAACACCGATTCCTGTACTTATATCACTCAGTGTCAAGCATTTGTTTAGCTGTCCGAAAGTTAAAGCAACTAATTGATCATAAGTCTTGTACCGGCTACAACCTTAATCGCTTTGATAGTATTTAATGCAGGAATTTAGTAACCACCTGGGTATTAGGTCTATAATTTACTTAAGTAGTGGCTTGTTGTTAGCTTTGGTTCGTCTGAAAAGTCCCATAGTGTATCTTTTTGGTTCAAATTAAAGATACGGGATTTTTCAGACTCTTTAAACTTTCGGATAGTTGTGACTTTTTTCTTTATTTTTAACTGTTCTTGTGTTTGGGAAGCTTTCATGAACATAATAATGAAGAATTTGTTTGCTTATAATAGTGCTGGGGATTTAATTCATATTTCAAAGGTTGATAAGAGTATTAAAGACATCTTTACTTGTGTTAATTGTGGAAGTGAATTAATTGCTCGTAAAGGCAAAATAAAAGCTCATCACTTTGCTCACAAAGCAGTATTGGATTGTAATTATGAAACTTATCTCCATAAATTAGGAAAAATAGTATTTTTACAGACTTATAATCAATGTATCAAGAAAGGTATTCCGTTCTATATTGAATATATTTCAAAACATAGATGTTCCACCTGTGAAACAAATGAATTATTAAAAAGGAGTTGTAGCTTCGGAAGTAAGAAAAAGAAATTTGATTTAACATCAAGATATAATCTAGCAAGTATTGAAAAACGTTTTAACGGTTTTGTGGCAGACATTCTGTTGGAATCTACAAAACCAGAAATTTATGATAAAATTTTTATTGAAATAGCGGTTAGTCATAATTGTGAATTTGAAAAACAAAAGAGTGGTATTAGAATTATCGAAATTAAACTCAATAATGAAGAAGATATTAAGATCATCAAAGAAAAATATTTTCGTTTAGGAAGCAAAAATCTAACTTTCTATAACTTCAAAGCTAATATTAATGATAAAAAAATTCCACTAAATCAGTGTAACAAAGAATTTGAAGTTTTTTCAGTTCTAAAAAGTAAAAAAGCGATAAAAAGAAAAGTTAAAGCAAAGGATATTCAAAAAATTTCTAAAGACAAAAATTATATCTATAATAAAATTCTTTCTCGCGAACATGATAATTTTGGTGGTAAAAAATTTGCCAAACTCGTTAAAGAAGCCTCACATCGCGGAATAGATGTGAAAAATTGTTTTGCTTGCAGATATTTTGATTATAACAAAAATTCTAAAGACAAAACACTTTATTTTTGTAGTAGACTAAAATTGGAATTTGATAATACTAATAATGGTGCTAATTGTAACAAGTTTTGGAGAATACCAAAACCTACTCATTACAAATCAAATATCTTTTAAAAAAAACTTTACACAAACCACTGTTAACATACTATTAACATATTATCTACCACAAAAAAAGCGGACTCCCCCACCGGGAAGTCCGCTCATGTAGCCGGGTGGCTAAATATTATTTATCGTCTTTGCTGCCTTTGCCGGGCTTGGCCGAGCCGGCTATCGAGTCGCGCATGGAGGTGTCGGCCTCGATGTTGCGCAGCCGGTAATAGTCCATTACTCCCAGGTTGCCGGCCTTAAAAGCCTCGGCAATGGCCTTAGGTATTTCGGCCTCGGCCTCAATCACCTTGGCACGGGCTTCCTGGGCCTTGGCTTTCATCTCCTGCT
>WFXA01000075.1 GCA_015490835.1 Flavobacteriaceae bacterium | reverse complement strand
TTTCTATTAATTCGGCTTATCCTATACTTGAAGTAGCTACCCATACCATCCAAGAATTATGGCAAGTAAACAGCCGAATTACGTTTGGAGTAGAAGAACCACTTGAAAGTACTTTGCTAAAACAATTACAACAGTCTATGGAGGAGTTAAAAATGCAAATTAAAGCCCTTCAAGCCTAGTTTTGACTGTCTATTTTCAACAAAGATACCTCTCAAGTTTTTTAACAATAATCTTAGTAGCACCGGTGTTTTGAGCAATAAACTCTTTTGCTTTTTTTCCGACTGTGGTTCTTAGTTTCGTATTTGTTTCCAGTTTTTGTAACCTATACGTACATTCTTCTGGGTTTGAAACCGAAAATAAACCACCTTTTTCCAGCAAATTCTTAGCTTCCGGAAAATTTTTATAATTCTTACCAATAACAATCGGAACACCAAAAACAGCAGGTTCTAAGATATTATGCAATCCGGTATTACCCATTGCGCCTCCTACATACGCAATATCCGCATAGCTGTATATTTTGGTTAACAATCCTACGGTATCAATAATAAACACATCAAAATCCGATAAATTTTTACCCTTTTTTTCTGAAAATAACACCGTTTTCTTTTCAATTTTACTACGTAAATCTGCTATTTTAGAAGCCGAAATTTGATGCGGAGCAATAATAATTTTTACATCCTTACTCGTATTGATGTAATCTATTAAAACAGCCTCATCTTCTTGCCAAGTGCTTCCGCAAACCAAGCATAATGTGTCATTTATAAAATCTTCAATAAAAGGTAATTTATTGTCTTTTTGTGTTTGTAGCAAAACCCTGTCAAAACGCGTGTCACCACTTGTTGTAATCTTTGTAAAACCAATGCTTTGAAGACGCTTTTCAGATACCTCGTCTTGAACAAAGATATGGTTAAATTTTTGTAAAGCCTTTCTCATAAAACCGCCATAAGGTTTAAAATAAATTTGATATTCTTTAAACAAAGCCGAAATCAAAAAAGTAGGAATATTTTTTTTTTGAAGGTAGAATAGATAGTTTGCCCAAACTTCATATTTAACAAAAACCACAATAGACGGATGAACTAAAGATAAAAATCGAGAAACATTTTTTGGAGTATCCCAAGGAAGATATACCACCACATCGGCTATTGAATTATTTTTTTTTACCTCATAACCCGAAGGCGAAAAAAAAGTAATAACCAATTTGAGTGTAGGAGCTATTTTTTTTAATTCTTCCATCACCGGCAAACCTTGTTCGTATTCACCCAACGAAGCACAATGAAACCAAATGGTTTTATCCGATGCCGAAAGTTCTTCAGAAAGTAAAGAAAAAGACTCTTTTCTACCCCAAACAAAAAGTTGCATCTTTGAGCTGAAAAATTGAGAAATCCACACCGGAATCCAAGCAATACGTATTAATACCGAATAGATAAAATTCATAAACACTTTTTCTATATCGCTAAAATACGTTTCTTTTTAAAATTGATTGGTAGCCCGATTCAATTTTTGTAATTTTGAAAGCAGAATTTTTGGTTTTAAAAATCAAACTATTAATCTGTTTTATAAAATTAATTCACTCGCTCTTTTGGGCTTTATTATGAAAAAAATACAAATGGTCGACCTAAAAGGTCAGTACGAAAAGATAAAAGATAAAGTTAATAAATCGGTGCTGGACGTAATTGAATCTACCGCATACATTAACGGTCCCGAGGTACATCAATTTCAAAAAGAACTAGAAACCTACTTGGGCGTGAAGCATGTAATCCCTTGTGCCAACGGAACCGATGCGCTTCAAATTGCAATGATGGGTTTGGGATTACAACCCGGCGATGAAGTAATTACCGCAGACTTTACCTTTGCAGCAACGGTAGAAGTAATCGCATTGTTAGGTCTAACACCGGTGTTGGTAGATGTTGATCCCGTAAGTTTTAATATTGATGTTGAAGCCATTAAAAAAGCCATTACACCAAAAACCAAAGCCATTGTGCCGGTTCATTTATTTGGATTGGCTGCCAATATGGACGCAATTATGGAAATTGCCCGGCAACACCACTTGTTTGTAATTGAAGACAACGCACAAGCCATTGGTGGATACTATACCACAAAAACCGGAGAAAAATTAAAAACCGGAACCATAGGCGATGTGGGTTCTACCTCGTTTTTTCCTTCCAAAAATTTAGGCTGTTATGGCGATGGCGGAGCCATTTTTACCAATAACGACGACTTGGCACATACCATTAGAGGAATTGTAAACCACGGAATGTATAAACGCTACCACCACGATGTAGTAGGTGTAAACTCAAGATTAGACTCCATACAAGCAACCATATTAAGGGCTAAATTACCTCATTTAGATAGTTATAATAATGCCAGAAGAGAAGCCGCAAAAAAATATACCGAAGCATTTTCCGGAATTGAAAATATTCACACACCCTCATGCGGGTGCGATGCACAACCTAGTTGTAATTGTCATGTGTTTCACCAATACACCTTAAAAGTAAAAAACACAGACAGAGATGCGTTGGTTCAACACCTAAACCAAAACGGAATACCTTGCGGTGTGTATTACCCTATTCCGTTGCATCTTCAAAAAGCCTATGCCGACAGTAGGTATAAAGAAGAAGATTTTGCGGTAACCAATCAGTTGGTTAAAGAAGTTATTTCCTTACCTATGCACACTGAATTAGATGCTGAACAAATACAATTTATCACCCAAACCGTAATTAATTTTGTAACCAAATGAGTAAAATACTGGTAACCGGAGGCTTAGGCTATATAGGTTCGCATACCGTTGTCGAATTACAAAACAGTGGTTTTGAGGTTGTAATCGTAGATAATTTATCCAATTCATCCTTAGATGCATTAGAAGGTATTGTTTCCATTACCGGAATAAACCCCCATTTTGTAAAACTGGATCTTCGTGAAAAAGAAACGGTGAATAATTTTTTTGAAGAAAATAAAGATATAAAAGGAATCATTCATTTTGCTGCCAGTAAAGCAGTAGGAGAGAGTGTGGAGAATCCGTTGTTGTATTATGAAAATAACATAAATACGTTGGTTTATGTGCTTCAAAACTGTGTAAAACATGACATTTCAAATTTTATTTTCAGTTCGTCTTGCACTGTTTACGGCGAACCCGACTCCTTACCCATTTCGGAAGAAGCGTCGGTAAAAAAAGCTACTTCGCCTTACGGAAACACAAAGCAAATTAGCGAAGAAATTATACAAGATACCTGTTCGGTTTCCAACCTAAAAAGTATAGTATTGCGTTATTTTAATCCCATAGGAGCGCATGACTCGGCTTTAATTGGTGAGCTTCCACTGGGTGTACCTCAAAATTTGGTACCTTTTATAACCCAAACTGCGATAGGTTTACGAGAACAACTACAGGTTTTTGGCAACGATTACCCCACGCAGGATGGAAGCTGTATAAGAGATTATATTCACGTAGTAGATTTGGCAAAAGCACATGTGGTGGCATTGCAACGCTTGTTGTCTCATAAAAATACATCTAATTTTGAAGTTTTTAACATCGGCACCGGAAAAGGAAGCAGTGTGCTGGAAGTGGTAAAGGCTTTTGAAAAAGTAACCGGAAATAAATTAAACTATACAATCGCAAAAAGGCGTTCCGGAGATGTAATTGCAGTGTATGCAGATACCCAAAAAGCAAATAATGAATTGGGTTGGAAAGCGAAAAAAACATTAGATAAAGCCTTGCTTTCTGCTTGGAGGTGGGAACAAAAAATTAGAGGTTAAAAAGAAATTAAAAAGACCTACTAGGTTTTTAAAACCTAGTAGGTCTAATTCATATTATGTTGCTTTTTATTCCGGTATTGTTGCTTTTTCGGTGGTAGCACTTCGGTCTATTTTACGAAGTAGCCCTTGTAGCACATTTCCGGGACCAACTTCAATAAATGTTGAAGCTCCATCTGTAATCATTTGTTGCATGGTTTGTGTCCATCTAACCGGAGCGGTAAGTTGCTTGATTAAATTTTCTTTAATCACAGTTGCATCGGTAACAGCGTTTGCCGTTACATTTTGATAAACCGGACAGATAGGCGTAGAAAAACGGGTATTTTCTATTGCACCGGCAAGTTCTTCTCTTGCCGGTTCCATCATTGGGCTGTGAAATGCCCCGCCAACAGGTAAAAGCAGTGCTCTTCTTGCTCCGGCTTCTTTCAATGCTTCACAAGCATTTTCAACAGCGGTAACTTCACCCGAAATAACCAATTGTCCGGGGCAATTATAATTAGCAGGTACAACCACTCCTTCGGTTTGTTTACAAATATTTTCAACTACAGAATCTTCTAAGCCCAGTACAGCCGCCATAGTAGAGGGCTTTAATTTACATGCTTTTTGCATAGCTTGTGCACGTTGCGAAACCAATTTTAATCCGTCTTCAAAACGCATAGATCCGGCAGCCACTAAAGCGGAAAATTCGCCCAGAGAATGTCCTGCAACCATATCGGGTTTAAAACTATCACCCAGTACTTTTGCAAGAATTACAGAATGTAAAAAAATTGCAGGTTGCGTAACATTGGTTTGTTTGAGTTCTTCGGCTGTTCCTTCAAACATTATTTTTGTGATATCAAAGCCCAATATATCGTTAGCTTTATCAAAAAGTTGTTTTGCTTGGGTAGAATTTTGATACAGGTCTTGACCCATTCCGGTAAATTGTGCCCCTTGTCCGGGAAAAATATATGCTCTCATTATGGTTTAAAATTTTAAAAGACAAAAATAAGTTATTATTTTTTAACGTAAGTTAAGTAAGAGAAATCAAAACTATGTCTTTCATCTTTGGGATGGTATTCTTCATTTACCAACTTCCATTTTTTTAAATCTATTTCAGGAAAAAAAGTATCGGCTTCAAAAGTGGCATGAACACGGGTAAGTTCAATCTTATCGGAAATTTCCATCGCTAATTTATATATTTCGCCTCCACCAATAATAAAGGGTTGTTCGTCATTTTTAGCAATTTCCAGAGCTTGTTGAAGTGTGTTTACTACAACGGCACCTTTCTTTTTATAATTTTTGTTTCGTGTAATGACTATGTGCGTGCGATTGGGAAGCGGTTTCGGGAAGGTTTCAAAGGTTTTTCGTCCCATAATAATGTGGTGACCTGTGGTGAGTTTTTTAAATCGTTTAAAATCATCGGGCAGGTGCCACACCAAATCGTTGTCTTTGCCAAGTTCGTTGTTTTTTCCGGCAGCGGCTATTATGGTTATCATAGATTTTCGGGCGGTTGTTGGGTTTCGTTTTTTTTTACTTCGGGAAGCGGCATTTGTTTTTCTACTTTTTGTTGAAGTTCTACGATTCGCTTTTCTTGCTTGGCTTTTAGTTTTTCGAGTTGTTTATTTTCCCATTCTTTTCCCATAAACCGGTTCATTACAAAAACATTGAGCAGGTGAATTAGAAAAAAGAACGTCCATAATAAAATAGCCCAAACAAACCAATTTTGAATAAAAAAATCGTTACCAATTCCCAGCACCGGATTTATAATTATAAGCAACACCGAACCGGATAGAAACAAAATAAAATGGCGCATCAGTTTCTTTTTTTGTTTGATGCGTTGTTGTGCGTATTCAAATTGTTCGCGTTGTTCCGGATTTAATAAAGGCTCTTTTTTCTTACTAAAAAACATGGTTTAAAATTTTATTTTACAAGATACATAAAAGTGTTTAATTGTTTTTATTATGTCGTTTTTTTCTTTTTCGTTTTTTTTCTGCTTTATTATCCTCATTTACTCGAAAAACGATAGGCAGGCTATAAATTACACCTACTTCTTTTCCCTTTTGTTTGCCCGGAATCATTTTAGGTAATAGTTTAACAACACGTATGGCTTCTTTTTCAAGAATAGGATGTGGAGCTCTTGCTCTTATACCTGTTACATATCCTTTTTTATTAATTTTAAAAATAACGGTTATTCGTTGCAATCCGTTTAATCCTAAAGAACCGGCAAGGATCGTGTTAAAATTTTTGTGTATGACGGTTTTAATATTATCGCTCATACATTTTTTTAACTCTAAATTGGTTTCTTGAAAGCATCCCGGATATTTGGGCACTTGTTCAATGACGGCAAACGGTTGGTCTTCGGGTTCTTTTTGCGTATTATCATTGGGTTTTTCTTCAATTTTATTTTCTGAAAATGAATTGGAATCGGTAGATTTTTCCGGATTTGAAAAATTCATATCTATGGTAAATTCGTCATAAAGCATTTCGCCCAAATGATTTTTATAGGATTGAAGCGGTTTTATGCTTCTTATCACACGAATGGTTGCATTTTTTAAAACCGAATCTTCGGTTTGTAAATCTTCAATATAAAGGTTGCCTATTTGATCTATAAAAACAGTCATTTTAACATTTTTAATCGCTCCATTTTTCATTTTTAATGAATCTAAAACCGAAACAAATTCATTATAAAGCAAACTCTCCACGCTACTTTTTAAGCAACTGCTTCGGGCGGAAATCGTAGGGTTTTCGTTACAACCATCAAGGTTAACGATTTGTGAAAATGCTGTTGTGGTAAGGAAAGTAGTAAGTAAAATAAGGTTTTTCATGGTGTTATTTGTTTAAATGGCAACTTTCCCTTTTATATGCGGGTGCGGGTTATAGTCTGTTAAGGTGAAATCATCAAAAGTAAAATCAAAGATGTTTTTAATTTCCGGATTTAAGGTCATTTTGGGTAAGGGTTTGGGTGTTCTTGAAAGTTGTAATGCTACTTGTTCAAAATGGTTGGTATAAATATGGGCATCACCAAAAGTATGTATAAATTCTCCGGGTTGGTAACCACAAACTTGTGCCATCATTAGTGTGAAAAGTGCATACGAAGCAATGTTAAACGGAACACCCAGAAAAATATCGGCACTGCGTTGGTACAACTGACACGAAAGCTTGCCGTCTGCCACATAAAACTGAAAGAAAGCATGACAAGGTGGGAGTGCGGCTTTACCGTTTGCTACATTTTCGGAAAACGATTTATTGGTGTCGGGTAAAACCGAGGGGTTCCAAGCACTAACCAGCATGCGGCGGCTGTCGGGGTTGTTTTTTAAGGCTTCAATAACTTGGGTTATTTGGTCTATTTCGTCGCTGTTCCAATTGCGCCATTGGTGTCCGTAAACCGGACCTAAATCGCCGTTTTCGTCTGCCCATTCGTTCCAGATACGTACTCCGTTTTCTTGCAAGTATTTTATGTTAGTATCGCCTTTTAAAAACCAAAGCAATTCGTAAATAATAGATTTTAAATGCAGTTTTTTGGTAGTTACCATTGGGAAGCCTTCGCTTAAATCAAACCGCATTTGATAGCCGAAAACACTTTTGGTTCCGGTTCCGGTTCGGTCTGCCTTTAATGTGCCGTTTTCTAAAACGTGTTTTATTAAATCGTGGTATTGTTTCATAGCTATTCCCTAAATGGTTTTTAATAGTGCTAAAATATAAAAAGAGGGCATTGTTTTGTTAAAAAAACGGCAACAAATATCACAAACTTATTAACGGTTTTTATATAAGCAACAAGGCTATTAATTGCTAAAAAATAAGTTGTTGCAAATGATTTAATGTGTGCAATTTTTCAGTAATTATTGAAATCCCTTTTAAATAAGCCAAAGCATAGTTTAAGTAATATTTTTAAACAATCAATTTTTTTTTCTATCTTTAACGAAAAATTAAGTGTTATGAAGCAAAGGATATTTTTTTTAGTACTGTTTTTTGTGAGTTTTACTCAGGCACAAGAAATTTATTATCACCCCTGGTATTTGTATCAATTTAATGTAGGCGGAAATGATTTTCCTATTTCTTACAATGAGGAAATTCCTATAGTACAAGCCAATTTTACACAAGGGAACCCGGATTTATTTGAAACAGGTGCTTGTAACGGCTGTGTAGGCGAAGTTTTTATAGATACTAATCAAGCAACTATGCAGTTTGATATTAGTTGTACACTTTCGGAATGTACTAATTCTGATAATACTGATTTTGACAATGCTTATAGCTATTTCTTTACTGAAAACTCTCAAGACATGTATACCTATAGCTTTGGTTATGTTGATGGTCCTCCCGGTCCGGACGAGGTTCTTTTATGGATTACCAAACCCAACGGTGATTACATCATCTATAGTGATTTACAATATTATTTTTCGATACCTGAAAACGCTTTACAATATTTACAAATCCTACCTAATCCGGTAACACAATCATTTGCTATTATGGGAAGCAAGAATGTTGGAGCGTTACAACTTACCCTTTTTGATATGAATGGAAAAAAAGTAGTACAATTAGCAAACTGTGTTATCGGAGAGTCAATAAATATTAATCAATTAAAAACCGGAATTTATTTTGTTAGCTTAACAGATGAAAACGGGTATAATTTGGTTAAAAAACTGGTAAAACAGTAGTTGTTTAGAAATTGTTTTCTAAATTTTTGAATGCCTATAATCACAAAATTCCTTTAAATAATTCAAAGCATTGTCTAAGTATTTTTCGCATTACAATTATTTTTAAAATTGGTGTTTTACTAAATTTAGATATTATTTTTTTTATTGATAAAAAGGAATTAATGGAGTTTTACAGTTATTTCATTTCAAGTTTTACGGTATACTTTAGGATTTTTAATAGTTATCTAATTAAAACTTAGCCCACTATTAAGGGTTGGTTTTGCCTTCAATCTGAAGACAATTAATGATAAACAATAAATAATATTGATAGTAGTATTTTTTTTATTGAGTAGTCTAAGCCGGATTAAGGAAATTTTTTATTTATTTTTGCTTGGTGATTAAATTATTTTCAATAACGTTTTCTTTTTTCATACTTCTCCAAAGTGTGAGTATTAATGTTACTAGTG
>WFXA01000074.1 GCA_015490835.1 Flavobacteriaceae bacterium | reverse complement strand
GCGGGCGTCTGATAAAGGGGATGATTTACTGCGCTTATCCCGGGGAGATTTCGAAATATAATGATAAATTTGATGGATATAACAAGTTGTGGGCAATTATAAAAGAAGAAACAAGTGAATTAATCAATATAGATATGAAAGCAATATTTACAATCGGCTTGATTTTGGCAATGCTGACAGGACTAAATGCACAGACAGTAGTCAAAATGGAAAAATTAAATGGCGTTTATGTAATGCCTTGTAAAGTTAACGGACTTACCTTGAAATTCATTTTTGACACCGGAGCAAGCGATGTGTCAATATCTTTAACAGAAGCATTGTTTATGCTAAAAAATGGGTACTTATCGGAAGATGATTTAATCGGAACTAAATATTATCGAATTGCAAATGGAGATATTGAAGAAGGGACAAAAATTGTACTCAAAACTATCGAAATAGGTAAACTAAAATTATATAACGTTAAAGCGAGTATTGTACATAATCTGAGTGCGCCACTTTTACTTGGACAATCAGCGCTCAGTAAATTAGGCAAAATAGAATTTGACTATGCAAAAAGTACATTGACCATCCTTGGCGGACCAAGTGATAATGTATATGACAATTCAGAACGCACCACCTACTCGAACACAAATAATTATTCTTCAAAAGAAAGTGTTTATACTGGTTATTATAAATTTTCCACTTCGTTCGACAATCCCATTTTTGAAGTTCCTTTACGCAGTGAACCAAATGTAAATTCAAGAGTAGTGTATAGATGCCCTAAAAATGCTACTGTATATGTAATAGATAATAGTGGAGAAATCTTTTTCAAGGTATATGTAAATGGATACACAGGCTATTTATCAAAGGGGGTTTTGAAAAGAGAATGGTAAAAAACTGCCCACAACACGCAATATAAAAAATTGGGAAGAATGCACTAAACATGAACATTTTAATAATAAATGACCATTGAAACGAATTGAAAGATTGGTGTTTGAAATGCCCAACTTTTCATATTGCCAACCGTTGGCACACATACAAAACAGATAATAAATGTCTTACGAAACAGCATTAAAAATATCGGATGTCGTTAATGACATTCACAGAAAAAAATACCTGCTCCCTGCAATACAAAGAGAATTTGTTTGGGATACTTATCAAATTGAGAGATTGTTTGATAGCCTTATGAGAGACTATCCAATTAGCTCCTTTCTTTTTTGGAAAGTGGAAAAAGAAAAAGTTAATGACTATGAATTCTATGAATTTTTAAGGGACTATCACGAAAGAGACCAAAAGCATAATCCCAAAGCAAATATAACAGGTGAAGAAGAAATTACTGCTGTACTTGATGGACAACAACGACTAACATCACTTTACATCGCTTTAAAGGGAACTTTTGCCTATAAACTTCCAAGAAAACGATGGGACAATGACCAAGCTTACCCGAAAAGAAAGCTCTATCTGAACTTAGTTAGACCAGCAGAAGACTCTGACTTTGAATATGAATTTCTTTTTCTAACTGACCATGAGGCACAGAAAAATGATGATAATAATTATTGGTTTCCTGTTGGTGAAATATTAAATCTAAAAGAACCAGGAGACGTCAGCGAATACCTAACAGAGTACGTGTTTGATGACTACTCCAAGGAGGCAAGAAAATTTGCGAATAAGACTTTGTTCAAACTACACAATATCATTCACGAAAAAGGTTCGATAAGTTACTACCAAGAAAAAAGTCAACTACTTGATAAGGTTTTAAACATTTTCATCAGAATTAACAGCGGTGGTACAGTATTGAGCTATTCAGATTTACTTCTTTCAATCGCCACAGCTCAATGGGAAACCAAAGATGCAAGAGAAGAAATTATCAGCTTTGTTGACGAGATTAACAATATCGGTGACGGCTTCAATTTTAATAAAGACTTTGTTCTAAAATCTTGCCTTGTACTTAGTGATTTCAATGATATCGCTTTCAAAGTTGATAACTTTAACAAGACCAACATGCTAAAAATTGAGAATAATTGGGAAAGAATTACAAACTCAATTCGGATTGCGGTTGGTCTTGTATCAAGCTTTGGATACAGTCGCGAAACCTTGACTTCAAATAATGCCCTTATTCCAATTGCATACTTTCTCAATAAATTTGATGCGAGAGACAATTTCGTTTCATCAAGCAAAAACTTAGAAGAAAAGGCAAAAATCAAGAGATGGCTTGTGCTCTCCTTAGTTAAAAGAGCCTTTAGTGGACAGCCTGACAATGTTCTACGACCTCTAAGAAAAATAATACAAGAAAATGGAGATAGTTTCCCATTGGAAAAAATTATTTCACATTTTAGGGGAACTAATAAGACACTTATTTTCTCGGATGAGGATATCGAAAACCTTTTGTATTACAAATATGGACAAGGGTTCACATTTTCTGTATTATCGTTACTCTATCCAAGCCTTGACTTCAGAAATTTATTCCATGTTGACCACATTTTCCCCAAAAGCCAGTTCACCAAATCAAAATTGAGAAAAAGAGGTATTTCAGAGGATGACATTGACACATATCAAGAATACTTTAATTACTTGGGCAATTTGCAACTCCTTGAAGCAACTCCCAATATCGAAAAACTTAATAAGGATTTTGACTTATGGCTTAATGAAACCTATCCGGATTACAATGACAGAGAGGAATACAAGAGAAGACACCTCATTCCTGATGTAGATTTGGGATTTGAAAACTTCATAGAATTCTTTGAAAAAAGAGAAGAGCTAATGAATGCGAAATTTAAAGAAATATTGCAGGGAACAAAGAATGAAGCGGAAGTCGAAAAATTACAAGGAGAATGAAAAGTACGTGTGCCAACATTGTATAAGCATAATGCGGGCTGAACAAGTAAAAGTGAGCTTCATTACCCCTAAAACACTTTGTGATGGGTAGACAGTTAATCCATTCGAAATCCCGCACTACGCTTATACTGAACCGTTGGCGGTAATTAATAAATTATAAATTGCAAAACCAGACATTATGAATAAAATATCATTAAGACAAATTGAGAATGCTTTCTTACCTGCGAAAGAAATTATAAATGCTGAAAATTTTGCGGGTAGAAAAGCTCATGTTATTGATTCATATTCGGCTTTAATATCAGAAGGTGCCAATATTGCAGTTGTTGGCAATAGGGGCATTGGAAAATCCTCGTTAGCAAGACAGATAATGAATATAAGTCAAGGAAACAATGAGTTGCTTGAAAAACTTGAAATTGATATTGATGAAAGGCTTGATTTTTTAACTATCTATATTGCATGTGGAAATGCGGTTAATGACACTCAAGATTTGCTTGTTCGCCTTTTAACAACTCGGGAATGTTTGCTTGAATGGATTTATGAAATCCCAACAGCAAAGAAGGAAATAGAGAAAATTAATGCAGGCTTCGACCTGAAATTGGTCAAAGTAGGAGGAGAAGGAGTATCTGAAACGTCCCAAAAATCAGCAATAAGCGACCATCAAATTGATGTAATTTTTCAAAATGTTATTACAGATCTTTTAAAATCCAAAATTGCTAAAGATGGGATATTAATTGTTGTGGATGAATTTGACCAAATTCACAATCCTAAAGGATTTGCTCGACTTATAAAATCTCTTGCGACAAATACTCCAGGTTTAAAATTCTGCATAATTGGGGTTGCTAATGATATTCAAACCCTGATTAAAGAGCATGAAAGTACCGATAGACTGTTCGCTGGAAGTGTAATTAATTTACCATCTATGACACCAGAAGAATTAACTGAAATCATCAAAAATGCGGAAAAATCTGTAGATAACTTTATAACATTTACCGATGAAGCAATAAAAAAAATGATTTCACTTGCTAATGGGCATCCTTACATTATTCACCTCATTGGCAAGCAAGCATATCGATCCGCTTATTTAGAGGGTATTTACGAATTGAATGAGGAGTACATTGAACAAACATTAAAGAATATTGCAGAAAAAGAGGCAGACCCTGTTTTAGAAGGAAGGTATAAAAAAGCTGTTGCATCATCTTATCAACGAGAAGCTGTATTAAAATCTTTGGCTGATTGTGTTCAAACAGATGGTGAAGTTCATACTGGCGATGCATATAAGATTGCAATTGATAGGCAAGTTGATAATCCAAGTCAATATGTGGGACAAATGGTGACAGAAGATTACGGTTCTGAAATTATTAAGGTGCGAGAAAGGTATTATCGTTTTAAAGATTCATTATTTATGACTTATGTCAAAGCAAGACCGTGGTTATTTGAAAATAAATAACTACCGCCAACATTGTATATGGTTTATGGCGGGTGAAAGTCTAAATATAAACAATTTAATAATCAATAAACATTGTGGTTGATTGAAAGATTTGTGTTTTAAAAACCGCCACAAAACCATATACAGAACCGTTGCCACCAATACAAAAAAAGCCTATGACAACACAGACAGAAAAATTAATAGCTGAAGTAGACAAGTTAATCGAAATGGCGAATGACCTTGTCAAGTATGGAATGAGTAATCCGGGCAGAATGCAGGACGACAAAATTCGAGAATTTACAGCTTGGACAAATCGGACAGGAGAATTTATTAATCGACTTTATGACGAAAACAGTCAACCTGTAATAACCTTCAACCAATTCAGGGAGCGAATGAGAATGACAAATCTTCATTCAAGTAGCTACAAGACGGTTGTGGAGGTTATCGGTGCCTTGGAAAGCATAAAATATGAGTTGCAAAACGGATTACTCAGCGACATTCAAAAGCTACTACAAGCAGACATATTCTCAGACTTCTTGGAAATGGGAGAGCACCTGTTAAAAGAGGGCTACAAAGACGCAGCAGCGGTAATTATAGGGAGTGTACTTGAGGACACATTAAGAAAAGTTGCTGAAAGTAATGGAATTCTGACAATAAATGCTAATGGGAAACCGTTGACCATTGACCCATTAAACTCTGAATTAGCAAAGGCTGGTGTTTACAATAAGCTCATACAAAAACAAATTACAAGTTGGGCAGACTTAAGAAATAGCGCTGCGCACGGACACTATGACAATTATGATTACAAGCAAGTAGAAATGATGCTGCTTTTCGTCCAGTCATTTTGTTCAGACCATTTAAAATGAAAAATAATAAAAAGTACTGGTGGCAACAACGCATATAGTGCAGGGCGGCAGCAGAGTAACATCGTGATGGCCGGAGAAAAGAAAAAATGAGTAGATTTACCCAAAGGAAAGAGTAGGCTTGCAGCGCCCCGCACCATATGCAAAACCGTTGGGGCGCATGTTTGGGCCAGGGGAACACGCCCGCCATCCGGCCAGGTGGTTATCTGCGAGGCACTGCGGTAGGACAGGCCACAGTGGTCGTTAAGCACGCGCCTCACCCCGATTAGCGAATTACCCTCATGGCCGACCCAAACCGCAGCACACCCAGCGCTCGATTTCGGGGCCAGCGCGCACGCAAGTGCATCACCCCGTGAT
>WFXA01000073.1 GCA_015490835.1 Flavobacteriaceae bacterium | reverse complement strand
GAAACCCCGTAGATGAAACTGACAACAAACGCTAAGCACACAAGAGTATTGCCATAGAGCATGAAGATGAAAATTTAATTTACTTAGTGTTTTGCAACAAATTTCAAACTACTGAAAATGAACAAAATATAAAATTATAAACAGATGAAAACTATCCAATAAACGAAATAAATAAAATAGTGCGAGGGGCAAAACGAGCTACGTACGACCAATCTTCAGTTTTTAAAGTTTTAGATGCCGGTTTTGTTTGTTTTGTTAGCTATGTGTTTCAAGGTCAAGCTATTTATATTCCTATGGCATACAGAAGAAAAGGCGATACAATTATTTTACATGGCTCATTAAAAAATCGAATGTTAACTTCTTTGTTAAAAAACAAAAATGCCAGTATTACCGTTATGCATCTTGACGGGCTTGTTTTAGCCAGATCGGGATTTCATCATTCTGTGAACTATCGTTCGGCAACTCTTTTTGGAACAATGGAGGAAGTCCAAGATTCTAAAAAAAGACAGAAGCATTACAAGTAGTTATAAGCCAGATGATTCCAAAGAGGTGGGACACGTTACGACTCATAACCGAAAAAGAAATTAAAAGCACTTTGGTTTTAAAATTAACTATCGAAACGGCTTCGGTAAAAATAAGAAATGAAGGTGTAGTAGATAATATAGAAGACATGGATTTTCCGGTCTGGGCTGGCATTGTTCCGTTGCAGCAAGTAGCATTAACACCGGAACCCGACAGCAAATTAAATAAAGAAATCCCTACACCAAAGCACGTAACCGATTATGTAAACAAAAACCAAGTATGATGAAAAACATTGTTTCTGCCAAGTGGCTACATACAAATTTTAACAATCCAAATTTAATTATTTTAGATGCCAGTCCGGCAAGTAATAAATCGGGTTTGGTGGTAAAATATCCAAATATGCAGATAAAAGATGCTCGGAAATTTGATTTTAAAAACGACTTTAGTGATTCAAATAGCCCATTTCCCAATATGTTTCCATCTCCTGATGTTTTTGAAGAGGGATGTCAAAATTTAGGGATTAATAACCAAAGTATCATTGTAGTTTATGATAATCTTGGTATTTACTCGGCACCAAGAGTATGGTGGATGTTTAAAACGATGGGGCATCAAAAAATTGCAGTACTTGATGGCGGATTAACTGCTTGGATTGAAGCAGGTTATTCTTCAGAAGGAATTTCTGAAAGAGACTATAAAAAGGGAAATTTTAAAGCAAATTTTCAACCAAAATATGTTGTAGATATCAATTTTATTGAAAAGAATATAAAAACACAAGAAGCATTGGTTGTAGATGCGAGATCCTCCGGAAGATTTTTAGGTACTGCACCCGATCCAAGAGAGGGTTTACCAAGTGGTAGCATTCCTAATTCGGTTAATTTACCATTTAAAGAAGTACTAAATAATGGGAAATTTAAAAAACCGGAAGCGCTAAAACTTATTTTTGCTAAATTTAATATCGAAAAAGAAAAACCCTTGGTCTTTTCTTGTGGTTCGGGTATAACAGCGTGTATTATTTTACTTGCTGCTAATCAAGTAATAACCAATCCTAAAACCGTTTTTGACGGGTCTTGGACACAATGGGCACTTACCAAGTTTTAGAATTACCCTTTGTAAAAAGGTGTTTTTACAATTGTTGCAGGAACGGCTTTTTTTCTAATTTGAATATGAATTTTAGAACCCGGTTTTGCGAAAATTGAAGGTACATAACCCATTCCTATTCCTTTTCCTAACGATGGTGACATTGTACCACTGGTAACGCTTCCTATTTTTTTTCCTCCGTTGTCCACAATATCATATCCGTGACGCGGAATACCGCGTTCATCCAACTCAAAACCTACTAATTTTCTTTCGGTACCGTGGTCTTTTTGTTTTTTTAGGTTTTCGTGATTAATAAAATCTTTTGTGAATTTGGTAATCCACCCTAATCCGGCTTCAATAGGAGAGGTGGTGTCGTCTATATCATTTCCGTATAGGCAGTATCCCATTTCCAATCTTAAAGTATCACGGGAAGCTAAACCACAAGGTTTAATTCCGAAGTCTTTACCCGCTTCCATTACCTTATTCCAAACTTGTTCTACTTCGTTATTTTTACAATAAATTTCAAAACCTCCGCTTCCGGTGTAACCGGTTGCACTAATAATAACGTGTTCAATTCCTGCAAAATCGGCTACTTTGAAATGATAAAATTTTATGGCAGACAAATCTTCAGAAGTTAATGATTGCATCGCTTCAACAGCCTTGGGTCCTTGAATGGCAAGAAGAGAATAATCTTCAGATAAATTTTTAAGCTCGGCACCCATCGTGTTGTGTTTGTTAATCCAATTCCAATCTTTTTTAATATTAGAAGCGTTTACTACCAATAACCATTTTTTGTTTGTTAAACGATAAACAATTAAATCATCTACAATACCACCTCTTTCATTGGGAAAACAACTATATTGTGCTTGTCCATCTACTAATTTAGAGGCATCATTACTAGTAACTTTTTGAATTAAATCTAACGCATTATCTCCGGTTACTAAAAATTCGCCCATATGCGAAACATCAAAAACACCTACAGCGTTACGTACCGTTTGGTGCTCGCTTGTAACACCTTCGTATGAAACGGGCATATTATAACCTGCAAAAGGAACCATCTTAGCACCAAGAGTTTTGTGTATTTGGGATAATGCTGTGTCTTTCATAATTTATATCTTGTAAATAAATTTATATTAAAATAGACTACAAATGTATAAATCTATACAGAATCTATCTTATTTTTTCTTGATTCTTTTTAACAACCTGCATACCTTGCAATAAATTTTAAAAAATGATTATTCTTTCTGCCAAGCAACTTTATGAAGCCGATGCGTTTACAATAAAAAAGCAAAATATTACTTCTACGCAATTAATGGAGCGTGCAGGAGAACAAGTCTATAATTGGTTGGCTCCTCAATTAGGCAATCACGATACGCCAATAAAAATATTTTGTGGTATTGGAAATAATGGTGGAGATGGTTTGGTAATAGGAAGATTGCTAATTGAAAATGGATTTAATGTAACTCATTATATTGTTAATTTTACCGAAAAACGATCTAAAGATTTTTTGGTTAATTATGATCGAATAAAAAACACGACAAACAGTTGGCCTAAAATTCTTAAATCGGAAGATGATTTTCCCGAAATTAATTCGGAAGATATTGTTATAGATGCTATTTTTGGGATAGGACTTAATCGTCCGCCTTCAGGTTGGGTAAAAAAATTAATTAAATATATTAATGAAAAACCTGCCTATAAAATAGCTGTCGATATTCCCAGTGGATTGTATGCCGATAAACCTGTCGAAGATTTTGAAGCGGTGTTAAAAGCAAATTATACCTTAACTTTTACAACACCAAAATTATCCTTTTTTTTGCCCGAAACAGGTAATTTTGTTCCTTTTTACGCACTATTGGATATAGGGTTGGATTTTGAATTTATTACCTCTCAAAAGCCATTGGCTATACTTTTTTCAAAAAACCAAGCTAAAGAAATGTTACGTGGTCGAAACAAGTTTTCGCATAAAGGAGATTATGGACACTCGTTACTTGTAGGAGGAAGTTACGGAAAAATAGGAGCGACTGTTCTAGCCTCGCGAGCCGCATTAAAATCGGGAGCCGGATTGGTAACAGCGTACATTCCTAAATGCGGTTATACGGTTATGCAAACTTCTATCCCGGAGGTTATGGTACAAACTGACGAAAATCAAAATTACCTAACCAATATACAACCCAATGTTATCCCGGACGTTATAGGGATAGGAGTTGGGATGGGGATTAATAAGGTAACGGTTTCAGCTTTTAAAAAATTGTTGGAAAGCCATAAAAAGCCTATGGTTATTGATGCAGATGCAATTACGATACTTGCTAAAAACAAATCTTTTTTAAAATTGGTGCCTAAAGATAGTATTCTTACACCGCATCCCGGCGAGTTGAAGAGATTAATAGGTGATTGGAAAAACGATTATGATAAAATTAAAAAATCGCAAGCTTTAGCAAAAAAGTATAATCTCATCATAGTGATAAAAGGAGCTTACACAGCTATAATTACTCCTGAAGTAATGTTTATAAATACCTCTGGAAATCCGGGTATGGCTACAGCAGGAAGTGGTGATGTATTAACAGGTGTTATAACCGGATTGTTGTCTCAAGGATATTTTTCGTTAGAAGCAGCCTTACTAGGCGTTTATCTTCATGGTCTGGCTGGTGATTTAGCTGTTAATGAAACCAATCTTTTTTCGCTTCTATCTTCAGAAATTATTGATTATATTGGAGAAGCTTATCGGTTTATTATTAAAGAAGAGAGTGATAGATCTGTTGAAGGAGTAGATGATTAAAAAAAAATATTTATTAAAGTCACATTACGCTTGACATCTTTATAATATAGCTGATAATAATAACACCTACCGTTAAAAAAATAAGACCTAGTTTTACTTTATTATCATGTTTAAATTTCACAAATAAATTAAAAACAAGAAAAATAAGTAGCAATAGCATAGGGTAAATAGCGGGATACATTTTAAAAGCACCTATAAAATCCCCTTTAAGCAGAAGGGCTATGGAACGTTGTGTTCCACAGCCCGGACATTCTACTCCAAATATTTTTTTGTTAACACAAGTTAACATATAGTCCTTAAGACCATCTGTCGACATATTAATTATGGATAATCATTTTATAATCAATCCCAACATTATCCTGTGTGGTAAGTTTAACTAAATAAACTCCGTCACTTAAATTTCCGGTAGGGAAAGTAAATTTCTTACTATCTCCAACATTATCTTGGCTAAATACTAATTTGCCAGACATATCAAAAAACTTTGCACTAACTATATTATACCCTTCAGGATTAGTAACTTCCAATTGTTTAACAGGATTATTTTGGAAGAAATCTACAGATTCAAGAATTTTATTAGTTTCTCTTGTTCCTTCCGATTCGTTCATTGTAGTTCGTTGGTCTCTAAATACAATGAAAAATCTATTATCATAATCTCCAGCAGGAAGGTTAAAATAAGCCTCCATTCCAGAAGTGATTTCTTGATAAGTATCTTCGTTACGATCCCAAATATAGGTTTTGATACCGAAGTTGTGTTGTTCAACTACTCTTACGCCAAATTCTTTTTGCTCACTAAGTTTAATGGCAAAAGGTATCTTTTTTGTGATAATAAAAGGTACTGTTTGAGTAATGTATTTTAACCTGTTTGAATCTTCACCTATTGGAAAATAAGCTTCTAAAGTTGCATCCATCGGATGTAAAGCATCCATGCCATGATCGTAACCATCTGTAGAATCGTCATTAAACAATAAAACTAATTGTCTTTGATGTGCATTTTTGAAAACAACTTCAATTCGTATTTGTGGCCAATAATTGTTTTCACCGTTTGTATCAATTAACGATCCTGCATTAAGAGGATTTCTAAATTCAGAATTATTAGCTGCTCCTTCTTTTACATAGACGCGCATGCTATTATCGATGGTTGCATTGGTTACGGATCCTGTGTTTGCTCCGGTACCTGCAAGCATAAAACCTTGAGCTATAGGAGAAAACCTTCTTTCGTAATTAGCTCCAGAGCCACCTGTTCCTCCGGGATTATTGCCGTTTTCGTCCCATTCTATAAACGCGGGTGGAGTATATGTTCCTGCTGTACCACCTGCAGGTACCCAAGTTCCAAATCCGGCTCTATTGTCTACATAATAATGCGAATTAATATCTCTGTCTTCATCCCAGAAATATATGGTGCTTACATTTGGATTATTGGTAATTACCAACGCTAAATCGATGGCACTTGGGTATGGGTTTCCGGTAAGTGTCCAATAAGGGTTTCCGTTTGTGTCTAATAAATCACTTACAGGTATAGAGAAAGTGCCGTTATTGGGTCTTCCTCTAAAGTCGTAATTTTGATCGTGGTTGGTTGTTCCAAGACCTTTCATAATAAAACCAAAACCGGCAGGGACATTATTACCGGTGCCAATTGCCGTATAATGACTTTCGGCTTCGGTACCCGGTATGTCATGCTTGTAAAGCCATCGAGTAGAAATAGTCATAGGTGAGATGATTCCGTTATAAGCGGTTGTAGTTAATGCAACTGTTGATTGCGTTACAGTTTGCACATCAAATACTCTGCTTATTCCAAAACTGGTATTTCCGGCTGCTCCGGCAGGATTTCCTACGGGTGAACACCAATAAGTATAGTCCCAAGAATCATCATTGGGTGCATTTTGATAGACAGATAACAAACCTGTTCCGTCATTATTTGAAGCAGGTGTACCTTGAATTAATTGCCCGTCGTTTCGTAAATAAATACTTGCAACCGTTGCCGGATTGTAAGTGTTTTGAACCAAATTAACATCTTGCTCTACATACAGAACTTCGTCATTAACGTAAATGTAAGAATCTGTATTTGTTGTTGTGTTTGGGGTAACGTACAATTGTGAAAAAGAAACAGTCGTGCCAAAAGACAAGGCTAAAAGTAGTAGGTTTTTCATAATTTTAAATTTTATAGAGAATGAGCTTTGGGTTGAACACTCTCAAATTCGAGATAAAAATAATAATATTTTTTAATTCTAAAACCTTTTTTTTGAAAAACTTATCTTGTTAGTTATAAACAGATTAGATAAATAAATTGGAAAACAAAATTAATTTCTCGAAATTTACTTGAATATTAGTATTAAAAATAATGAAAATAGGAGACAAAGTTTCGGTAATAGACGAGCCTGTTTCGGGTGTTGTTACAGCCATTCAAAACAAAGAGATTACTATTTTAACAGAAGAGGGCTTTGAAGTTCAATATACTGAAAATGAACTTGTTGAGATTAAAGATGTAATTGATAACTTGCTACATACCACACATCCTGTTTCTCGTGTATTGAATGAAAAAAAAACAGGAAGTACTAAGAAAACGAATAAAACATTATTAAAAAGTAAATCAAAAAAAACACCTCCAATGGAGGTTGATTTACACATCGAAAAACTAATTAATTCAATTAAAGGTTTAAATAGTTTTGATATTTTAAATATTCAATTAAATGAAGCTAGAAAAAAACTACAGTTTGCCTTTAGTAGGAAAATTCAACGAATTGTGTTTATACATGGAGTTGGTGAAGGGATTTTAAAAACAGAGTTAATACATTTGTTAAAAAAATACGATAATCTTAAATATTATGATGCAGATTATCAAAAATACGGTCTGGGAGCTACTGAAGTGTATATC
>WFXA01000072.1 GCA_015490835.1 Flavobacteriaceae bacterium | reverse complement strand
TTAATATAATTTTACATAAAATACATTAATAATTCAATTTAATAAAATAATTTTCAATTAAAATTCAATTTTAGTAAATATTTGTTAATTACTTATATTTTTAATAAATTTGCATTCCTAATTTTTTAAAATATTGCATTATGGCTTTTGATATAGATATGATTAAAAAGGTGTACGAAAACATGCCTGCTCGTGTTAATAAAGCTCGCGAATTAGTAGGTCGCCCTCTTACACTTTCCGAAAAAATATTATATTCACATCTTTGGGAAGGAATGCCTAGCAAAGCATTTCAACGAGGTAAAGACTATGTAGATTTTGCACCCGACAGAGTTGCTTGTCAGGATGCCACAGCTCAAATGGCGTTGTTACAATTTATGCAAGCCGGAAAAGAGAAAGTTGCGGTACCTACAACCGTACATTGTGATCATCTTATTCAAGCCAAAATGGGTGCCGATAAAGATTTACAAACCGCTCTGAATAATAGCAACGAAGTATTTAACTTTTTAGAATCGGTGTCTAATAAATACGGAATCGGGTTTTGGAAACCCGGGGCGGGAATTATTCATCAAGTTGTACTCGAAAATTACGCCTTTCCGGGCGGTATGATGATAGGAACTGACTCACACACCGTAAATGCAGGAGGATTAGGGATGGTAGCCATAGGAGTAGGTGGAGCCGATGCGGTAGATGTTATGGCAGGAATGCCTTGGGAGTTAAAATTCCCTAAACTTATCGGTGTAAAACTCACCGGAAAAGTTTCGGGATGGACTGCACCTAAGGATGTTATTTTAAAAGTTGCCGGAATTGTTTCGGCTAAAGGAGGAACCGGTTATATCGTAGAATATTTTGGCAAAGGCGCTCGCTCTTTGTCTTGTACCGGAAAAGGTACCATCTGTAATATGGGAGCCGAAATTGGAGCTACTACATCTAATTTCGGATACGACGATGCTATGGAACGCTACTTAAGAGCAACCGACCGTAGTGATATTGCAGACGAAGCAAACAAAATAAAAGAATACCTAACAGGTGATAAAGAAGTTTACCAAAACCCCGAGCAGTACTTTGACCAAGTAATTGAGATAAATTTATCTGAATTAAAACCACACTTGAATGGTCCCTTCTCGCCCGATATTGCAACTCCCGTTGGAGAAATGAACAAAAAAGCCAAAGAAAACGGTTGGCCTTTAAAAGTAGAATGGGGACTTATAGGATCATGTACCAATTCCAGTTATGAAGATTTATCACGTGCCGCATCCATCGCACAGCAAGCATTAGACAAAGGTTTGTCAACCAAAGCAGATTTCGGGATTAACCCCGGCTCTGAACAGGTACGATACACAGCCGAAAGAGACGGAATTCTTCAAGTATTTGAAAAACTCAATGCTAAAATATTTACCAATGCTTGTGGTCCTTGTATCGGACAATGGGACAGAGAAGGTGCAGACAAACAAGAAAAAAATACCATTGTACATTCGTTTAACCGGAACTTTGCCAAACGAGCCGACGGAAACCCAAACACCCACGCCTTTGTAGCCTCTCCCGAAATGGTTGCTGCGGTAGCAATTTCCGGAAGATTGGATTTTAACCCGATGACCGATAAACTTATTAATAAAAACGGAGAAGAAGTAATGTTAGACGAGCCTACCGGTTGGGAACTTCCTCCAAAAGGTTTTGAAGTAAAAGAAAACGGTTATGTTGCTCCAAAAGAAAACGGAAACGATGTAGAAATTGTAGTAAATCCAAATTCACAACGATTACAACTTTTAACACCATTTGATCCTATTGGCGAAACCATTAAAGGAGCAAAATTACTTATCAAAGCATTTGGAAAGTGTACTACAGACCATATATCAATGGCAGGTCCTTGGTTGCGTTACAGAGGTCACTTAGATAATATATCTAACAATCTACTTATTGGTGCGGTAAATGCTTTTAATAAAAAAACCAACTTTGTTAAAAACCAACTAACAGGAGAATACGATGCCGTACCCAATGTAGCTAGAGCTTATAAAGCCGCAGGAGTGCCTAGTGTAATTGTAGGAGATCATAATTACGGCGAAGGTTCTTCACGCGAACATGCGGCTATGGAGCCCAGACATCTTGGTGTAGTTGCCGTAATCGTGAAATCGTTTGCGCGTATTCACGAAACCAATCTTAAAAAACAAGGAATGTTGGCACTTACCTTTGCAAACGAAAGCGATTATGACCTTATTCAAGAAGACGACACTTTTGATTTTATCGACTTAACCGATTTTGCTCCGGCAAAACCATTAACGATTCAAATAAGACATAAAGACGGAAGTGTAGCTATGATAGATGCAAATCATTCGTATAACGAAAGCCAAATTGCTTGGTATCGCGAAGGGTCTGCATTAAATCTTATTAAAAAAGAAAATGCTAAGTAAATTTTTACAAGGTTGTTTTTTAAATTTAAAAAACAACCTTGTAGTTTAGGTTATGCTAATTTTATGAACTTCCTTAAGAAAAATTGGAGTAACGTTCTTTTTATTATTCTGCTATTGGTTTTGCTACTACCGCAAACACGATTACCAGTTATGGCTTTTATTCAAAGAACCATATCCTTTTCTCCTTCCCAAATTGCACCGGAAGATCGTAAAATGCTTACCGATTACCATTGGATTTTACGTACAGTAAACAATACACAAATTAATTTTAACCAATCTGAAAACAAAGTTGTTTTAATTAACTTTTGGGCAACTTGGTGTCCACCTTGTTTAGCAGAAATGCCTGAATTACAAAAATTGTTTAACACCTATGGTAACCAAGTAGATTTTTATTTTGTAACCAACGATCCAACGGGAAAAGTCACTACTTTTTTAACTAAGAACAACTATACGTTTCCGGTTTATTTTGAAAATTCTCCTGCCCCTAAACGGCTTCAAACAAATTCGTTACCTACCACCTATTTACTTTCAAAAAAAGGAGAAATTGTTATTCAAAAAACCGGTGCCGCCAAATGGAACAGTAAATCAGTTCATCAAATAATTGAAAAATTATTGAAAGAATAAGGACTTGTTCTTTTTCAGAATCAACTTCACTCCTATCATTTCAATAGCGGAAATATTTTTAGTAGCTTTGCCTTTCTAATTCAACCATAAATTCTATTTGTATGACCGATATCGAAATTGCCCAAAAAGCCCAACTTAAGCACATTAAAGAAATTGCAGCAAAGCTAGCTATTGATGAAGACTCTTTAGAACTTTACGGTAAATACAAAGCCAAATTGCCCATTCAACTTATAGATGAAGATAAGGTAAACCAAAATAACTTAATTTTGGTAACGGCTATGACTCCTACTCCTGCCGGAGAAGGAAAAACAACCGTATCTATAGGTCTAACCGAGGGTTTAAACAAAATAGGAAAACAAGCTACTGTTGTTTTGCGAGAACCATCGCTGGGTCCCGTATTCGGGATTAAAGGGGGTGCTGCCGGTGGTGGATATTCGCAAGTAGTGCCTATGGAAGATATTAACTTGCATTTTACCGGAGATTTTTCGGCTGTAGAAAAAGCCAACAACTTACTTTCGGCATTGCTGGATAATAACATTCAATCTAAAACAAGAAGTCTAAGAATAGACCCTCGTACTATTGCGTGGAAACGAGTAATGGATATGAACGACCGAGCCTTGCGAAACATTGTGATTGGTTTAGGAGGAACGGCAAACGGAATTCCGAGAGAAGACGGTTTTAACATTACTCCGGCTTCCGAAGTAATGGCAATACTTTGTATGGCTGAAAGTTTTTCCGATTTAAAAAAGAGATTAGGTGCTATTTATATAGGACAAACATTTGATAAAAAACCCGTTTATGCCCGTGATTTAAAAGCCGAAAATGCCATGGCTATTTTACTAAAAGATGCTATTAATCCTAATTTGGTACAAACCTTAGAAGGCAATCCGGCAATTATTCACGGAGGTCCTTTTGCCAATATTGCACAAGGAACCAATACCATTTTGGCTACAAAGATGGGACTTTCGCACTCAAATTACGTAGTAACCGAAGCCGGTTTTGGTGCCGATTTGGGAGCTGAAAAATTCTTAGACATCAAATGCGTTTCGGGAGGATTAAAACCCAAAGCCGTTGTATTGGTTGCAACCATAAGAGCCTTACGCCATCATGGAGGAGCTACCAGAGAACAATATAATGATGCAAGTGTTGAACGTGTTGCTACCGGAATGGCAAACCTTGAAAAACATATTGAGAATATGAAGAAATTCGGGTTTAATCCCGTAGTTGCCATAAATAGATTCCCCAGCGATACCCCCGAAGAAATTAAATTGGTACAAGAACGTTGTGCAGCTATGGGCGTAACCGCAGTTGAATCGAAAGGTTTTGCCCAAGGAGGAGAAGGCACTAAAGAACTAGCCCAACAAGTGGTTTCCGAAATAGAAAGCGGTAAAAATAACTTTAAACCTTTATACGATTGGAATGCTCCGGTAAAAGAAAAAATTGAAACCATCGCAAAAGAAATTTACGGAGCCGAGGGTGTAGAGTATTCAAAAAAAGCCTTAATAGGCTTGCGAAAAATAGAAAACCTTGGACTGAATAACGTAGCGGTATGTATGGCAAAAACGCAAAAATCATTTTCAGATAACGATAAACTATTAGGACGCCCAACCGGATTTAATGTAACGGTTCGTGAATTTGAATTTGCTGCCGGAGCCGGATTTATTATTCCTATTTTAGGTAATATGATGCGTATGCCGGGTCTTCCTGCCGTACCGGCATCGGAAGGGATGACCATTGACGATAACGGAAAAATATCCGGTTTGTCTTGATAAGATTAACCTCACAGGTCTTAAAAGCGATAAATGCCGTAGATATGTGAGGTTGCCAAGTTATATTTAGATTAATTTCTTAATTTTATTTTGAAGAAAGGTTGGTCTTTGCTTTGGCTTTTACTATAATTTTTTTTTTGATTTTTCATTTTTTTTAATTAACTTGCTTTCAATTGAACATAATATTTATGT
>WFXA01000071.1 GCA_015490835.1 Flavobacteriaceae bacterium | reverse complement strand
TTAGAATGGTTAATGCCGTTACAGAATGAAAATAGTTCAATGAGAGAACTTGAAATTGAACTATATTGAATTCGTATTCGGTATTATATTTTCGGGGTGTTTTGTTTAGACCTTGCAAGAATGAATACTTGTAAGGACTTTTTTATTTTTTTTAACTATATTTATTGCACAATAAACTAACTATGAAACCATTTTGTTTTTATCGGGCTATCTGTTTTTTCTTATTATTACATACAACATCCGTTTTTTCACAAGAAATAGAATTATATCAACAATTTAACGGAAGGTACGATTATCTGGCTTTTGGAAATACGTTAAACACCGAAGAAAATGGAACCGGAGGAACTTGTACCATATTAACTCAAAACAGTGCTACTCTTACACTACAAGCAGGACAAACTGCTGTTGCCGCTTATTTGTATTGGGCAGGCTCCGGAACCGGAGATTTTAATGTAACACTTAACGGTACACCCATTTCTGCCGAACGTATCTTTAGTTACACATTAGATGCAACACATACGTATTTTGCTGCCTTTGCAGATGTTTCAAGTTTGGTTTCTTCTACAGGAAATGGCGTGTATTTACTTTCCGATTTAGATTTAACAAGTGTTATAATAGATTTTTGCGATAACGCAACTAATTTTGGAGGTTGGTCTATTGTAGTAGTGTATGAAGACCCATCGTTGCCTTTAAATCAAGTAACTGTTTTTGATGGATTAGAAGCTGTTTCTGCTAATAATACCAACTTAACTATCGAACTCGACAATTTATTAGTTCTCGATAATAATGGTGCTAAAATTGGTTTTCTTGCTTGGGAAGGCGATGCTTTTTTGGCAGTAAACGAAACCCTTAGAATTAACGGGAATATTATTAGTAATCCGCCCTTAAATCCAGCCGACAACGCCTTTAACGGCACCAATAGTTTCACCAATTCCGATCAGTTGTTTAATATGGATATTGATTTTTACAATATCGAAAATAATATTTCCCCGGGAGATACAAGTGCAATTATTGAATTAACATCCGGGCAAGATTTGGTAATGGTAAACAACATTGTTACCGTATTAAACACCGAACTTCCCGATGCCACCATTGTGTTTGATAATGTAAACTTCGTTACCGAATGTGGAAACAGAGATGTAACTGTAAATTATACTGTTTATAATATAAATGCAACCGGAGTGCTGCCTGCCGGGACACCCATTGCATTTTATGCAAATACAACTTTAGTGGAACAAACGCAAACCCAAAACAATATACCCATTAATGGCTCTGAATCTGGTAGCATAGTAATTACAATGCCCGAAACACTTCCGGAAACTTTTAACTTTAAAGCGGTGGTAGATGATACCGGAAATGGAACCGGAATTATTAATGAAATTAATGAAGATAACAACGAATCTGAAATTGTAGAAATCACCTTATTTGTTGTTCCCGAAATTCCCGGTTTAGATAATCTTGAAGAATGTGATGTGGTAGGCACCGAAACATTTAACTTAAATGATGCCACAACACAAATTGATCCGATAAATGCGATTACGTTTCATCTAACACAAACAGATGCTGTAACAAACTCAAATCCAATTTTAGACACCGAAAACTACGTCAATGTCACCAACCCTCAAACCATTTATGTACGAGTTGACAACGGAAATTGTTTTGTTAACGGAAACTTTACTATTGAAGTTATTGATTGTTCACTGCCCGATGCAGTAATAACCATTGATAATGAATTATATGCCTGTAGATTAAGAAATATCACAATCGATTATACAATTAGCAACATAGGTACAGCGCCATTACCGGCACAAACTCCTATCGCTTTTTACATAGATAACCAACTTGTTGCTCAATCGCAAACTCAAAACCAAATTCCTATCGACGGAAGCGAACCTGGTACCATTCAATTATTTTTAGATGAAAGCTATCCTGAAACATTTACGCTTCAAGTTGAAGTTGACGATGATGGATTAGGAAATGGAATTGTTGAAGAGTTAAATGAATTTAACAATGAAACTCAAACAACAGTTTCTTTTGGTAGTATCGACCCAATAGCCGATTTGCCCGATTTACTGCTTTGTAATGAAGGTTTTAATAGTGCAATTTTTGATTTAACCGTACAAAATTCTTTAATCTCAACCAATCCTAATGATGTGATTACCTACTTTACTACTTCGGAAGATGCTATAGATTTTATAAATCCAATCGAACTTCCGGCACAGTATGTAAATACATCAAATCCACAACTTATTTATGTAAGGTTAGATACTGAAGTATGTTTTACAACAACATCATTTTTTATTGGAGTTGAAAATTGCGAACCTTGGATACCTGAAGGATTTTCTCCTAATGGTGATGGTATTAATGATGAGTTTGAAATTTCAAATATTCTAAATATCTTTTTTGATTTTAGTTTAAAAATTTACTCTCGTGATGGCAATCTAATATATCAAGGTGGTAATGATGATGGTTTTTGGTCTGGTGTTCCCAATACGGGTATTTTAGCACAAGATAAAGTGGTGCCAACTGGCTTGTATTACTACGTATTGCAACTTAATGATCCTGCTTATCCAAAACCCTTTTTTGGAAGTGTGTATGTTAACTATTGATAATTTACAGTTAATTTAAGTAGAGTAAAGATTCATACTTATAAAAACCTCAATTTATGTTTGGTTTAACAAGGAATAATTAATCGTTAAACATTGCTTTAACAATGGTGCTTATTCCTTTATAAAAAAGCCACATAGACGCAATTCCGGCAATGCCACCCGGAATTATAAAAATATAAAAACTAAAATTGGTTTTATTTAAAAATGCTAAAGTGATAAGGTACGGAGCCAAAATAAGCAAGGGTAACGTAATTGCCATTAGTTTAATTCCTTTTGTTAAAACTTCCTTATTGGTGTGCTTTTGTTCCATTTTTATAGGCGTTTACGGCTTTTCTAACCGATTGGTATTTATTTAATAATAACTGTGCTTCTGTTTCAGAGATTTTTAATTCTTGCATTAACATTAAGGTGCCTCTGTTTACCAATTTGTTGTTGCTTAATTGCATATCTACCATTTTATTTCCCTTAACTCTTCCCAACTTAATCATTGTGGTGGTAGATATCATATTTAGTACTAATTTTTGAGCTGTTCCTGCTTTCATTCGGGAACTTCCGGTTACAAATTCAGGACCTACCACTACTTCAATAGGATACTTAGCTGTAACTGCCAACGGACTTCCTTGATTACATGTAATGCATCCGGTAGGGATTTTATTTTCGTTACATTTTTTTAATGCGCCGACTACATAAGGAGTTGTTCCGGAAGCTGCAATGCCAATTACAAAATCGTTTTTATTAATGTTTAATTTTTCTAAATCGTTCCACCCTTGTAATTTAGAGTCTTCTGCAAATTCTACCGCTTTTCTAATAGCTTTATCGCCTCCTGCAATAAGACCGATGACCCAATCGTGTGGCACACCAAATGTTGGCGGACATTCACTGGCATCTACTATACCAAGTCTGCCACTTGTTCCTGCTCCTAAATAGAACAAACGACCTCCTTTTTGAAGTTGCTTAATAACCACTTTAGTAAGTGCTTTGATTTGAGGAATGGATTTTTCTACGGCAAAAGCAACGGTTTTGTCTTCTTTATTAATGTTTGTTAAAAGTTCATTAACCGACATTTTTTCTAAATGATTGTAATGGCTTTCAGACTCTGTTGTTTTAAAAAAACTCATACCCCAAAAATACGGTTTTTCATCAAAACATAAACAAAAAAGACCTCACAGGTTATAACATTTATTTATGTTTAACCTGTGAGGTCTTTTTAACCCGCATAAAATTTTATGAATTTTTCGGGTTAAGGCGCTTAAAAAATTAATTTTTTTTCAGAAATTCTTCCTTGCTTTTTATAGAAGGTGCAGTAATATTATTTTTGGTTAAGAATTTTAAAAACTTGCTTCCTTCTTTGTTCATAATTGCATTAAATCGTTCTTTTGCTTTGTTATATTCTTCATTAATAAGATCAAAATTTTCTTTTTGTGTAGCTGTAACTCTATCATAGTTTCCGGCAATACTACTGTATAGTTCACCCATACGTTCGCGAAGTTCGGGTTCGGCAGAGTCTACATACATATCTCCGGTTGTAACTACCAAATCTTCTTTTAAACTTTGTAATTTGGTTCTAAACTTTTCGGCTACTTTCTTTCCTTTCGGATTGTTTTTTAGAACCTCATCTGCTTTTTTAATATTCTGATTTATTTGGTGAACCATATAAGCTAAATCTTCCACCATATTATAAAGTGTCTTAGTTAAGGCTTCTTGTTCTTTCCGTTCGGCAAGTGTAGTTTGAGATTTATCATCATATTTTACTTCAAAGACGTGTTCGTAACTTTTTTTACCTTTTGTTAAAACAAGTTTATAGGTTCCTGCAGGAACTCTAGGAGAGGTAAACCCACCAAAAGATAAGGTTTTTCCTTCAGCCATTTTAGGTATTTGTGTATGAAAATTCCAAGTAACAATATTTAATCCTTTAGATTTTCCGGGAGAAAGTGAAACAATTTTCTTTCCTTTCATATCTTGAATTTCCATTTTCATTTTTCCGAAAGTGTGTCTTTTCTTTAAGTAATAAACAAAACGTGCATTTTTGTTTTTACTTCTACCTACAAAAGCAGTTTCTCCTCCAAAACCATTTCCGAAACCACCTTGACTTTCAAACATAGTAAAAGGTTCGGTTTCAAAAAAATGGACATCTTTATTTAAAATTTCTTGATTTAAAGCTCGTAAGGGACTAATGTCGTCTATAATTATAGCTCCCCGCCCGTGAGTTCCCATAACCAGATCGTTTGTTTTCTTTTGTAAATCTATAAAATGAACGGCTACCGGCGGCATGTTATTGGTAAAATGCGACCAATTTTTTCCTCCATCAATAGTGATGTATAAACCTTGCTCGGTTCCTAAGAAGAGTAAATTTTCATTTTCAAAATCTTCTTGAATGTTTCTTACAAAGTCTTTTACATCCGGTGAAATGATATTTTTCCACGTTTTTCCATAATCGGTGGTTTTTAAAGCGTAGGGTTTTCTGTCTCCTTTTGTATGTCCGTCAAAAACAGCATAGGCAGTTCCTTTCCCGTGTACGCTGGCTTCAATATGATACACCCAAGTTCCGGAAGGGATTCCGGTAAGATTAGCAGTTACATTGTCCCAAGTTTTACCTCCGTCACGAGTAACTTGAACGTTACCATCATCTGTACCAACCCAAATTACTTTTTCGTCAAGGGGAGATTCGGCAATTGTAAAAATAGTAGTATAATTTTCTGCTCCACTATTATCGCGGGATAATCCTCCGGATTCTACTTGATTTTGTTTGGTTTTATCATTGGTTGTTAAATCGGGTGAAATAATTGTCCAAGTTTCACCCATATCTTCCGATTTATGGAGAAACTGGCTCCCCATATAAAATCTGTCCGGTTGGTGAATACTTACTGCCATAGGAGCATTCCAATTAAAACGTAGTTTGGGGTCTCCTTTTCGGCGAAGTGGTTGTATGGTGCGTACTCTTTTGTTTTTTACATCAAATCGCCATACGGCATTGGCTCCTTGCATTTCAGAATAAATAATGTTTTTGGTTGGGTGCTTTAATACTCTAAAGCCATCGCCATAGCCAACTTCTTTCCATTCGCCTGCGGTGATTCCTCCAGGTGAGGAGGAAGGACCATACCAGCTTCCGTTATCTTGCAAACCACCATATACATTGTAGGGCTCTGCATCATCTATGCTAATGTGATAAAATTGAGAAAGCGGTAAATTTTCACAAATTTCAAAGGTGTTACCTCCATCCCAAGAGCGATAAAATCCACCATCGGTAGCGCAGTACATAATATCTGAATTTTTTATGTCAAAACTAATATCATGAATGTCGCTGTGCATGTAACCTAACGATTTAAACGTTTTTCCACCGTCCTTACTTATTGAACCTTGTAGCCCGGCTTTAACAATTATATCCGGGTTTTTAGGATCTACTACAATTCGTGAGAAATAAAAAGGTCTTACGGTAAGCCCGAAATCGCTATTTAAATGTTCCCAAGTTTTTCCGGCATTGGCAGATTTCCAAAGTCCGTTGGTTTCTTTTTTTCCGGTTTCAATAACGGCATAGAGTAGGTTTGTATTACTAGGAGCAAGTGCGAGACCAATGCGTCCTAATTTTCCGGTTGGCAAACCATTGATTATTTTATTCCAAGTTTTTCCTGCGTCTGTAGATTTATAAATAGCACTATTTTCTCCACCTGAGTTAAAGCTCCACGGCGTACGTCTAAACTCCCACATTGACGCATATAATACATTTGGGTTGTTAGGGTCTATGATAACGTCTGTAGCACCCGTTGAAGGGTTTATGTATAATATTTTATTCCAAGTTTTTCCACCATCTGTTGTTTTGTAAACGCCTCGGTCTTCACTATCACTCCATAATGCTCCTAAAACACCTACATAAACAGTATTAGAATTTTTAGGGTCTATTACAATAGAGGCAATTCGCTCGGAATTTTCCAATCCCATTTTTTTCCAGTTGCTTCCACCGTCTGTAGATTTGTAGATGCCATCTCCAACCGAAACCGAATTACGTGTCCATATTTCTCCTGTACCTACCCAAATAGTATTGTCGGGGTCTTTAGGGTCTAGTGTTACGACCCCAATAGATTGGATATGATCGTCAAAAATAGGATTAAATGTAGCACCTGCATCATTAGATTTCCAGACACCGCCTCCTGCAGCTCCAATATAAAGTATTTTAGAATTAGTTGGGTGTGCTTCAATATCTGTAATACGTCCGCTCATACCGGCAGGACCTATGTGTCTAGCTGTAATATCTCCAAAAAGTTGTTTTCCTTTTAAAACGATTTCTTGACCTTGAGAAGCTAAAGGGATTAGCATCATACAAAGTACCAGTTGGATTAATTTTTTCATTGTTGATTGGTTTTAAATTAGAAGATAATGGTTCCTTATTTAAGGAAATAAAAATCCCCGCTCTTTGCGGAACGGGGATTTTAAAAAAGTCATTTATTTTTTATCGTCTGTTGTGGTTTTGTTTTCAGGAAATTTAAAAACAGTATCATCAATCTCAGGATTTATAGTAATTTCGGTTAAGGTAATTCCACCCATACCGTTTGAGGGCATATCTTTAACTCCTTGATTAATTGAAAAAGCAAAATAAAGCCCGTCTACTTCTTCATAATCACTAAATTTTATTTGTAGTATCATCCCTTTTCCGGGACCTGACATTATTTCTTTTTCCATAACTATTGGAACAAAATTCTCAGTATCGAAATAATAAAATTCTACATCATCTACTTTTTGACCATCTACGGTAATGGGTTCTTTTACAAGTTTAATTTTATAGGTTTCGGTACCATCAATCGTTTCTTTTCCAATTAATTCGAGCGTATAGCCTTTTTCTTTATAGTTTAAAAAAGGGCTGGGAAAATCGTTTAAATCATTTTTAAAGTTTTCAGTCGTTTCTGCATCACTTTTTTCGGCAGCCATAGTCATTTGATTGGTTCCCCATAGGGTTTCACCGTCAAAAACTTGTTGATAAAAAGTTTGTCCTTGTACAACGGCAGTTGTTAATTGTTTTCCAGATTTGGTTTTCAATTGTTCAATGGGAAGCATCATTCCGCCATAATTAATTTCGCCGACAGATTTAATGGCTTCAACTTTCTCCCAATTATCTTTTCCTCCAATATTTTCAAAATAATTAGCAATGATTTCATCGGCTGTTTGTGCAGAAACCGGTATAAAAGCTACGATAGTTAATGCAAATAAAAGTGTTTTAAAGGTTTTCATTTTAAGTTTTTTAATATTTTACGTTAAAGTTGAGACGTTCAAATTTGTTTTCTGTTACAGAAAACATAAAATTTTTAGTAAAATTTAACATTTTAAGGATAATAAATATTAATGAGTAGTTTTAATCCTTTTTTTAAATCCTTCTGTACTATACACCTTGTGTTGATTTAAACTATCGGTATAGGTTAAATAGGCTTCGATTCCAGAAAGTTTTTTCAATACATCTTTAGATTTTTCAAGACCTAAAGCCATAAATGAAGTTGCATAGGCATCGGCGACAGCGCAAGTTGGAGCAGTAACGGTAGCACTAGTAACATTACTCTGCTCTGCAGAACCGGTAAGCGGATTGATGGTATGTACGTATTTTTTTCCGGTAAGGCTGTCAAATCTAAACTTTCTATAATTTCCTGAAGATGCCATCGCAATATTTTTTAAAGCTACCGTAGTGGCAATACTTCGATTGTTTAAATCTGAGTGTACCGATTCAATCCCAACCACCCAAGGTTTTCCGGTGTCGAGATGGTTTCCTTTTGTTAAAATTTCACCACCCAATTCAATTAAATAATTAGCGATTCCTTTTTCGCTAAGAAACTTGCCGATACAATCTATTCCGTAGCCTTTGGCAATGGCGTTAAAGTCTATGTAAATCTGCGGATGTTTTTTTTTAACTGTTCCTTTTTCTGAAAGTGTAACTTTATTAAAACCAACAAATTGCATTAACGAATCTAGTGTTTTTTTATTCATTTTTTTCAATGGTTTTACGTCACCAAATCCATACGCATTACGAAGCACGCCAATGGTTGGGTCAAAATATCCGTTTGTTATTTGGTGAATTTTTTTTGAAAGCCGAAAAATAGCTGTAAAAATGCTATCTACTACAATGGTTGAATCACCTCTGTTTATTTTTGAAAT
Organism: Flavobacteriaceae bacterium; assembly: GCA_015490835.1. Lineage (GTDB taxonomy): Bacteria > Bacteroidota > Bacteroidia > Flavobacteriales > Flavobacteriaceae > Marifrigoribacter. The sequence continues at coordinate 6,942 of WFXA01000071.1, read as the reverse complement.
AGTGCTGTTTCGTAAATATGTGCTTACCGATTTATTTACTTTGGTTACAGTTGAATCTATTCCTTCTAGAATCCCTTTATCTGAAGTTGCATAAAACTGAATGGTGTAGGTGGTTCCAAAAGCATTTCCTTGGAGTGTTTTTTTTTCAAAAGGAAGATCTTTGTTGCAAGCGAAAAGTAAAAAAGAGACTATTACTAGAATTATTTTGTTCATACGATTTTAAACTTAGGTTATAACACATCTTTTAGTCCGTCATAAATATAAGAATACGGTTGGTCTTTTAAAATAGCATTTTGAATATCATCACCATGTCCTAACCAAACCGGTGCGTAAAACACATTTGCTTTGTATTTTTTTGCATGTTCTTTGATAGGAATCATCATAAACTCATCATAATGAGTCATCTCTTCTATAGAAGAAACAGCCCCAACAATAATAAAAGATGTTTGCTTGTCTTTTAAAACCACAAACTGCGGATTCTTTTTTAGGGTAGAATTTACACCTAAAAATTCGTATCCCACTTTTTCCAATTCCTTGCCTACGATAATCATAGCAAGGTTGTGTTTTTCTTGTTCAGAAAGTTCTTTCATTCTATTACTTTAATCGTATATATTTTACTTGGTTGAAATAATATCCGGTTATTTCTAAATAATCACCTGTTTCTATTGTAAACCAAGGACTCATTATGCTGTTCATTAGATTTTTTAAAAACATGAACACTTTGAGTTGGTGAATTTCCTTGAATTAATACAAATATAGGATTTCCATTTTTATTTTTTTTGTACCTTTAGGCTGTTTTATAAACATTGTTTTTAAAAGGAGAAAAAAATAGAATGTCACATTTAACACAGGCGGAGAAGGATTATCGAAGAATAGAGCGAATAACAAATCTTTATACAAGATTTACAATTATTTTTTCAGCATTATTGTTAATAGGATATACACTTTATTGGGTTTTTCATAAAACCAAAAACCAAAAATTATTTTATAAACATTTTGTACCCCAAAAAGCTCTTATTATTTCTGAAAACGATAAAAATGATAAACTTTTCTCGAAAGCCGTATTACTGTACAATAACAAACAATATGAAGAAGCTATAGAAAAATGGAAAGAAGTACAGGCTAAAAAACCTAAAAATGATACCATTCATTATTTTATGGGAATGACCTACTTAGCCTTTGATAAAGAAAATGATGCAATATTTCATTTAAATAAAGTATTAATTAATAGTAACAGTGTGTACTTACAAGACGCATATTATTATTTAGGATTAGCTAACTTAAAAGCCAATAATCCTTTAGTTGCAGATAAATATTTCTCTTTTGTTACAAATAGAGAAGTGAAAACAATACAGAATGAAATAAATTTTTAAGTATCTTTTTTTAAAGTATTAGTATTATTAGGTGTTTTTTTAGATATTTGTTATATGATTTCGACAGATTGGAAATATCCGCAATTAGATATAAAGCTCAGTACCAAGAGAAATCCGGAATAATCTTACCGGTATGTTTTGTCATTCTTTTTTTAACAATCTATAATTATTACCATTATGTCACATTATCACACATTGGGGACTATTCCTCCCAAGCGTCATACAATATTTAAAAACCCTGACGGAGGCATGTATCAAGAAGAACTATTTGGAACTGCCGGTTTTGCAGGAAATTCTTCTTTAATCTATCACTTACATCCTCCAACGGTCGTTTCTGAAATTAAACAAATTAGGGATGTCTCACCTAAAATTGCCATCCCTAAAAACATGAAAGCTTTGAGTTTTAAAGGGTTTTCTCTTCACCCTGAAGAAGATTTTTTAGAAAGCCGAAAAACGCTATTTGTAAATAATGATTTGCATATAGGTTTAGCTGCTCCAAAGTCCTTTTCAAAAAATTATTTTTATCGTAATTCAGATTCCGACGAAATGCTTTTTATTCACGTAGGAAGCGGAACCTTGCGTACCATGTACGGAAACCTAAACTTTAAGTATGGAGATTATCTTATTATTCCGAAAGGAACAACCTATCAAATAGATTTTGACACACAAGAAAATCGGATTTTATACATCGAATCGCACAGCCAAATCACCACACCCAAACGATACCGAAACAATTTCGGGCAACTTTTAGAGCACTCGCCTTTTTGTGAAAGAGATTTTAGATTACCTGAAAATTTAAAAACTCATAACGAAAAAGGGGAATTTAAAATTCTGTCTAAAAAACAAGGAATATTATGGGAATATACTCACCAATATCATCCGTTTGACGTAATTGGTTGGGACGGATTTAATTATCCCTATGCTTTTTCAATTTTCGATTTTGAACCCATAACCGGACGTGTTCATTTACCTCCACCTATTCATCAACAGTGGGAATCTGAAGCATTTGTTGTATGTAGCTTTGTTCCCCGATTATACGATTATCACCCGCAGGCAATACCGGCTCCTTATCACCACAGCAACATAGACTCGGAAGAAATTTTGTATTATGTAGATGGTGATTTTATGAGTAGAAATAACATAGAAAAAGGACAACTTACATTACATCCGGGAGGAATCCCGCACGGACCTCACCCCGGAGCTATCGAACGAAGCATCGGCAAGAAAGAAACCGGTGAACTTGCCGTAATGATAGACCCATTTAATCCCGTAATGATAACCGAAGATGCTTTAAATTTAGAAGTAGAAGAGTATTATAAAAGCTGGAAAACAGATTAACTAAAATAATTGACAAAATTATAATGACATGAGCAACTTAAAAAACATACAAAATTTTGAATACGGCTTGGAAAAAATATTTCCAGAAGCCGATGATTTTCTCCCTATTATGGGAACCGATTATGTCGAATTTTACGTCGGCAATGCCAAACAAGCGGCACATTTTTACAAAACCGCCCTTGGATTTCAATCTCTTGCGTATGCCGGATTGGAAACCGGAATAAAAGACCGTACAAGTTATGTCTTGGTACAAGATAAAATACGACTGGTCTTTACAACTCCGATGCCGGGAACAGATAATACCGAAATTTTTGACCATATTACCAAGCATGGAGACGGTGTAAAAGTAATTGCACTTTGGGTAGATGACGCTCGAAAAGCCTGGCAAGAAACCACAAAAAGAGGAGCTAAATCCTATTTTAAACCCAGAGTAGAAACCGATAAAGACGGAGAAGTTGTACGTTCTGGAATACACACCTATGGAGATACAGTTCATATATTTGTAGAACGAAAAAATTACACCGGAACTTTTCTTCCCGGTTTTGAAAAATGGGAATCCCATTACAATCCACCACCTGTCGGATTAAAATACATCGATCATATGGTAGGTAACGTTGACTGGGGACAAATGAATGTATGGGCGAAATTCTATAACGAAGTAATGGGATTTGCCAATCTAATTACTTTTGATGATAAAGACATCTCAACCCAATACACAGCCCTAATGAGCAAAGTAATGACCAATGGCAACGGGCGAATAAAATTTCCCATTAACGAACCGGCAAAAGGAAAAAAGAAATCGCAAATTGAAGAATACATCGATTTTTATAACGGTGCAGGCTGCCAACACATTGCAGTAGCAACAAACGATATTGTGTTTACCGTTTCCGAAATGAAAAAACGAGGTATCGAATTTCTTTATGTACCCGGAACCTACTACGATACAGTACCCGATAGAGTAGGTGATATTGCCGAAGATATAGATGTACTAAGAAAACACGGAATTATGGTTGACAGAGATGACGAAGGATACTTGCTTCAAATTTTTACCAAACCGTTAACCGACAGACCTACCTTGTTTTTTGAAATCATTCAGAGAAAAGGAGCGCAGTCTTTCGGAAAAGGAAACTTTAAAGCACTCTTTGAATCTATCGAAGCCGAACAAGCAAGGAGAGGCACTTTGTAAATGAAATATCCATCTAAAAAAGATGGCGCTTTATTTTGGAATAGAAGTTGCAAATAATGTATTGTAACTTCAAATAAATAACGATGCGTAAACTATATTTTTTCATTTTATTAATTTTAATAACGTTCCCTGTATTGTCTCAAAATAGAGCGTATGGCGATGGCGAGTGGTTTAAGTTTAGAGTACATTACGGTTTTGTAACAGCCGGTTATGCTACCCTTCAAGTAAACCAAGAGAATTTAAAAGGAAAACAAGTGTATCACGTAGTTGGAGAAGGAAAAACTACCGGTATGTCACGTTGGTTTTTTAAAGTAGAAGATAATTATGAATCGTACATCGATAAAGAAAAAGACATTCCTTACCGATTTATTCGCCAAATAGATGAAGGAGGGCACACAAAAGACATTCAGATAGATTTTGATCACGTAGCCAAAATTGCTCACATTCAAAATAAAAAACACGATACCTCTTATGTTAGAACCATTTCGCCAAATGTACAAGATATGGTTTCGGCATTTTACTATTTAAGAAACAACCTAAATATGGATGCTATTGTAATCGGCGAAACTGTAGATTTGAATATGTTTTTTGATAAAGAAAACTTCGTGTTTAGAGTTAAATTTCTCGGAAGAGAAAAGTTAGAAACAGAATTCGGAAAAATTGCTACTTTAAAATTCAGACCCTATGTGCAATCCGGAAGAGTATTTAAAGAAAAGGAAAGTTTAACGGTTTGGGTGTCTGATGATGATAATAAAATGCCACTATTAATAAAAGCCGACTTGGCAGTAGGCTCCTTAAAAGCATCTTTAATAGAGTTTAAGGGATTAAAAAATTCGTTCAATATAATACTGGATTAGCTATGAAAACACAACCAAAAATCAATGAATTGTTAAAAGAAGTAGAAAAAAAATATTCCGACATAGGCATCGATTTAGATACAGCTCTAGAAGGATTGTTTCATAGTAAACCTATGAATTACTGGGATTACATTCAAACCGATGCACTGTTAAACCTGCAAATACAGCGTACAGAGCATCCGGATGAAATGGTTTTTATAATGTACCATCAAGTAAATGAATTGTTATTTAAAATGATTCTTTGGGAAATAGAACAAGTGGCGTATCATCCCAACCTAAAAGCTTCATTTTTCTCATCAAGACTAATGCGAATAAGCCGGTATTTTGATATGCTTACCTCTTCATTTTCAATAATGCAAGAAGGGATGGATGTAGAACAATATCTTAAATTTAGAAATACGCTAACTCCCGCAAGCGGATTTCAAAGCGCGCAATACCGAAAAATTGAGTTTGCCTCTACCGATTTAATTAACCTAATCGATGCCCGATTTAGAAAAACCATAGACAGAAATACTACTTACGAATATGCACTAGACCACTTGTATTGGCAGGCTGCAGGAAAAGATTATAAAACAGGAGAAAAAAGCTATTTGTTAAAAATATTCGAAAAAAAATATAAAAATGAGTTTATTGCTTTTACACAAGAATATAATACCATAAATTTGTACGCAAAATTTAAAGAACTCCCCAAAGAAGTAAAAAATGATTCTGAGTTAATTAAAGCAATGCGGCATTATGATTATACAGTAAATATTACTTGGGTAATGGCGCATTATAATGCAGCTAAACATTATTTAGAATCTGGTCTTGCTGATGAAGACATTGAAGCAACAGGAGGAAGCGATTGGAAAAAATATATGCACCCCAAATACCAAAAGCGCATTTTCTTTCCAAGCCTTTGGTCTGAGCAAGAAATACAAGATTGGGGAAAAAATGTGTAATTTTAATTAATACTTTTTTCCAAATTTGAAAAAAATAAGCTACCTGCTCATAGGGTTTTTAACGATAATTTCTTGTGTCATAGAACCCAAATTTGAAAGACAGGAAACAACCCACGTTGTAAAAAAAACAAACAAAGCTTTTGGGTTTAATCTGGATGATTTTGTAGTTACTAGAGATACCGTAAAATATGGTGATACATTTGGAGCTATTTTAGATGCACATCACGTTACGCAAAAAAATATATTCAACATTGTTTCTTCAATAAAAGATAGTTTTGATGTTAGAAAATTACGAGTAGGAAGACCCTATTTAATTCTCGCAGCCAAAGACAGCGTTAATACACCGCAGGTATTTATCTACGAAAAAAACCGGATAGACTATACCGTTGTACATCTTCAAGATAGTATTAAAGTTAACAATAAAAAGAAACCCGTTACAATAGTAGAAAAAACAGCTTCGGGTGTTATTACAAGTTCGTTATCACAAACAATGGACGAACAAGGGTTACCTTTAAATTTAACCGATAGATTGGCGTTAATTTATGCTTGGACGATTGATTTTTTTAGGCTTCAAAAAGGAGATAGATTTAAAGTAATTTATACTCAAAAGTTTATAAACGATACCATACCGGCAGGTATCGATCAAGTAAAAGCTGCTTATTTTGAACATCGAGGAAAACCCATATATGCCTTTCGATTTATAGAAGATTCTACCAAAAACACAGCCGATTTCTACGATGAAAATGCTAATAACCTCCGACGTGCTTTTTTAAAAGCTCCGGTAAAATTTAGCCGAATTTCTTCAAGGTTTAATTTAAGAAGAAGAATAAAATACTACGGCTATAAAATTAGACCGCATAAAGGTACCGATTTTGCTGCTCCTATAGGAACACCCATATTAGCAACCGCAGACGGTGTGGTAACAAAGTCTGAGCGAAAAGGAGGTAATGGGAATTATGTGAAAATTAGACATAACGCAACCTATTCGACTCAATATTTACATATGAAAAAGCGCAATGTAAAGGTAGGAGATTTTGTTCGTCAAGGCGATGTTATTGGTTGGATAGGGATGACCGGAAATACCGGAGGTCCTCACGTTTGTTATCGTTTTTGGAAAGATAAAAAGCAAGTAGATCCGTTAAAGTTAGATTTACCGGCATCTAAACCCTTGCCCGATACGCTTAAAGACAGATTTAGCTTGTTTATTTCTCCTCTCAAAAAACAGTTAGATAGTATCTCTTTTGATA
>WFXA01000070.1 GCA_015490835.1 Flavobacteriaceae bacterium | reverse complement strand
TTTAAAAACAGCGAACTATATGTAATAAATATGACCATACAAGAATACTCACACGGGTACAGCTTCGGGCATAACCCCAGACAAGAACGCAAATTACTACTTAACAAACGCGAATTAAAAAAACTTGAAAAAGAAGTAAAAAATTCAGGTTTAACCATTATTCCGCTTCTTTTATTTACAAACGAAAAAGGGCTTGCAAAGCTTGAAATTGCACTTTGTCGCGGTAAAAAATTGTACGACAAACGTCAAACCATAAAGGATAGAGATAATAAAAGAAATTTAAGCCGAATTAAAAAAGCATATAACAATTAACCCGAAAAATTCACGGAATTTTTAAACGACTAAGTACTGCCAACAAATTTGTGTATTTTGAAAACACCCAAATTTGGGGCATTTCTAAGTCGGGGTTTCCCGCATTTACCCTTTGTCCATAGCAGATTCATATAATTCACTTCGTTTTTATATGAATAATGCGGGTTAATGCGAATTTATTTTTGAATGTGAAACCATTCTCTTCAATTTTCTTCTTGATAGTTCTAAAATCTAAAATGGGAATTGTACATTTGCAACCAATATTTATAAAACAGATTTCTTCTACTTAAAAATATACAATTATGTCACAATATGATGTTGCAATAATAGGTTCGGGTCCAGGAGGATACGTAGCCGCTATTCGTTGTGCCCAGTTGGGTATGAAAACCGCCATAATCGAAAAATATTCGGTGTTGGGAGGCACCTGTTTAAACGTGGGTTGTATTCCCAGTAAAGCACTTCTCGACTCGTCACACCATTACCACGATGCCATTAAACATTTTGAAGAACACGGTATCGAAATTCCCGGCGATGTAAAAGTCAATATTAAAAAAATGATAGACCGAAAACAAAGTGTGGTAGATCAAACTACAGCCGGTATCGATTTTTTAATGAAAAAAAACAAAATAACGGTTTACACCGGAAAAGGTTCGTTTAAAGATGCAACACATATTGTTATCGAAAAACAAGATGGTAAAACCGAAGAAATTGAAGCAAAAAACACCATCATAGCTACCGGAAGTAAACCGGCGACACTTCCCTTTATAAAATTAGACAAAAAAAGAATAATTACCTCAACCGAAGCACTTTCGTTAAACGAAATTCCCAAACACCTTTTGGTTATTGGCGGTGGTGTAATAGGCTTAGAACTCGGACAAGTATATTTACGTCTTGGCGCGCAAGTTTCGGTTATTGAATATATGGATAGGATTATACCCGGAATGGATGCCGCACAAAGCAAAGAGCTTACCAAAGCGCTTAAAAAACAGGGAATGAAGTTTTATACTTCACATAAAGTGTCGGCTGTTGCATCTAAAGGAAAAGAAGTTACCGTTACTGCAACCGATAAAAAAGGAAAAGAAGTTACATTTTCCGGCGATTATTGCTTGGTATCGGTAGGTCGCCGTCCTTATACAGACGGGTTAAAACCCGAAAATGCCGGCATTAAAATAAACGAGCGCGGACAAGTAGAAGTAAACCAATACCTGCAAACCAACATTCCCAATATTTATGCCATTGGCGATGTAATAAAAGGTGCAATGTTGGCACACAAAGCATCTGAAGAAGGTGTTTTTGTAGCCGAAACCCTAGCCGGACAAAAACCACATATTAACTACAACCTTATTCCCGGTGTGGTATATACTTGGCCCGAAGTTGCCAGCGTAGGAAAAACCGAAGAAGAACTTAAAGCCGAAAACGCAAACTATAAAGTAGGACAGTTTCCTATGCGAGCCTTAGGAAGAGCCAGAGCAAGTGGCGATATAGACGGATTTGTAAAAATACTCAGCGATGCCAATACCGATGAGGTACTCGGTGTGCATATGGTGGGAGCCAGAGTAGCCGACCTTATAGCCGAAGCAGTTACCGCAATGGAATTTCGTGCCAGTGCCGAAGATATTGCTCGTATGAGCCACGCACATCCTACTTATGCCGAAGCGGTAAAAGAAGCAGCTCTATCAGCTTCCGGTTTAGGAGCCATTCACATTTAATTTTAAACTTTTTCGGAATGAAAAAAATTCTTTGTTTTGCAGGAAGTAACAGCAGCGTTTCTATTAATAAAAAATTAATAACCTATACCGCCCGGTTGTTTGAAAACAATGTAGCCGAAATTTTAGATTTAACTAATTATTCGTTACCTGTTTATAGTGAAGATATTGAAAAAAACGAAGGGTTTCCGGAGGATTTAAAAAAATTAAAATCTGTTTTAGATACCTACGATGCGTTGGTAATTTCCGTAAATGAACACAACGGAAGCATATCGGTTTTTTTTAAAAATATTTTAGACTGGTTATCCAGACTGGAATATAAATTTTTTCAAGATAAAAAAATACTGTTATTAAGCACGTCACCCGGAAAAAGAGGAGGAGCAACTGCCTTGGAATATACAAAGAACATTTTGCCGCGTTATGGAGCAGAGGTAGTTGGCGATTTTGCATTTCCCTCGTTTCAAGAAAATTTTTCGGTTACCGATTCTAAAATTGTAAATCCCGAGTTAAAAATTGCATTTCAAGATGTGGTAACTAATTTTACTGAGTTGCTATAAGCCAATGCGACAAAAAAAAATAGTAAACATACGCCTTACTAATAATCTAAAAGAAAAATTACTTCTTTGGGCACAACAATTTGAAGAAGTTGTTTGGTTAGACAGTAATGCGCATTGTGAAAAATACGGCAACTACAACGCAATACTTGCCGTAGATGCGTTTACAGCCATAAAAACCGATTCTTTCCAAGCTTTTCAAAAATTGGAAGAATACCAAAAAACTGCAAAAGATTGGATTTTCGGATACTTAACCTACGATGTAAAAAACGATGTCGAAAAGCTTTCTTCCAAAAATTTTGATGCATTGCATTTTCCGGATGTATTTTTTTTTCAACCTAAAAAATTATTTTTATTTTCAGACCAAAAGGTTGAAATTCATTATTTGAATCTTGTTTCAGATGAACTGGAAACAGACTGGGAAACCATCTTACAAACTTCCGTTATAAAAAAGAAACAGCGGAAGCAAGCGGTAAAAATTCACATCCGAACCACTAAAGATAGTTACTTTAAAAAAGTTAAAAAGCTAAAAGAACACATTCAACTGGGCGATATTTACGAGGCGAATTTCTGTCAGGAATTTTTTTCGGAAGCAGTAGCTATAAATCCGTTACAAACCTATCATCATCTAAATGCTATTTCGCAACCTCCATTTGCCGTTTTTTTAAAAAACAACAAGCACTTTGCGATGTGTGCTTCACCCGAACGGTATCTTAAAAAAGAAGGAACCAAAATTGTGTCGCAACCTATAAAAGGAACGGCAAAAAGAAGTGATTCTTTTAAAGAGGATTCCTCTATAAAAAAACAACTTAAAGAAGACCCGAAAGAGCGCAGCGAGAATATTATGATTGTTGATTTGGTACGGAATGATTTGTCGCGATTTGCTTTAAAAAACAGTGTTAAAGTCGAAGAATTATGCGCAGTTTATTCGTTTAAACAAGTACATCAATTAATTTCTACGGTAAGTTGTAAGGTTGCTATAACCGAAAGTCCAGTACAAGTTTTAAAAAACACCTTTCCTATGGGAAGTATGACGGGTGCTCCTAAAATTTCAGCAATGCAAATTATAGAAGCGTTAGAAGATGCCAAGCGAGGTTTGTACAGTGGAACCATAGGTTATTTTACACCCACCGGCGATTTTGATTTTAACGTGGTTATTCGTACCATTTTATACAATCAAGCTACTAACTACCTTAGTTTTTCGGTTGGTGGAGCTATTACTGCCGCCTCGATTATTGAAAACGAATACCAAGAGTGTTTGTTAAAAGCCAAAGCAATGCGTGAAGTGCTGGAAGGTAGCTAATACCAAAAACAACTATATATTAGTCCAATAAATCGTTTCTTTTTACCTGTATTTTCGTTAAAAATACTCGTTATAGCTACGGCTATAACTGTGTTTTTCGCCTTGATACAGAAAAAAATATTCCAATTTATTTTGGACTAAAATACAATTCCTTTTGGTATAAACACATCGAAAAGAAAAAACCGGTTATATTTTATCTTTAATAGTATAGTGTTGTTGCCCTTGATTGTTTCTAAGTAACAACTCACCTAAAAATCCGGCAACAAATAATTGCGTACCCAATACCATAGCGGTAAGTGCAATAAAAAATTGCGGTCGTTGGGTAATGAGTCTTCCGGTGGGGTTTAAATAGAGTTTGTCGATACCCAGATAAGCGGCAAATAAAAATCCTATAAAAAACATGATAATTCCCCAAGTTCCGAAAAGGTGCATCGGTCGTTTCCCGAATTTTGAAAGAAACGAAATGGTAATTAAGTCTAAAAATCCTCTCATAAAGCGTTCGATTCCAAATTTAGTTTGCCCGTATTTTCGGGCTTGATGTTGTACAATTTTTTCGCCAATTTTTGTAAAACCGGCGCTTTTTGCCAACACCGGAATATACCGGTGCATTTCGCCTGTTACTTGTATGTTTTTAACCACATCTTTGTGGTAGGCTTTTAGCCCGCAATTAAAATCGTTTAGTTTTACTCCCGAAGTTTTTCGGGCAGCCCAATTAAAGAGTTTAGAAGGAATGTTTTTGGTGAGTTTTGCATCGTACCGTTTCTTTTTCCAACCCGAAACCAAATCGTATCCTTCTTTGGTAATCATATTGTATAATTCCGGGATTTCTTCCGGATTGTCTTGTAAGTCGGCATCCATTGTAATAATTACGTTTCCTTTGGCTAATTTAAAACCGGCATGAAGTGCCTGAGATTTTCCGTAATTATTTAAAAAACGAATAGCTTTAACGTGGCTGTCCTTTTGGGTGATTTCTTTTATAATTTTCCACGAATCATCGGTGCTTCCGTCGTCTATAAAAATAATTTCGTACGCATATTTATTTTGTTGCATTACTTGGGTAATCCAAGCATACAACTCGGGGATAGACTCTTCTTCGTTAAGAAGCGGAATAACGATGGAAATATCCATATATTATTGAAAATCAGGACGGTTTTGTTTCATTATTAATCCTGAAATTAAAGAAATGATAAAACCGGAAAACAACGAACTTAAAACTGCAAGAGTACTCACTATCCAAGGGGACATAAATTTTTGTGACATACTAAGAGCCATTTCCATTTGCTCTTCTGTCATATTCGGGTTGCTTTCTATCATTTTTTCACGAGAAGATTCCATTATTTGGTTAACCATATCGGGTTCAATAACCGTCATAAATATATAGTTGTAAATTGCTATTAAAATACCTGAAATTACAGTAACAGCAAGTCCTACCTTAATAGCTTCACCTAATGATAGGAATCCTTCATTTCCGGTTTTATACTTCTTAATAGCTAAAACTATTATATAAACAGAAACCAACAAACTAATTACCGAGAGATACCATTTAGGTTGTAAATGATTGCCTGTTATGTATGTGATTACAGATACTATTATAGAAAATAATGCTAACAATACTCCGTATGTTAATGCAATGTTCTTAATTGATGCTTTTTGTGTTTCCATCGTATTTATTTTTATAGATTGGTTGTGGTTATTTGTAGGCAAAGATAGTAAAACGTTACGTTATAATACGCGTACATTTTTTTTGACTTAGAACCCACCGGATAAAACAAAGTAAAAAATAAAAATAATTATTGTTGGTTTTAAATAAATTACTAACTTTGCATCCGCTTTTTGGAGCTACGCCCAAATTGTTGTAAAAAATGTTTTATAAAAATGAAAAAAGGAATTCACCCTGAAAATTACAGATTAGTTGCTTTTAAAGACATGTCTAACGGCGATGTGTTTATTACCAAATCTACAGCAGATGCCAAAGAAACCATTGAAGTTAACGGAATTGAATATCCATTAGTAAAAATGGAGATTTCAAGAACGTCACATCCTTTTTATACCGGTAAGAAAAAACTTATTGATACCGCCGGACGTATTGATAAATTTAAAACCAAATACGCTAAATTTAAAAAGTAAAAACATACTTTTCTATAAAATTTTAAAACCCTTTGAGCTATCAAAGGGTTTTTTTGTTAGCTTTGCCTTAGGTGAAAGAAGGTGTCTTTTTCACAATTCATACCAATTCTCGTAATATAACAAACGCAATGAATTATATTCTTTTTGACGGAAACGTAAGAAACCAACTACTCCCTTTTACCTATACTCGTCCGGTAGCCGATATCAGAGTGGGAATTTTAACCATTAGAGAAAAATGGGAACACTACTTGGGTTATTCCACTACTACCGTAACCGAAGATTATTTAACCGAAAAATTTCCGATGGTTGAAATGGAAGAAAACATTTTGATAAATGCTTCTTTTCTTCCTACCGATAATCTCGTAAAAATTATTAAGGCTTTACAAAAAAATCAGGCAATTTTTTTTGAAGATGAGCCTTTAGCTTTTTTTTCTGAAGAAGATCAAGAAATAGATTTTGATAATTTTGATGTCCTTCAATACACCTATGACGATGGTATTAAAATTTCGCACACTTGGGATATTTTTAAATACAACGCCGAAGCCATAGAGCGAGATTTTAAACTGCTTACCAAAAACAGAACATCGCAACCCATACCCGAAGGTGTTTATGCCGTAAATAAAAATAATATTTTTATAGAAGAAGGAGCAATCCTGCAACCTATGGTTAGCTTAAATGCTACCAACGGCTGTATCTATATCGATAAAAATACCGAAATTATGGAAGGCAGTCATATTCGAGGTGCATTTGCGCTTTGTAACGGAGCTATAGTAAAGATGGGAGCAAAAATTTATGGCGGAACTACCATAGGACCGTTCAGTAAAGTAGGAGGCGAGGTAAATAATAGTGTGATTTTTGGCTTCACTAACAAAGGACACGACGGATTTCTTGGAAACTCGGTATTGGGTGAATGGTGTAACCTCGGTGCCGATACCAATAACTCGAATTTAAAAAACAATTATGCCGAAGTGCGACTTTGGGATTACGAAACCGAAGGTTTTGCCAAAACCGGATTGCAATTTTGCGGTTTAATGATGGGCGACCATAGTAAATGCGGTATAAACACGATGTTTAACACAGGTACTGTAGTAGGCGTAAGCGCCAATATTTTTGGAAGCGGTTTTCCGCGTAATTTTATTCCCAGTTTTAGTTGGGGCGGAAGCTCCGGGTTTACGACCTACAAAACAAATAAAGCCTTTGAGGTGGCACAAGTTGTTATGGCAAGACGAGATGTGGAGTTTACCGAAACCGACAAAAAAATACTAACGCATATTTTTAATCAAACTGCACATTGGCGAAAAGGATAAAGGGTGTTAAAAACCGGGATGAACATCTAAATAACCAGTATCCATTAAATAGTCGAGCACATACGGAATCCACAAAACAATTAAAATAGTTACAACAAGAGTTATTAGTAATAAAACCACTCTTTTTTTTCGATCTTTTTTCTTTTGTTTAAAAAGTTTTTTTGAAATTTGGCATATTCAAAAGTTTTCATCTTCACCGTATCGTTCATTCCGCTTTTAGACGAAACCGAATACCGTAAGCGCTCTTTTTTAAACAACGGAACACGTGGTTTTCTCCTATTGTTGTTTTTTAACGAAGTATTCATTGCTTGAATTCCCATAACAGAAGATTTACCTAATTAGTCTGTTACAGAAACAAGAATGTTACAGTTTTTAAAAAATAATTTGTTGTAGAAACAAGCTATGT
>WFXA01000069.1 GCA_015490835.1 Flavobacteriaceae bacterium | reverse complement strand
GCATAAGAATAAGGATTTAATTTATCGCCTTTTGATAACACAATACCGTTAGATAAAACAACTTTACTTTTATTTAAACTTTCTACATACAAATCTTCCATTGCAGAGTGTACTCTTTGCAAACTCTCTTTTTTAGTCAATTTAAAGGTCTGTTTTTTACCTTCATTTATCAATTCAAAAGTAGCTTCTGTTCCGTTTGTATTATTGAGTTTTACAATGGCATTTTTTCCACTTTCAAATTCTGTAATATGACCAACAACACCTTTTACTAAATTACGGTTGAAAGAATCAACAGCCGTTAAAGTGTAAATCAAATTTTCATATTCTTTAAACGTAGCACCATAACGCAAGATAAATTGCGGTTTTAATTTTTGAATGTTTTTCCAAGTTGTATTACTTGTACCAAATTTATGTGGCTCATCAATAATTATAAAAGGCTTAACTGCCGAAATGGCTTCAAAAGGTACGGTATGTTTATCAAAAATTCCTTTGTCAAAACTTTTTTGCATTGTTGGTGAGTTTATCATTCCTGCATTGATAATCATTACCTGAATACTGTTTTTCTCATAAACTCCTGCATTAACAAAACTGCTTACAGCAGGTGGCATAAACGTTTTTTTGTTTTTGCTATTTTTTTTACTTTCTACAATATGTAATTTAATGGTTTTACCATATTGCTCTTTAAAATGTGCTCTTGCACTATCGCTTTTTAAAAAATCTATTGTTCCTGCTTTAATAGAAAGTGTAGGTACAATGACAATGAATTTAAAAAGACCGTAGTTTTTGTTGAGTTCAAAAATAGTTTTGGTATAAGTATATGTTTTTCCCGTTCCTGTTTCCATCATAATATCTATGATGTTGCTTCTTCCTTTTACATTTTCTTCAATTCCATTGTCTTTTTGTGTTTTTTCAATATTTTTTCGAAACTGTCTAAAAGGTAAATAGTTATTGTCAAATACTTTTCCTTGCCTTGTAATGTTGTTATAAACAGGGTTTATGTATTGTTTGTCTGCTTGTACTACCGAATGTATTTCTAAATTTTCAAATACAGCAAGCGTGCTTTTTACCGCTTGTGTTTGATGGTCTAGGTTTTTTTCAAAATTAAATCCTTTCATATTACTTCTTTTCTAAAATAGTAATATTCAACTTACTAAAAGCAAATATTTTATTTCCTAAATCTTTTAAACTTGCACCAATATGATAGGTTTGTTGGTCAATTATTAAAAATCTATCGTGATACTTTTTTGAGATTTCAACTTTTAAATTAGGATATTGCTTATTGTATTTATCGATATCTAATTGCAATTGTTTGGATATTTTACTGGTAATAATTAAAAAATTCAAATGAGGATATTTGCTAAAAAGAGTTAGTATGGTATCGTCAATATAATTATCTATTAATACAACATCTTTCTTTGCATTTCTTAATAAAGAATTTATAAATGCATAAGCATCAAATATTTGACCGTTAAAAAAAACGCCTTGGTTTGGTGGTAAGTTGGTTTTTAGTTGCAAGTCTATTTCATTAACTTTTTGGGTTAATTGTTCAACATTATCTTCTATTCGGTTCATACGGTTATTAAGCACATAGCCTTTTAGTAAGTAGTCTTTTAAAATTTTATTTGCCCATATACGAAATTGTGTACCTTGTTTTGATTTTACTCTGTAACCTACTGAAATTATAATATCTAAGTTGTAGTGTTCAATTAGCCGTTCTACTTTTCTGCCTCCTTCCATTTGAACTGTCGCAAAATTTGCGACAGTTGATTTTTTTTCAAGCTCACCTTCTCTAAAAACATTGTTAATATGTTTACCTATTGTTTTAACATCTCTACCAAAGAGCAATGCTATTTGATGTCTGTTTAACCAAACCATTTCATCTTCAATTCTTACTTCTACGGATTGTTCGAGTTCTTGCGGATTGTATATTACTATTTCGTTTTTCATAACACTAATATTGCTTTGTTTTATGATTAAAAACTAAGAATTTAAAATTAACTTTATCACCCCAATCATTTTATCTTTTTCTTCAGGTGCGGAAATTGCAATTAACAAGGTAAGTGTAGTAAGTGTTTCCGGATTTATTTTTGATATAAAATCATATTTTGCTTTTTGTAGCAACCAAATAAATGCAAAAGCACCGCTGCGCTTATTGCCATCATTAAACGGATGGTTTTTTACAACAAAATACAGTAAATGTGCCGCTTTTTCTTCTATGCTCGGGTAGGCATCTTCACCAAAAACAGATTGAAATATGTTAGCAAAAATTCCCTTTAAAGTACCTTCCTTTTTTTCTTGAGCAAAGAGTTGTGTTGCTTCTCCTTTTTTTATAAGTTCGTTTTTAAGTAGTTGCAAATCTTGTTGCAGTTCTTTTGCTGTGGTTTTTATTGTTGCTATTTCATTTCCTTTAGGGAAATTATTTTTGTCGTAATTTTCTAAATTAAAAAAGGTGTTAGAAAACGATTGTATAAGCGAAAGAACATCTTTTACCTCGAATAATTTATTGTTTTGTGAAAGAATTTTTAAATTTTCTAAAGTTTGTAAAAACTGTTGTTTGTTTTTTTCTACTACTTTTTGATTAATGGTATAACCTTGTGTAATGTGCTGTTTAAGCGTTTTTGTTGCCCATTTTCTAAAATTTGTAGCAACCTTAGAGTTGACTCGATATCCTACAGAAATAATTAAATCAAGATTATAAAAATCAACTTGATAAGTTTTTCCGTCTGAACCAGTTGTTGCATTTTTTGCAACAACTGAATTTTTATAAAGTTCTTCGTCTTTAAAAATATTTTTTATATGCCTTGATATTACTGATTTATCTCTATCGAAAAGTGCAGCTATTTGTTTAAGATTAGCCCAAATAGTATCTTTTGCAATATCGGTTTGCAATTCTAATGCTCCGTTTTTTGCTTGATAAATAACTGTATTATTAATATTTTCCATTTTATTCTATTTACTAAACACCAATTATCTTATAGTTAATTCACATTATTTTAAACTAGTTCCATTTTGGAACTAGTTGCCTTTTTTTGCAATTCTCCTTGTGTAAAAATATTTTGCAAATGCTTTGAAATTGCTTGTGGATTAACACCAAAAATAGCTGCCATTTGCATACGCGTTGCCCAAACAGTTTCTTTTCTACTATCAAGTTTTAACTCAATTGCTCCATCTTTTGCTTGATAAAATATTAGTTCGTTTTTCATATCAATATCGTGTTATAAAGTCAATATCAATACTCTTTTTATTGGCATAAGACTTAATGTTTTCGCTAATTTCTCGTAAATTTTTACTTTCAAAATGATAACCAAACGCAATGATAGATGTCGGATTAAAGTCTTTATCACTATCTATTTTTTCTAATAGTGTTTTTAAGTTTTTAGTTTTAAAACCTTTATCCATTAAGTATAATTTACCATTACTGTAATATGCTGTATAACCGTTTAAATCTGTTTCTTGTATGGTTTGGGTAAGTGAAACACCATCATAGGTTTTCCAAGTAACCAATAGGGCTTTTACATCTTCTTGGGTCAATTTGCTTTCATCAAATAAATTAAATTGGCTATTTAACTCATCTGCTTCAAAATTATAATCTTCCCATATTGGCATTGTTTCAAAGATTTTGAAACCTAAATCTTGCTTGGTTAAATTTTGAATTTTTAGTTTTAAGTTTTGAATTTTTGCCTTGGTATCTTCAATTTGAATTTCATTTTTCAATTTCGTAATTTCTAATTCGTAATTCGTAATTGACTGTTGGTTTTCTTCTTGTATTTTTTTAGAGGAACGGATAATGCGTTCTTTGGTTATTTCAAAAATAGTTGGCTCTTCTACATTTAACTCATTTTTTACAAAATTGTAAGCCGTTTTATTGTTTTTTTGGTCTATGAGTTCAGGTAGTTGTGCTAAAATAAATTTTCTATTTCCAACTTGTGCTGAGCCTGTCGAAGCATCTTCTGCATTGAGTTGCATTACAGCATCTGCTGTTGTTCCTGAACCTGCGAAGAAGTCGAGAATTAGGTCGTTGTTATTTGAGCCAAGAGTAATTAACGTTTTTAAAAGAATTGTAGATTTAGGGAAATCAAAAATTCTTTTTCCAAATAGCTCCTCTAATTTTAAACTTGCTTTTTGATTACTCCCATATTTTGTATCCCAAAAATCATTTGCAATTTGACCCTTAGAATCCTCCAAATATATTTTACCGTAGGGTTGTTCTTGACCACTACTAGTC
>WFXA01000068.1 GCA_015490835.1 Flavobacteriaceae bacterium | reverse complement strand
ATTTAAGATAACACCCCTTACTTTATGATGAAAAAAATTTATTAAGAGGTTAAATTATCGTAATTTTGTAAAAAAATAGAACAATGGCAAGTATTAGAGATTTAAAAAAGGATATTAATTACGTTTTAGGCGATATTATTGAAGCAGTTTATATTTGGGAACTTACAAACCCGGATAAAGAATCTAAAGAAGCTGAAAAAATTATAGATCAAGCGATTGATGTTTTTGATGACCTCATAGCAAAAGTGAACCAAAAAGATGTTGAAAATCGCAAACAACACCTAAAAAATGTTAATAAAGAATTAGAAGACAAAGGCAGAGAGCTTATTGATAAAATCAATAATTTAAGCTAAATCAATTTTTCTTAGCTTTTAATAAAGTCTCCAATGCTTTACCGTATTTGGAGTTTTTAATTTTTGGAGTAAGCGATTTATACACCGTGTCCAAGTATTTGTTTTGCGTGTTATTTGCTTGGCTTAACATTAAAAAAGGAGCCAACTCATAATTGTTGTTTTGAACAGCAAAATTTACAGTTGCTAAGTATCTACCTAGCATATTTCTTTGTTGTTGCTTTTGTAAAACTTGGTATAACGAGTCGTTTCCTTCCTTTTTAGCTAAAAAACTTTTTTCAATGAGTTCTAGGTTGTTGTTGGTATAACGTTCTACAACCTTATTGTATTCTTGGAGTTTATCTTGATTTTTTGAACCTAAAATTACAGCATCACTCTCAAAGTTTTTTAATGTTGTATTAATTTTGATTTCTGAAGGTTCTGCAAAAAACGCAATATATTCTTTAGCAGGTATATTTCCCAGTTTTAAACCCAGATAATATATTTCGGGTTCTTTAACCTCAGCAGTAAAAGCAAAGGTTTCATCATCATATATTTTTACAGAATCAATTGTAATAATTGCAGAATCATTTGCTTTTTGAAGTAAAAGAACGCCCTTTTTAAGTCCTTTTACACTTCCGGTAAGGGACATTTGATTGTGGTCTTTTGAGCAACTAAATAGCAGTAAAATTAAAGCAAATACACCAAAAACTGTTTTCATAAAATATGATATTAAGCCTGCAAATATGCGTAAAAAAAATAATAAAAACTATCCGCCTGCAGCCAATTGCATTAAAATTGTACACAAAATTGCTCCTACGGTACCAATGGCATATCCAAAAACAGCCAGCAAAACGCCAACAGTTGCCAGAGAAGGATGAAAAGCAGAGGCTACGATTGGTGCAGAAGCAGCTCCGCCAACATTGGCTTGGCTTCCTACAGCTAGGAAGAAATAAGGAGCTTTAATAAGCTTGGCGACTCCAATAAGTAATAGAGCGTGAATTGTCATCCATACCAATCCTACGATTACCAGCCCTTTGTTGTCAAAAATTAATTTCAAATCCATTTTCATACCTATACTAGCCACCAAAATATAGATAAATACACTACCAAGTTTACTGGCACCGGCACCCTCGTAATTTCTGGCTTTGGTAAAGGAAAGTAAAATTCCTATGAGCGTGGTAAGGGTTATCATCCAGAAAAAAGACGAACCTAAAAAGCTAAGAATGTTTTTGCTCATACCGGTTAAAGCGTTTACATAATCTTTAAAAAATTCGCTTAAAAAGTTGCCAAAATAATGTGCTGCACTTACCGTACCAAAAGCAATTGCTCCAAGAACCATTAAATCGGTAACAGAAGGATTACGTTCAACTTTTTTTGAAAAATGAGATACCTTTTGTTTCAATTTCTCAATGGCAGAAGTATCTGAATCTAACCATTTGTCTATTTTTTCAGACTTTCCTATTCCAATTAAAAGTAAAGCCATCCAAATATTTGCAACTACAATATCAACAAATACCATCCCGCCATATAATTTTTGGTTATAACCATATATTTCCAGCATTGCTGTTTGATTAGCGCCGCCACCAATCCAACTTCCGGCAAGAGTAGATAGTCCTCTCCATACAGCATTAGCACCTTCGCCACCAATCGTTTCCGGAGAGATGCTTCCTACAAATAAAACGGCAATGGGTCCTCCAATAATAATCCCTACCGTTCCGGTTAAAAACATTATAAGCGCTTTGGGTCCTAAGTTGAAAACTCCTTTTAAATCAATACTTAAAGTCATTAATACTAAAGCAGCCGGAAGCAAGTAACGGCTTGCCATATAATACAAGTTTGTAGCGTGTGTTGTGGTTTCTCCTGCATCACTTACTTCCTTCCATTCCGGAGCAATAATCCCCGCAGTTGTTAATGCTGCCGGAATAATATAAGCCATAAATAATGCCGGAATAATTGCGTAAAACTTTTTCCAAAAACCTGATTTTATTGATGAAGTATAAAAAATAAGACCCAAGCAAATCATTAAAACCCCAAAAATAACAGTGTCATTACTAAAAAAAGGAGTGGTGTCTTCTATAAGTTTAGCCGTTTCTTGCATAGTTTAACTTTTTTGCAAAATACAATTTTAAACAAACTTGCCAAATGTTTTTTAATTGTATCTAAAATAGATTTATCACAAACTATAATACTAAAACATTGATGAGATTTTGATTTTTACTACTAAATTTTAAAATAAATACGTACTTTTAACCCGCCAAACTAACCTATGTCTACACCTGCTAACATTCATTTTGATATTTCTGAGCGTAAAATTCTTTTACGACTTTTTGATACGCTTTTTGTTTTGTTTGCTCTTTATTTAATAGGGTTAATATTTGATTTTGATTATTTTAAAATTAATGCTTCTCATTGGGTTTGGTCTATCGTTTTAGTGTTTTATTTAAATGTTTTCGGAACTATTTTTGAATTGTATAATTTGCAAAAAGCAAGTAAGTTTGAAATTGTGGTTCAAAACATCATACTTACCTCTTCTGTTACGGTCTTGTTTTACTTGTTAACTCCTTATTATACTCCGGAGCTTCCCGAAAACAGATTACAAATAGTTTACTTTTATGTGGCTGTAAATGTTTCATTATTTGTTTGGCGATATGCTTACATTGTTTTAATCTCTGCCCCTCGATTTTTTAAACGAGTTTTGCTAATTGCAACTAAAAGTGATATAGAATCACTGGTAAAATCGCTTCAAAAATCCGACCCTAATTATAAGGTGTTGGGTGTTGTAGATGCACTGAACTCTCATTTTATTTCTTTATCTGAAGAAATTGAAGAACCTCCTAAAACTGAGGCAATAGAAAAAATTATTGAAGCCTATCAAATTTCGGAAGTAGTAGTTGCTGTTCCTTCGGAAACCGGAATGACTTTAGATTTAAATAATCAACTTATTAAAACCTTAGAAAAGGGAGTGGTTATTAGAGAATATACACAAGTATATGAAGAAATTACACACCGAGTTCCTGTGCATCATGTGAGTAAAGATTTTTATAGATATTTTCCTTTTAGTAGAAGTAATCAAAATAAATTATATTTATTTTTTCATCGATTTTTAGATGTCATATTTTCAGCTATTGGATTGATATTAGGACTCTTACTCTTGCCTATTGTACTTATAGGAAATTTGTTCGGTAATAGAGGACCGCTAATATACACTCAAAATAGAGTAGGTAGAAATGGAAAAACGTTTAAAATTTACAAATTACGAAGTATGATTGTTGATGCCGAAAAAGATGGAGCCAAATACGCATCAAAAGTAGATAATAGAATTACTCGTTTCGGAAAATTTTTAAGAAAATCTCGTTTTGATGAAATCCCCCAGTTTATTAATGTATTAAAAGGAGAAATGAGTATTATTGGTCCGCGTCCCGAACGACCGGTGTTTGTAAATGAATTAACTAAAGAAATTCCATTTTACGAAATTCGACATATTATTAAACCCGGACTTACCGGATGGGCTCAAGTAAATGCAAAATATGGTTCTTCGACTGAAGATGCACTAGAAAAACTTCAATACGATCTGTATTATATTAAACACAGAAGCTTCTTTTTAGATATAAGCATCGTTATAAAAACGCTGAGTACCATTATTTTTTATAGAGGGCAATAATAATATTGATACGCCTTTATTTTTTAAAAATAGGAATTAGGTAAGAAATCGTATAGCCATACCCTACACCAAAATCACTGTAATCATTTGTTTTGTTGAAGCCGGGAATGTACAGATTATCATAATTATCGGGTTTTACTTCGGCTATTTTTCTTTTTAATTGTAGGTTAATGCTTAGAAATAAATTAGTTAAAATTTCTGTTTTTACACCCACAATAAGTTCTAACCAGTGTGCGGTTAAACCCGAAAACTCTTGCGATGTTTCTACAAATGGATTTGGAAAATCATGATTGGTTGTATAAATACTATATCCGGTAAGTTCTTGTTTAAATGTTGAAAAACCATATCGTAAACCTGCAAATATGGCATTATTCATATTTAACCAATTGCTATAAGCGTTGTAATCAGCTCCTAATTTAATATAACTACCTGTGGTTGTGTTGGTAAGGTTTGGTTTGTTCCAATCCTTTTTTTCAGAACCCAATTCGGCTGCGAAATAAAAATTTTTAGAAAATCTAAAATCGCCCACAACTTCAAAACCTGAATATCCTTTTTCTAAAAAAGTTCGAAGTGGTTTACTAATATCAGCTCCTATTCGCAAACCGTATTTGTGCTTGGCAGATAATGTGTCTTGCTGTTTTTGGTCTTCTTCTTGTGCTACTAAAGATGTTGTAGCAAACACAAGACTAATGTAAAATAGAAATATGTGTGCTTGTTTCATCTTTAACAGTGGTTTGTAAAAGGTTAATTTGTTGTATCCAATTGGTAGTGTTTTCTGTCTCAAGTTGCGCATCTAAGTTGTTGTAATTTACTTTGTAACCGCAGGCTCGGTTTATATATTCCAGCTGGGTTTGGTAGGTAAAAGTAACAACATCGTAGTTTCCTGTGTCTTCTTCATTGTCATTTTTTATAAAAAACAATTTTGTTACGGATGTGTTTGTGTTTAACGGAATGGCTATAGAATCTGTTGTAGCTTGGTGAAGCAAAACAACGGGATTTTCTTCATCGGTTTTTATGGTTAGCGAGGTTACTTCTTTAGAAACTTCAGGATTAATGAAGTCTTTAAAGGTGATAATTAATAATGGTGTTGTTGGGCTTCCCTCTTCACAAATGTCATCGCTGGTGCAACCCGATATCATAAAAATTAACACGAAACTAATTATTGATTTTTTAATCATACTATAATCTTTTTTCCAAAAGTACAACATTTTCTACATGATGCGTTTGCGGAAACATATCAACCGGTTGTACTTTGGTTACTTTGTAGTATTCATCCAGTAAAGCCAAGTCTCTTGCTTGCGTTGCACTGTTGCAACTTACATAAACAATTTTTGTAGGTGCAACTTTAATAAGTTGTTTTATAACGTCTTTGTGCATTCCGTCTCTGGGCGGATCTGTAATTATTACATCAGGTTTTTCGTGCTGCAAAATAAACTGTTGGGTAAAAATTTTTTTCATATCTCCTGCAAAAAATTGTGCATTGTTAATGTTATTAATTTTTGCATTTTCTTTTGCAGCTTCAATGGCTTCGGGTACGGCTTCAATACCAACTACCTTTTCGGCTTGTTTTGCCACAAATTGTGCAATGGTACCTGTTCCTGTATAGAGGTCGTAAACAATTTCATTTCCGGTTAAACCGGCAAAATCACGAGTTATTTTATACAATTGGTAGGCTTGAGCACTATTGGTTTGGTAAAAAGATTTGGCAGTAATTTTAAACCGAAGTCCTTCCATTTGTTCAAAAATATGATCTTTTCCGCTAAAACATATTACATCTTGGTCGTATATGGTATCGTTACCTTTGCTGTTAATAACATATTGTAGTGAGGTTATTTCGGGAAAATTAGCAGAAATAGCTTGTAGTAATTGTTCGCGTTTTTCTTTATTTTCTTTATAAAATTGTAAAAGAACCATAATCTCTTTTGTAGTGGATGTTCTAATCATAAGTGTTCTTAATAAGCCTTCTTGATTTCTAATATTAAAAAAAGAAATGTTAAGTTCTTCGGCTTTTTGCTTTACAAACTGTCTAATGGCATTGCTGGGATTGGTTTGTAACCAACATTTATTTATATCTAAAATTTTATCCCACATTCCGGGAATATGAAAACCCAAAGCATTTTTGTTTTCAATTACTTCATTGCTGTTAATTTGGTCTAATGTTAGCCATTTATTATTGCTAAAAGAAAATTCCATTTTATTTCTATAGTAATACTGTTCGGCAGATCCAATAATTGGAAAAACTTTTGGTAGGGTAATATTACCAAGGCGTTTTAGATTGTTTTCAACTTCTTGTTGTTTATAAAAAAGTTGAAACTCATACGCCATATGTTGCCATTTACAACCACCACAAACACCAAAATGTTCGCAAGCGGGTTGTGTTCTTTTTTCTGAAAATTTATCGAAACTTATTGTAGATGCTTCGTAATAGTTTTTTCTTTTTTTAAAAGTTTTAACTGTACAAATGTCGCCGGGAACGGCATTTTTTATAAAAATCACTTTTCCGTCGGGAGCTTTTGCAATAGCTTTACCTTTAGCTCCGGCATCTATCACTTCAATATTTTCAAAAATAATGTGTTTATTACGTTTTCTAGCCATAGCCGGCAAAGGTAATTATTATTTATGCTAACTGTCAAATTATAATTTTAATTAATAATTAGACAGTATATTAACCCGAAAAATTCACGGAATTTTTAAACGACTAAGTACTGCCAACAAATTTGTGTATTTTGAAAACACTCAAATTTGGGGTATTTCTAAGTCGGGGTTTCCCGCATTTCTCCCTTTGTCCATAGCAGATTCATATAATTCACTTCGTTTTTATATGAATAATGCGGGTTAATTGGGTAGTTTATTTTTCAATTTTATTTTCATTAAAGGCAGAAGGGAGCAGTGCCGGTATAAGTTTAATTAGTAAGGGAAGAAGCAAGCTGCCGCCCGGAACCAAAAAAATGGTTAACGAAGGCACTGTTTTGCAAATATCCAGAAGCTGATTTTTAACTTTTTTCTTTTCTTCATTTGAAAGATTTCGCAACGTAGATTGTCCTAATAAAATGAGTAATTCTTTACTTTCAAGTAATTCTTGCGTTAAGCGTTTGCTGTTTCTAATAATTAATAATTTTACCGTTTCAAAAGCATTTTTATACAACTGATTAATGGGGTGATTGTATTCAAACAATTTAATTTTTGTATTGTTTTTTTCTGAAAACTGTTTAATGTCGGCTATGTTTTGATTGATAAAATTAGAGGGAAATTGCATTAAAGTTGCAATCTGATTTAAAAAGCCTCGTTCAGATTGATCTAATTTTTTATCTTCCCAAACCGCTAACGTACATAAATCAAGAATGTATTTTTTTTCAAAATAATTAAAGTTAGAAAAGCTTTGAGATATCTGTTTAAGACTAGTGTGGTGGGTTTCTAATACAAACTCTTTAGACGATTGGTATAAATCAATGAGTTGTTCATCATCTCTGGTTTTATTCTGTTTAGCTTGCAATGCTAAAAAGCAACAATCTATTAAGGTAGATTCATAATTTTGAGAATAGTTTCTAAGTTGGTCTATATTTGCTTCTTCTTGAAGAAATTTTTGAAAACTCAACACATCTATATATAATAACGCATAGGTTAATAAAGATGCCGTGTTTTTTTCAAAAACAGAATTTATTTCTTGTAATCTTGAAAAAAATAACTGTTCAAGAGTATCTGTTGGTGATTTTGAAAAAGAAATCTTCTTTAAAAAAGAAGTTTTTCCTTTTTCAAAAAGTTTGTAAAACGCAATAATACTATCTATAGCATCGTTATTATTAGCGTTTGGATTGTTTATAAAAAAACTAAAAAGGAGTGCGTGAAAAAGATTGATTTTAGTATATTCATCCGTTGTAAGTTGAAGCCTGTTTGTGGGTAGTTTTAAAACCGAATCTACCGAAAAACCATAGATAAAACCTGTGCTTTTCAATGCTTCATAAAAAAACTTAGAACCTTTATTTTTTAAAAGAATTTTTTCTTTAGGAAATAACGTTAAAAATTTGGGAATCCAACCGGATAAAGATGGGTTCATAAGCCGTAATGATTAATTATAAAAGTGTTTTCTTTGTAAAAATAATTATAATAAAATGAATAAATCAAAATTAGTGAAAATCATTGGAGGAATGTCGGTAATTGTTGCCGGTTTTTTGTTTACTTCCGGCGATTATTCAGATGCACCTAATATTGCGGGAACTACTTCAGATTTAGCAGATTTTTATGCTTTTGAAGCCGAAAACCCGGATAATACGGTTTTTGCCGTTACGCTTCAAAGCGGTTTGGTAGAAGGTAACGTTACACAAATCGCCCAATTTGATGAAGATGTGTTAATTGAAATAAAAATTGATAATACAGGCGATTTGGTTGAAGATTTGGTAATACAAGCCATAAAAAGAGCAGACACAATGTACTTTTTTGGACCATCGGCTCCATTATATACCGGAATTTCTTCCGAAATAAATACCGAAAACCGAAATCAAGTTCAGATTTCTACCATCGAAGATAGTTACATAACAACCACAACTAACGGTATGAAATTTTTTGCAGGACCCAGACGAGATGCTTTCTTTTTTGATAACGAACGATTTAAGCAAATTAGTGAAGGAACAACCGTTCCGGACGGGTTTTTTCCTCAAGGCGAAGCAACCGATTTTTTTGTAGATAAAAACACCTTGGCTATTGTAGTAGAAGTACCCAACAGTTTATTAGGTACTGCACCCGCGCACATAGGGAATGATTATGGATTGGTAGGGCTTCCACCTGCTTACAACGTATGGGTTACAGCAAATCGTAAAGAACAATAATTTGAAAAAAAAATGAAAAATTTTAAAACAATAGCATTTATAGCTTTCGTGTCATTGCTTTTTGTTCAATGTACAGACGAAAATGCAAACGGAAATGTAATCGATCAAGTAACTTGTTCAGACGGAATTCAAAATGGCGATGAAACCGGAATAGATTGTGGCGGAAGTGCTTGCCAACCATGTATTGATGGCGGAATTAGTTTTGAAGGCACCTATCTACAAGAAGATGTATTGGGCAGACCTGCTGTAAACTTATTTTTAGGCGGAGATGCTATTGATAGAAATAATTATAATGTAACCATTCCTTCCGATAGAAATGAGTACCAAACTATTTTTAAAAACGCACTCGAGGGATATTATGATAGGTATGCTGAAGCTTTAGGGTTTACACCGGAAGAATTTAACTACGAACCTAATATTTTAGGGCAAAATGCCGATGTTTTTTCATCTTTTCTAGCTTCCTCAGATGTTTTACAAGTTGCTCCCGATGGCGAAACTACTTTTTATAACCCTAACTCAAACACAATGTTCACAGGAAGAAACCCCCAAGACGATGCAATAGATTTTATGCTGAAGCTGTGCTTTGGAGGAACTAACGGCAATCGATTAGATGGTACGGGAGATACTCCTATTTTAGTTACCGATAACATCGATGCAGGTGATAGAAATATTGTAAACACCTTTCCTTATTTAGAAACACCTTTAGTAAATTAAATAGTTTTACAAACAACTACAAAAAATAAACGGTACTAAGCGCAAACAACACCGAAAGTAAAAACGTACTCAATGCTACTTTTTTTAACTCGGAATCTAACAATTGAGGCTTTTTATTTTTCCAAACAGTAGCCAAATTAAAAAGTAACGGAATATATGCTATCAAAAATAAAAATGAAGTTTTATAATGTAGTAAGGTATAAACTACCATACAAAAAAGAGAAATAAGAATTATAAAACTGTGATATATTTTTGCGTTTTGTATTCCCATTTTTACAACAAGCGTGTTTTTTTTATGTAGTTTATCACTTTCAATATCGCGCATATTATTTAGATTAAGTACGGCAATACTAAGCAAACCTATTGATGTAGCAGGTAAAAAAACATCCCATTGTAGATGTTTGGTAAAAAGAAAATAACTTCCTACCACACTTACCCAACCAAAAAAAATAAAAACAAATAAATCACCAAAACCCGAATAGCCATAGGCATTTTTACCAACAGTATATTTTATGGCTGCTACAATAGCTAAAATGCCAAGCACTAAAAAGAAAACAGATGTATAAAAACGTGATTTTCCAAAAGCTTCATATATTAAAAAAATGGCAATAGTAAATGTAAGAGCCGAAGTTACTAGTACTGCCCGTTTCATTGCGTTACCCGAAATAATACCGTCTGCTACCATTCTTTTTTCACCTTTCCTGTCCTTGTCGGTGCCTTTAATTCCATCACCATAATCATTTGCAAAATTTGAAATTATTTGAAACCCAATTGTCGTGAGTATTGCCAACCAAAAAATGGGGGATTTTAAAAAATTAGAATCTCCCATTGCCGAACCCACTATTATCCCTGAAATAGATAACGGCAGTGTTCGTAATCTGGCTGCGGCTATCCAATGTTTTGCTGAACTCATTTTTTTTTAGTTAGTATGCAAAAGTACAAGTATTATTTGTTTTGTATATTTAAAAAAAATTACAAAATGAAAACAACCACATCTTATCATTTAGGTCTTTTAATTTTACGCTTAGGATTAGGAGGTATGCTTTTGTATCATGGAATTCAAAAAATTCAGATTTTAACGATGGATACTATTGCTTTTTCAGACCCTATCGGGTTAGGACCCGCATTGTCCTTGATTTTAACATTATTCGCCGAAGTAGTTTGCACTATTTTGGTAATTATTGGATATAAAACCAGATGGGCAGCTATTCCTATAATAATTTTTATGTTGGTGGCAGCTTTTCTTGTTCATGGAAATAACATGTTTGAAGTAAAGGAAAAGGCGTTACTTTATTTAGTAGGATTTATTACACTTTCACTAACAGGAGGAGGAAAATTCAGCTTAAATAATAAATAATACATAAAGCTGTCTCTTATACACATCT
>WFXA01000067.1 GCA_015490835.1 Flavobacteriaceae bacterium | reverse complement strand
CCACCCTAATTAGAAGCTTCTTTTTGTCAAGGAGCTTTTTTTGGTTTTACTATTTAATAAATACATACCGGTTGAGAAGTTTATGCGACTTTACTAAGGCGCAAAACCGGTCTTCCACCCTAATTAGAAGCCTTTCTTTTGGAGAGGCTTTTTTATTGATTTTTAACCCGAAAAATTCACGGAATTTTTAAACGACTAAGTACTGCCAACAAATTTGTGTATTTTGAAAACACCCAAATTTTGGGCATTTCTAAGTCGGGGTTTCCCGCATTTCCACCTTTGTCCATAGCAGATTCATATAATTCACTTCGTTTTTATATGAATAATGCGGGTTAATAAGATTAGCTTCGTTCGCTAAGCTACTGTTTTTCCGGTACTTTGATGGATATATTAAGTTTTCTTTCCTGAGTTATACTCAACCAATTTATTCCAATCTATATTTCCACTATCATCACAAAAATCTTGAATAAACTCTTTAGTAAATTTATTTATCATTCTTGAATAGGATTGTTGGAACTCATCATTTTTTTCTCTAGCTCTATATCCAAGAGGTTCAATCATTTCTTTGTATAAATTTTCACTTCCAGAAATAAACTCCCAAAATTCTTGTCCACAATATTTGAAGTAATCTCCTTTGTCAGGTTTGTTATCAATACCATAGCAACAACCATTTACGGATACTACAACCAAATTTGAATTACTTGTCCTTAAAGTCCGTTGCGCCGTTTTAAAGTCCGATTTCATTTTTGAGATTTGGCTACTATTTCCCCAATTAGGTCCCGACTTAATATTTACAATATATCGAATATTTTCCTTATTAAATTCAAGGTCTATATTGGGAATTCCTGATTTCCACCCACGATATACTTTCTGATTTATGAATATAGCCAGTCCCTCTAACCAGTCTCCAAAAATGGTTTCTTCTGCTGACGATATGAAAGCATCAGCAATTCCTTGAACAATTTCGCCTGCCGTTAAAATATACTTTGCTTTGAATAGATACGGATTTTTCTTTTTTAAGACGGTTTTAAGTTTGAGACGATCAAGTCTTTCAATTCTTTTTTCATGAAAAACTCCGATATTATCTTCTACGTATTTAGTTACGTCCGTTATGTTTAGCTGTTTCATATATTTCTTTAGGTTCAAAAAGCACCAATTTTTTTTCTTCAATTTGTTCTTTTACCATATCGTAATACTCTTTTTTTATTTCTATCCCTACTGAATTTCTGCCCATTCGTTGTGCAACAAAATTTGTGGTTCCGGAACCCATAAATGGGTCAAGTACCGTATCGCCGGGTTTAGTAAATAGTTTAACAAACCATTCAGGAAGACCTTCGGGAAATGCAGCACTATGGTTTTTATTATTACATTCAGTAGCAAGATGAAGTACGTTTGTTGGATAAGCTTTATCTCGACCTAACCAATTTGATATATTCTTTCCAAAACCACTACCAACCTTAGATTCATCCCGTGTTTTATCAGTTTCACTAAGGTTTTTAAGTCTTGTTTTTGCCCAATCACCCATCGGTACCATTACTTCCTCTTGATACATATTAAATTTTTTCTGTTTATTAAATTGAAGTAGTCTTTCCCATGAGTCTCTAAATCTATTTGGCCATTTTCCTGGAAAAGAATTCTTTTTGTGCCAAATGTATTCTTCTGTCCAAAGCCAACCTTGTTTTCTCATTTCTATAATCAACTCCATCACATAGGTACTTCGTTCACCATTTACTACTCGTTCTTTTATATTTAATACAAAAGATCCTGTTGGCTTCAACACTCTCAATAATTGTTCTGAAATAGGTAAAAACCAATCAACATATTTTGTTGGGTGGATGCCACCATAAGTGCTTTTCCGTTGATCAGCGTAAGGTGGTGAAGTGAAAATAAGATCAACTGAATTTTCAGGCAGTTCTTTAAGAACTTCCTTGCAGTCTCCCAATCTTATATCTGTATAAATTTCCATTTCTTTGGTAATTCTTGTTTAAATATTTATTTCAAATATCGTAATTTTTACGGACTTTGATTTTTAGATTTGTAACGAGAAATCATATTTCAAATTAAATCAAACAACGATTTTACGGCTACATACCGTTCTACGGTAAAACCTTCGCCGTGTTGGGTTCCTATCAATCGTCCCATATCTTGCGCACGGTACGTAATACTATCCTTGAAATTGGTAGTAGAAATAGGTGTTTCGGGTTCGTTTGCTTCTTTTTTGTAAAACTGACTTTCATAAGCAAATACGGCTTCTAATTTTTTAGATAAAAATCCGCTAACATCTACCACAAAATCGGGTTCTAAGTTTTTCCACTGTATGTAATGGTACACGTGTTTGGGTCGCCAAGGTTTTTGAAGATTGCCTAAAGTGTCTTTGGTTTCAATTTTTATTAATCCGCTTAAAAAACAGGCTTCGCTTACTAATTTACTCCCTTTAGGATGATCGATGTGTCGGTCATCTACCGCATTACAAAGTACGATTTCGGGTTGATGGATTCGAAGTAATTCAATAATTTTCAACTTATTTTCGCTGTTGTTTTTAAAAAACCCATCTCCAAGATTTAAATTTTTCCTAAAACTAACACCCAAAATTTTTGCAGCTGTCTCAGCTTCAATATCACGTGTTTGGGCAGTACCGCGTGTTCCTAATTCGCCACGGGTAAGGTCAATAATTCCTACTGTTTTCCCATTGTCAATTTCCTTTGCAATAGTTGCAGAACAACCCAACTCTACATCATCCGGGTGAGCACCAAAAGCCAGAATATCTACTTTCATACTAGTTATTTATAAATTTCGTTAAGCAGTACCGCAAGTCTAATACCTCCTTTTTGTAATTGCATTCGTACTGTGTCCATATAATCGTACATATAGCGGTAACCCAGCTTCTCTCCTACCTTTGTATGTGCATAAATATCTTTGCATAGTTCTCTACTTTCGTACATCCAATCTATTATCGTACCGGATTGTATTTTGCGCAATTCTTCGGGTGAAAGTTCGTCGGTATTAGTTGCCAATTCGGTGTACGACATATTATAAAATTCTATCATATCTTCATCCCAAACATGGTGTAGATTGGTTCCTTTTTTAAACCATTGTACCTGAAACATATTTCCTCCTTTATCTTCGGATAGACCTACATGAAGGGGTTGGTGTAAATCGCCTACAAAATGAATAAGCATTTTTAAATAAAATACTTGGTCTTCACGGCTACTTTCAGGGTTTTTAAGTACCGAAACACATTTATTTATTGCTTGAATGATATCTCCATTTTCACTTTTAGGAGAAGCTTCATAGGTACTGTCAAACGGAAAGTTTACATAATGCCAAGCACTGTATTTCCAGAAAGCTTTGTCGCTTTTAATCTCATCGCCGTAATTAGACACAAAAGCTAAGGAATGACCGTTGAGTAATTCTTTTATTTTTCTATCGGCTTTTTTGGTGAGGTATTTCTGGGCTATTTCACCTGTGGCTCGATGTCCTGTTTTTGCCCAGTCTGCTTTATTTGGAAGAGTAAACGAAACCAATAAAAAAGTCGCTAAAACAATTAATATACTATTTTTCATAAAATGTAATTTTTACAAATATAAGGTGTTTGTGCATATTGTTAACCGAATTGTGAAGTAAAAAAAATTTGCATTTTAATATTAATATTTAGATATTTGTCTAAATATTTAATTAATGAATCCGCTTTTTAAGGCACTTAATGACGATACTAGAAGAAAAATCTTGCAGCTTTTAAAAGAAAGAGATAGGACTGCCGGTGAAATTTCGGAAAAGTTTCAAATCTCAAAACCCAGCATTTCACATCATTTGGATATTTTAAGTAGGGCAGATTTAATTTCACGTGAAAAGAAAGGGCAATTTGTTCATTATTCACTAAATACTACGATTATAGAAGATTTGCTCTCTTGGATACTAACCTTAAAAGAATAAAATGTAAAAAAAGAATTACCCATACTGTTTATTGTATTGCTTCCTTTTATTTATTTGGCTTATATCTGGAATCAATTACCCGAAAAAGTGCCTATGCATTGGAATATAAAAGGAGAAATAGACCGGTATGGCGATAAAATTGAATTATTGATAATTCCGTTTATGCTACCCGTGTTAACGTATTTAATTTTTTTGGTTGTTCCGAAAATAGATCCAAAAAATAAAATAAAACAAATGGGAAAGAAATACGATTCATTAAAATGGATACTTACCGCTTTTATGTCTGTTTTAGCATTATTTATTATTTATTCAGCAAAAAACAGTTCTTTTTCTAACCCTAATTTTGTTTTTATCTTAGTCGGACTTTTATTTTCAACACTCGGAAATTACTTTAAGACAATTAAAGCCAATTATTTTATTGGGATAAGAACCCCTTGGGCTTTAGAAAATGAAACCGTTTGGAAAGACACACATAAACTTGGCGGAGTTTTGTGGTTTTGGGGAGGAATAGGAATTGTAATTTCGGGAATTATTTTTTCTTCAAAAATAAGTTTTGTAATACTGATGAGTATAACGGCAATTATTTCAATAATTCCCATTGTTTATTCTTATTTTAGATTTAAAAAAATAACTAAATAACAACTTATGAAACCTACCGATAATGATTAAAATAAGTTTATGCGAAAACGAAGTGGTTCCGGATGTTTGTAAAATTCGGAATTACTTTTAAAATCAAATAATTACAAATTTTTAAACAGATGAAACATCCATGATTGATTTTAAACACACATGGGGATGATTGTAACTTGTTGAAAATAAGTAAAATATAAAATTATAAACAGATGAAACATCCATGATTGCTTTTAAACACACATGGGAATGATTGTAACTTGTTGAAAATAAACAAAATATAAAATTATAAACAGATGAAACATCCATGAT
>WFXA01000066.1 GCA_015490835.1 Flavobacteriaceae bacterium | reverse complement strand
CCGTAGGAGCGCCCTGTTTGTAATGAATAAAAGAACTATTATCGAGCAGCACCGTAGGAGCGCCCTGTTTGTAGCTGATAATATTAGACAAAAATAAAATTATGGCGAATACCTATTCACAAATATACATACAAATTGTTTTTACGGTTAAAGGTAGGCAAAACCTAATACCGAAACAACACCGTGAAGAATTGCATAAATACATTACAGGTATTGTTAGCAAGCGAAACCAAAAATTATTATCAGTTTTTGCAATGCCAGACCATATTCATTTATTGGTTGGATTAAAACCGGCAATTAGTATTGCCGAATTGGTACGAGATATAAAAGCCGGTTCATCAAAATTTATTAACGACAGCAACTGGATAAGAGGAAAATTTGCTTGGCAGGAGGGGTATGGTGCATTTTCATATTCCAAAAGTCAAATAAACAGGGTAATACATTATATTCAAAATCAAGAGAATCATCACAAAAAGAAAAGTTTTAAAGATGAATATTTAGATTTTTTGAAAAAATTTGGAGTAGATTATAATGAAAAATATTTGTTTGAATGGATAAATTAACAGGACGCTCCTACGGAGCTACAACCGATTTGCTCCTCTGGAGCTACAAACAGTTTGCTCCTCTGGAGCTACAACCGATTTGCTCCTCTGGAGCTACAAACAGTTTGCTCCTACGGAGCAATATTATATGCTAATCACTAAATTAGAAGAAGATGCTAAGTAGTATGGAAATATTAAAAACTATCCCTTATTCTGAGTTTTATATGTGGGATGTAAAGAGAATGTCAAAAGAGACTTTATCTTATAACTATCCTGTAGTATTTCTAAATCAAATATTATCAAAGGCAAATGTAGAATGGGAAGAAATTGTAGATGATAAGGAATATCCGATTTTAGGTGTAAGAGCACAAGGGAAAGGTGTTTATATCAATCGAATTGCAAAAGGGAATGAGTTAACAATGAGAAAATATCAAAAATCCATTCCTAACAGTTTATTTTATTGCAAGGTAAGAACGGTTAAAGGTCAATGGGGAATTGTCCACCCACAATTTTCCAATTCTTATGGTTCAAGCAATATGACTTATTTAAACATCGATAAGGATAAAGTAAATTTAGAATTCTTTGAATTATTATTGAAGATAAAACGAATAACTGATAATTGGGATAAAAATGCTGTTGGTGCTGATGGTAGACATTTCCCTTTAAAAACGCTATTAAATCTAAAAATACCGCTTCCAACTCTTTCTGAACAAAATAGACTTGTAGCCAACTACAACAGTAAAATAAAATTAGCAAAAGAGCAAGAGCAAAAAGCCAAACAATTAGAACAAGAAATTGAGGAGTATTTGTTTGAGGTGTTGGGCATTGAGAAATTGGAGGAAAAGCATAATGTAAAGGGATTGCAGTTTGTGCATTACAAAAATCTCGACAGATGGGATGTGTTGGCAAAAGATTTAAGAATATTAAACGGATTATCAAATTGCAAATACGACCTAAAAAAAATAGGTGAAGTTTTTAATTTTCCGTCAAGGTCTTGGAAAAAGAAAGAGTTTAAAAAACCTGCCTTTAAGTATATTGAATTAGGTGCAATTGACCCAACTACTGGAATTACTGAACTTAAAGAAATAGAAGTGAAAAATGCACCAAGTAGAGCAACACAACAAGTTAAAAGTGGTGATTTTTTAATAGGTACAACCCGACCCTACCTAAAAAGATTTGTAATTATAGAGCCCAAATATGAAGGTAATATTTGTTCTTCTGGATTTTCAATTATAGAGCCAAGTTCAAATTATAATTTATTTTATTTAAAAGAGTTTTTAATGTCTTACTTTGGTTTAGAACAGTTAAAAAATAGAATGACTGGAGGAACATATCCTGCAATAACAAACAATGAACTTAAAGAAATTTTAGTTCCATTTCCAAAAGTTAAAATTCAAAATAAAATAGCCAATCACATATCAGATTTAAAACAACAAATCAAAGATTTGCAAAACCAAGCCAAAGAAAATAGAGAAAAGACAATACAGGAGTTTGAGGAGGAAATATTTAATTAATATAATAAAAAACTTAACCCGCATTATTCATATAAAAACGAAGTGAATTATATGAATCTGCTATGGGCAAAGGGAGAAATGCGGGAAACCCCTCCCGATTATTATCGGGATAGAAATGCCCCAAATTTGCGTGTTTTCAAAATACACAAATTTGTTGGCAGTACTTAGTCGTTTAAAAATTCCGTGAATTTTTCGGGTTAAAACGTTAAAGTACGATTAATAGGGTTTTAAACCAACACTTTTACTAAATATAAATACCTGTAAAAAAGAGCCAAAAATGAGGGCAAGAGTGCTTTTGCAAATTCTTGAACTCCGGTAACCCAATGCACCCCGAGAAGAAAAAGCATGATAATTAAAAAACGGGTGTATTTTTTTAACCATTTTTTAGTTTTTTTTCTTGAAATAGCTACAAAAAATAATAGGTTTAGCGGAAAAGCCCATAGCATATTATAATTACCGGCAGTTGTACTATGATCGGTCGCAAACCATAAAAGGAGTAAAAATACGCCTGTAAGTCCGGTTGTAAAAAAAATAATTCCGTCTGCTATTTCGGTTCTTTTTCCGCTTTTGGCGTCTTTAAAAGTGATAAAAACTATTATAAAACTTAGAATTAAGAAAACAAAAAGGGGAGAGGTTAGAAACTGCGATTTTTCGTTTCTTTTTTTTGTGGTTTCATAAAGTGTTTTTTGGGTTTTTACCAACGAAATTTTTTCCGTTTCCTTTTTTATTGTGGCTTTATCGGCAGCTTTCTTAACATATTTTGGTAAAAATTGGTATTCCCAAGGCGTTGCTTTTTTATCGGTAACCGCACCAATGGCAACGTCCATTCCTAAACTTCCCCACGAATTCCAATATACATTTTTCTGAATAAGTTGTCTAAAAGTATATTCTTTTTCAACAAAATTATCCGAATATTTTAATGCATCATCCAATACGGCAACCAATACGTCCCTTATTTTGGTTGCGCAATTATCATATAAAAAATCGTATCTGTAAGCTCTGTTTTCGGGTTTGGCGTTGTTTTGTAAATAATTAAAAACGGCTTGCGTTTGTTGTGGTGAAAGGTTTAATATTTGCTCATGAATGCTTCGGTCTTGTTTTTTATAATAATTATAAAAAGGTAAAAACCGTGTAACAGCAAGGTTGTACAATAATTTTCCTCTGGCAAATTTGGTATAGAAGTTAGGTGTATTAAAATCATATACACCATAGTTGTACACAATATCAATAGCTTTAACCGAATCTTTTACTCTAAAGGCACTATGCCCGAACGAGTCATATAACTCATCGCCGGGACCCATTGTAAGAATACTGATTTCTGCCTTTGGAGATAATTTAAAATCTTGCGAAAATAAGGTTGAAGAAATTAGAAGAAATAAAAAGATGTATTTTTTTATCATTATGTAATTTATCTAAACAAACTCCAGTCTAGTTTAACCGAAAATATATTTGAATACAGTGCCGTACTTTGGTCGCCAATATCGGTTAGTGCATAATCTACCTGTATTCCTTTGTATTTAAAACCTACTCCTATATTGGGTTGAAATCCTACCGAATCACTTCCGTCTAATTGTGTGATATTTTGAAAATTTCCTGCACCGGCTCGTACAAAAATCATATCAATATAGGCAAATTCAAAACCAACCGAAGGTGTCATACTTACAGCAGAAGAGGAAAAAACATCATTGGTTTGGGCAAATCGCAAGTTTAAGTCAATTTCGGTTAAGAGGGTATAATCGTAATGAAAGATAAACTTTCTGGCTATTCCCATTTGTAATTTTGGAAGGGTTATTTCGGTTTTTTCCGGAAGCTCTTGATTTTGTCCGGCAACGGCATTTTGAATGGTAGCAAACTGTTCTTCATCAATACTCCATGCATTAAAAGTGGTAGAGATATCGCGTGCCATAAAACCAAACATCCAGTTATTTTTTTTGAATTGAATTCCCGCATCCAACCCAAATCCCCAAGAATTGGCAAATTTTCCAATTATTCGGCGGATTACTTTTGCATTTACTCCAAAATTTAGACCGTCAAGGGGTAATTTTCGGGCATACGAAAACGTAAAACCGTAGTCGGCTGTTGAAAATAAACTAATACGATTATAATCTATATTTCCTTGAGCATCTATTAATTGTGTGGTATTTAATATATCATCTACTCCAAACCGAATTGCCGAAAAAGCAACCACACTTCTGTCGTCAAGGGGTTTGGCAAAACCTACATAATCGTATCCTGCAATATTGGCAAAGTAGGAAGCATGCATTAAGGAGAGTTGATTGTCTTCTAAATTTACAAGTCCCGCCGGATTCCAATATCCCGAATTCACATCGCCTGTAGAGGCAACAACGGCATTTGCCATTCCAAAAGCAGAAGCATCTACACCTATATTCATAAACTCATTAGAGTATTTTCTAACGGTTTGGGCAGAAGCAATTAGCGTAAACAAAAAAACAATACAAGTTATTCTAACTTTCAAAGGAATAATTTTTAGCAAATATCTCATTATTTTACGGTATATAAAACTTTAAAATTGTTTATATATTGTGTATTATTGCAATAGACGATAAAAGTTATGTGATTTTACAAATAAATGTATGTTTAGTAAAAAATCATTTCTTATCAATTGGTTTATCATGAAAAAACAAATTCCTAATATTATTACATCTCTTAACTTACTCTGTGGTATTACAGCTGTACTATTTGTTGTT
This sequence comes from Flavobacteriaceae bacterium, assembly GCA_015490835.1. Classification (GTDB taxonomy): domain Bacteria; phylum Bacteroidota; class Bacteroidia; order Flavobacteriales; family Flavobacteriaceae; genus Marifrigoribacter. The sequence goes on along the minus strand of WFXA01000066.1, from coordinate 3,594 downwards.
TCGGGAGATTTAATTACTGCATCTTTTTTTGTTTTTGCAGGTATTTTCTTTGATTTTTTTGATGGCTTGGCAGCAAGACTTCTACATGCACAGAGTGCTATTGGTTTGCAATTGGACTCTCTTGCCGATATGATAACCAGCGGAGTTGTACCTGCACTTGTTATGGTGCAATTATTAAGTTTGGCAACAACAGGAACGTATCTGGATATTTCTCATATTATAAGTGCCGATTCTTGGAATGTTTCGCTTGTTATGTATGTGCCTTTTATTGGTTTGTTAATTGCCATTGCTTCGGCTTACAGATTAGCCAAATTTAATGTAGATACGCGACAAACTTCAGGTTTTATAGGCTTACCGACACCTGCCAATACGTTATTTATTTTAAGCCTTCCGCTACTGTTACATTTTCAATCTTCCGAAGTAGTACAGCGTATTATTTTAAACAAATGGTTTTTAATAGGGTTAACCTTACTGAGTTGTTTATTACTTAATGCCGAAATAAAATTGTTTGCTTTAAAGTTTAAAACTTGGGATTTTAAAACCAATTGGTTTAAATATATTTTTCTTTTAATAAGTATTGTAACTCTACTTTTGCTTAAATTTTTAGCTATACCGATACTAATTTTATTCTATATTTTGCTTTCGTTGGTTCTTCCGAAAAAATAATACCAAAAGGAATTATTTTAGAATAGAAAATTGTTGTTTTCGGCATAAAAAAACCGCCTCAGTTATGAGACGGTTTTCGCTGTTTAATCAACTAATTTATTTTAATTACTAAAGGCTATTTTACTGTCTTTAAGTTCAATTTTTACACTGCTATCTACATTTACTTCTCCTGAAAGGATTCGTTTAGAGAGTTCATTAAGAATTTCTCTTTGAATAGCACGTTTTATAGGTCTGGCTCCAAATTGCGGATCGAATCCTACTATAGAAATGTGTGCTATGACATCATCGGATATTTCTAACTTAATATCGTTTTCTTGTAATTTTTTCTTCAAATTCTTTAATTGAATTTGTACAATTTGTTTTACTTCTTCTTCATTTAAGGGAGTAAACATTACAATCTCGTCTATTCGGTTTAAGAATTCGGGACGAATTTGTTTTTTTAATAATTCGAGTACTTCTTTTTCGGCTATATCCATCACCACTCTTCGTTCTTTCATATCTAAATTCTCCAGTTTTTCTTGAAGAATATGACTTCCCATATTGCTGGTCATTATAATAATGGTATTTCTAAAATCGGCGGTACGTCCTTTGTTATCGGTTAATCGTCCTTCGTCTAATACTTGTAACAGAATATTAAAAGTATCGGGATGCGCTTTTTCAATTTCGTCTAACAAAATTACCGAATAAGGTTTGCGTCTTACGGCTTCGGTTAATTGTCCGCCTTCGTCATAACCCACATATCCGGGAGGTGCACCAACGAGTCTGCTTACCGAATGTTTTTCTTGGTATTCGCTCATATCGATTCGGGTCATCGCTTTATCGCTATCAAATAAATATTCGGCAAGTGCTTTGGCAAGTTCGGTTTTACCTACTCCGGTTGTACCTAAGAATAGAAATGAGCCAATAGGACGGTTTTGGTCTTGCAATCCGGCACGAGAGCGACGTACGGCATCGGCTACGGCTTGTATTGCTTCGTCTTGTCCTACCACGCGTTTGTGCAGTTCTTCTTCAAGGTGCAGTAGTTTTTCGCGTTCGCTTTGCAACATTTTAGAAACGGGAATACCGGTCCATTTTGCTACTACTTCGGCTACATCTTCTCGGGTAACTTCTTCTTTTACCAGCGCTTGGTTTTTTATGGAGGCAAATTCTGCTTGCAGGCTGTGTAATTTTTCTTCTAAAGTTTTTAGCTTTCCGTAACGAATTTCGGCAACCAATCCGTAATTTCCGTCTCGTTCTGCTTGTTCGGCTTCCAGTTTTGCTTGCTCTATTTCTTCTTTTACTCTGTTTATTTGGTCAAGCAAGTCTTTTTCATGCTTCCATTTGGCATAAATATCGTCTCTTTGGCTTTTAATATTTGCCAATTCTTCTTGAAGCTTTTGCAGTTTCTTTTTGTCTTTTTCGCGTTTAATGGCTTCAATCTCAATTTCAAGCTGCATGATTTTACGGTCTAGTTTATCTAATTCTTCAGGTTTTGAATTGATTTCCATTCTGAGTTTTGCAGCGGCTTCGTCCATTAAATCAATGGCTTTGTCGGGTAAAAATCGATCGGTAATATAGCGTTGCGAAAGCTCTACGGCTCCAATTACTGCAGCATCGGTAATGATAACTTTGTGGTGTGCTTCGTATTTTTCTTTAATTCCGCGTAAAATTGAAATTGCGGTTTGTGTGTCGGGTTCGTTTACCATTACTTTTTGGAAGCGGCGCTCGAGTGCCTTGTCTTTTTCAAAATATTTTTGGTATTCGTCTAAAGTGGTTGCTCCAATGGCTCTTAACTCGCCTCTTGCAAGGGCGGGTTTTAAAATGTTGGCTGCATCCATAGCACCTTGACCGCCACCGGCACCCACAAGTGTATGTATTTCATCTATAAATAAGATAATGGTACCTTCCGAGCTTTGTACTTCTTTAACTACGGCTTTTAGACGTTCTTCAAACTCACCTTTGTACTTTGCTCCTGCGATAAGTGCGCCCATATCTAACGAATAAATGGTTTTATCTTTGATGTTTTCTGGAACATCACCTTTGATTATTCGGTGGGCAAGACCTTCAGCAATAGCGGTTTTTCCGGTTCCGGGTTCGCCTATTAGCATCGGGTTGTTTTTGCTTCTTCTGGATAAGATTTGAAGCATTCGTCTAATTTCTTGGTCGCGACCGATAACGGGATCTAATTTTCCGCTTTGTGCCAGTTCGTTTAGGTTACGAGCATATTTGCTTAATGAATTATACGTTTCTTCGGCACTCTGAGAGGTTACTCTGCTACCTTGACGCAGCTCTTCGATTGCTGCTTTTAAATCTTTTTCGTTGAACCCATTGTCTTTTAATAATCGGGCAGTATCGTCTTTTGCTTTTAAAATTGCCAATAAAAGATGCTCTATTGCAACGTATTCATCCTTCATTTTTTTTGCGATGATGCTTGCTTCGTTAAGTGTTTTTGAAGCTTCTCGCGAAAGCATAATATCGCCGCCTTCTACTTTGGGATAGCTGTTTAAGATGTTTTCTAAAACTTGTTTTAGCAACGGAACGTTTACACTTAATTTGTTAAACAAAAAAGTGATTACGTTTTCGTCCACTTCAAAAATTCCTTTAAGAATGTGAGCGTTTTCTATTTGTTGGTGTCCGTATCCTTGTGCAATTTGTTGCGCTTTTTGTACGGCTTCTTGTGCTTTTATAGTATAGTTGTTTAAATTCATTTTGTTTTATGTTTTATTTGTCTTTAAGCAGACAAGTTACGTGTTTATTTTGAGGTATGTTTATCAAAATACAAACCAAATAATAAAGTAGACAAAATGGCTTTTTTATAATTGATTTTTACGGACAAAATGGCGGTGTTTATTTGATTGTTTTTAATAATTATTGAAATGAGTATTTTAACTAATTAATTATCAATTAATTAATTAATACGATTTTTAATTTTTAAGGTAGGGTAATTAT
>WFXA01000065.1 GCA_015490835.1 Flavobacteriaceae bacterium | reverse complement strand
CCGATTTTTTTTCATCCTCCAGTAATGCACGAGCTGTAATAGCAATAATAGGAATGTTTTTCGTGGTTTTATTGCTTTGTAATTTTTCGATAAGCAAAAAGCCTTCTTCCTCTTGTAATACTAGATCTAATAAGATTACATCGGGTTTATTTACTTTAACACGAGTTAGAGCTTGTTGTACTCCGGTGGCTAAGTCAATGCTAAAATAGAGTTCTTTTAATAATATCTTTGTTAGTATCATTAAATCTATCTCGCTGTCGTCAACTACTAACACTTTAATAAGGTTTAAAATACCTTGATAATCTTCCTTCTTATATTTTTTTCTGTCTTGAGGTTTTTTTGATAATGTTTTGTAAGGAATACAAACCGAAAATACAGAACCAATCCCTTTTTTACTATCTACTGTTACACTCCCGCCTTGTTTTGATGCTAAATCTTCTACGATTTTAAGTCCGAGTCCATCACCGGAAGATTGATTAAATAGGTTTTCTAATTGATAATAATCTTTAAAAACGTTTGAAATTTCAGCCGAATCTATTCCTTTTCCTGTATCGATAACATTAAAACAAATAATTGTTTTTTCGGCACTATTTTTTTTACTATAAATATGTAATTTAATGCTACCTTTTTTAGTGTGTTTAAACGCATTTTCGATAAGGTTAATCAAAATTTGTTTTAATCTAACGGGGTCTCCCATTAGATTTTTAGGAACATCCTTGTCTATTTTAATTATAAAATCAAGTCCTTTTGTTTGGGCTTTAATTTTGTATAATTCGGTGAGGTGAGAAACAATTGAAAATAGTTTAAAGGGAACATTTTTAAACTCTAAAACACCTTGTTTTATTTTTGAAATATCTAGTAGGTCATTTAGTAAAGCCTCCATGTGAATGCCTGTTTTTTTAATAATACGAAGCATTTCGTTATCCTCGTAGTGCATCTTGTTAGACTCTTGTAAGAGACCGGTTAAACCTAAGATGTTGCTTAGCGGAGAGCGAAGCTCGTGACTAAGTCTGGCTAAAAACAGGTTGGTGAGTTTTTCTTTTTCATTAAAGAGTTCTTTTTCAAAAAGTAATTTTTGGTTGGTAATTACGCTTTCGTTTTTTTCTTGTATAAGCGTATTGCTCTCTTGGTAATGAGTTGTAAAATCGGATAAAAGTAAAAATAACAAACCCTCGTCTTTAACTACTGTAACATCGATTAGTAATTTTTTATTGTCGTTAATAAACTCAACACAAGGATAAAGAGTTTGCGATTGTACTTCATTAATAATTAAAAATAAACTTTCAAAAAAGGGAAACAAATCGGGTAAAGAATCTCCTTTTTTAATAGGAAGAAGCTTGTTCTCAACGGCTAATACCAAGCCTTTTTTATCTACTTGTAAAAGTTGTATTTTTTGCTTTATATATCGATCTAGAAAAGATTTATTCATTAGAGATAAACGATTTGGCGAGGTTCGTAAATAGTGTTTCTACACACTCTCCGGTTTTTGCACTGGTTAAGATGTCTATGTTTAATTGTTTTTCTTGAAAAAAGGTCTGAAGCGAATCACTATTTGTTAAATCTATTTTATTGCCAACTGTAATTATAGGAACGGCAGGAAAGTTTTTTTGAAGAAAAGCTACTTCGTTATTTATATTTCTATATGTTTCGGGTCTGGTTACATCTACAACATATATAAACCCTGAACTTCCTTGAAGATAAGATTTTCTGGATTTTTCTACTGAGGTATTTCCCTCGATATCCCAAATAATAAGCGACACGATATTGCCGTTAATTTCAAGTTGTTTTTTCTTTACTTGCAACCCGATAGTTACCATATATTCCGGATTGAATTCCTTATCGATATACTGACGTATTAAACTGGTTTTGCCCACGCCAAAATGCCCTAGTAATACTATTTTTTTTGTGATGCTCATGAGTTAAAATAAGAATTTAAAACAGCGTTAACTTTAGTTGTATTTTTCAAATTTTTAATTTTATTAATCCTGTTAGCCACTAAAATAATGCCATCTTCAATATGGGTTTTGTCGGCTTCGGTAAAGATTCCTGAAATCACGGTTGCAATATAGTAGGTGTGAAAGTTTTGAATATGAATATTGTATAATTCATATTCTATGGTTTCCAGATTTTGTTGTTCTTTTTGAAAAGCGTCTTCAACAAAACTTTTAATCGCTGTTAACATTCCTGAAATCAGGTCTTGGTCAATGGTGTTTTCTTTAGAAAAAGAACCCAATAAAATACCTGAGTCTTTTTCGATAACAAAAACTTGAAGTATGGTGGCATCGGCTAAATCACTAATAATAATATCGCTTTCTTTAACTCCGGTGAAAACTGAAGTAATTTTTTGTTTAAATCGTTTAAACGAAAAGGTGTGGTTAATTTGTTTGTTAATTTTTTCAGATAAAATTTTTATCTCGTTTTGTATGTATCGCTTAATCATTTTCCCCACTATGGGATACAACGCTTCTACCACTTGGTCTTTAGATTCGGCAATCTGTTTTTGAAGTGTTTTTGTAATAGTAGGTCCTAAGTTTTCGGGTATCGATTTTTTAAACGAATTTATTTCACGCTCGATAATTGGAGTTACTCTTCTAGATAATTTTTCTTGCGTTTGCAACAAATCCTCAATTTCATCTAGTCTAGATAAAATTAGCTGAATATCCTCTCTGTCTTGGGTAAGAAGAATTTCTCGAAGCGAATTGAGTTTGTCTTGGGCGGCATCCATGCTTTAGAAACATTAGTTTCCTATTTTTTCGCCAAGCGAAATAAGCAATTTTGAAAGGGTTTTTCTATCTACCTTTTTCGCATCTAATTTTTCTGCTTTCTCGTCTAATTTATTTTCAAGATCTGTTATTCTGATGTTTATATCTGTGCTAACCGAATCGATGTGTTGCTCGAGGTCTTTTCTAACATCGTCGATATAATTTTCAAGAAATTCTTTTTTGGTATCAATATCTGTTTTAACTTCTTTAAACGCTTTTTCATATTGGGCAATGTTTTCGCCGAAAATAATATTTTTTATAGCCTCTAATTTTGAAACTTGATCCTCCCCGTTTAAGGTTTGTTTCTCTTTTGTGCTCATAGTTGTGGTTTTTATGTGTGTAATGTAAAGGTAATAAAAAAAAATTATTGTTTGTATGTTGCCATAAATTCTTCGGCTTTTTCTACCATTTTTTTGCTTCCACAGAAAAAAGGAACCCGTTGGTGCAGCTCGGTAGGTACTATATCTAAAATTCGGGTATAACCATTACTTGCCTTTCCGTTGGCTTGTTCGGTAATATACGCCATAGGGTTACATTCATAAAGCAATCTAAGTTTTCCTTCGGGATTTTTAGAGGTATTCGGATAAATATAAATTCCTCCTTTAATCATATTTCGATGAAAATCGGAAACCAAAGAGCCAATATAACGCGAGGTATAAGGTCTGTCTTCTTCTTCGCGTTGGCAATATTTTATGTAGTCTTTAACGCCTTGAGGAAAGTGTACATAGTTGCCTTCATTAACCGAGTATATTTTTCCAATTTCGGGAAATTTCATGTTAGGGTGCGATAAATAATAGGTTCCTAATGCAGGATTTAACGTAAAGCCGTTTACACCGTGCCCTGTTGTATAAACCAGCATAGTAGAAGTTCCGTAAACAATATAACCGGCAGCAACTTGTTGATTACCGGGTTGCAAAAAATCTTCTAAGGTTACCGGTGTACCAATAGGAGTAACACGCCTGTAAACCGAAAAAATAGTACCTACCGATACATTTACATCTATGTTTGAAGAACCGTCTAAAGGATCCATTAGCACCACATACTTGTTGTCGTTTTTTTTGTTTCCTCCCGATATAGTGATAAAATCATCTTCTTCCTCACTGGCAATTCCGCAAACTATTTCTCTATTTGTAAGTGTTTTAATAAATGCTTCGTTGGCAAAAACATCTAATTTTTGTTGTTCTTCACCTTGAATGTTTGTATCACCGGCTGTTCCTAGAATATCAACCAATCCGGCTTTATTTACCTCGTGATTTACCACTTTACCGGCTAATCTAATAGAGTTAATAAGTCTGGAGAGTTCGCCTGAAGAATATTTAAATTCGCTTTGGTTATTAATGATAAACTCTCCTAGGGTTTTGTTTTGGATAGCCATAGTGGTAAAAATTGCTTTTTCAAGGTTAATTTTAAGCAAATATCGGAGTTTTTTAAGAAATAGAACCGATATTTGTTTCGTAAAATTGTCAAGACAATGAAATTAATAATTAGAAATGCCAATAATCAAGATATGGCACAGGTTCTTGATTTAATTAAAGAGTTGGCTACTTTTGAAAAAGAACCCGATGCCGTTGTGGTTACGGTAGAAGATTTACAAAATGAAGGTTTTGGCAAAAACCCTTTATTTACCTGTTTTGTTGCTGAGTTAAACAAGGAGATTGTAGGAATGGCATTGTGTTATTTTCGGTTTTCAACCTGGAAGGGGCGTACGGTACATCTGGAAGATTTAATTGTAAAAGAAGTTTTACGCGGAAAAGGAATTGGAGAAAAACTGTATGCCGAAGTATTAAAATTTGCTTATAAAAACAAAGTAAAACGAGTAGAATGGGCGGTGTTAAATTGGAATACGCCCGCCATTAAATTTTATGAACGTACCGGAGCAACCGTTTTAAAAGATTGGTATATTGCCCAAATGGATGAACAGGCTTTAAAAAAGTATGTAAAAAACAATGAAAGTATATAAATTTGGCGGGGCATCTATTAAAGATGCCGAAGCAGTAAAAAATGTGTTAACGGTTTTAAAACAAACCCAAGATAACCGTTTGCTTATTGTAATTTCGGCAATGGGAAAAACCACCAATGCACTTGAAAATGTGGTAGATGCGTACCTAAACAACCCCTCCTTGTTAGAAAATAGTATTTTTGAAGTGCAAAACTATCATGCTAATATTGCATCGCAACTTTTTCAGGAAAACCATCCTATATTTACGAAAATATTGGCTCTTTTTGCAGAACTAAACACTTTTTTAAAAACCAATAAATCTACTAACAAAAATTTTGTTTACGATCAAATTGTTCCTTATGGCGAATTGCTCTCTACTACCCTGATTTTTTATTTTTTAAAAGAGAATAATTTTCCTGTAAAGTTTCTAGATGCGCGAGAATGTTTAGTTACCAACTCACAGTACAGGGAAGCCGAAATAAATTGGGAGCGGACTTGTAATGCAATTAAATCAAAAAATATTCAAAATAGTATAACTCTCACTCAAGGATTTATAGCCGCCGAACCCGAACACCACTTTAATACAACTTTAGGAAGAGAAGGAAGCGATTATACGGCTGCCATTTTTGCATATTGTTTAAATGCACAAAGTGTAACCATTTGGAAAGATGTTCCGGGAGTACTTAATGCCGACCCTCGACATTTTAAAAACCCCATATTATTGAATCACATCTCCTATAAAGAAGCTATCGAGTTGGCTTTTTACGGAGCTTCGGTAATACATCCTAAAACATTGCAGCCTTTGCAACGAAAAGAAATTCCGTTATACGTAAAATCGTTTCAAAACCCTCAAGCAAAGGGTACATGTGTAGGAAAAGGTATAACGCTTCAACCGGAAGTTTCGTGTTTTATTCTCAAAAAAAATCAAGTGTTGATTTCGGTGTCGTCGTTAGATTTTTCGTTTATTACAGAGCATCATATCAGTTATATTTTTGATCTTTTGCATAGGTATAAAATGAAAGTAAATCTTATTCAAAATTCTGCCATTAGTTTTTCGGTGTGTATCGATAATAAATTTAATCACCTACCCGAGTTATTGCAAAAGCTTACCGAACAATTTAAAGTGCGGTGGAACGAAGGGGTAACTTTATACACCGTTAGGCATTCCACTCCTTTAGAAATCAAATCATTACTAAAAAACAAAGAGATGCTGCTAAAACAAGAAAGCAGGGAGACCATTCAGGTGGTTGTAAAAGAAGCGTAGCTACCGTTTTATTTTTAGTTATATTTGCTTGGTTTTTCAAAAAGAAAACAACCTGCATAAAAACACAAGTAAACTATGGGATTAGTAACCGCAAAAGAAATGGCTAAGGCTGTTAATCTTGAAAAACTAGGTTTTTTAGGAACTTTTGCGGGTTGGATTTTAATGCGCATTTTGCGAATTAACAAGCTCAATAAAATTTACGATGACCGGAAGCATTTAAAGGATTTAACCTTTATGAACTCACTACTTGATGCTTTTGAAATTCAGTATGACATCCCTGAAGAAGATTTAAAACGCATCCCTAAAAACGGTGCTTTTATTACTATTTCTAACCATCCTTTGGGAGGCATTGATGGCATTGTATTACTTAAGCTGTTAATGGAATTTCGTCCCGACTATAAAATCATTGCAAATTTTTTATTACATCGCATTAAGCCTATGAAGCCCTATGTAATGCCCGTAAACCCGTTTGAAAACAGAAAGGATGTAAAATCGAGTGTTTCCGGTTTTAAAAATGCCTTGCAACACTTAAAAGACGGTCATCCGTTAGGTATATTTCCTGCCGGTGAAGTGTCCACCTGTAAAGAAGGGACTATTTATGTAGATAAAGCTTGGGAAGAAGCTGCGATGAAGCTAATTAAAAGAGCTCAAGTACCGGTGGTACCCATTTATTTTCACGCAAAAAACAGTCCGCTTTTTTACCGGCTGGCAAAAATTAGTGACACCCTGCGAACGGCTAAATTACCTTCGGAATTATTAACACAGAAAGAACGTATCATAAAAGTACGAATAGGTAAACCCATTTTGGTAAAAGACCAACAGGAATATGAAGATTTGGGAGAGTATACTTCTTTTCTTCGGAAAAAAACCTATATGCTTGCCAATCCTTTTGAAAAAAAGAAATTGTTAAATACATTTCCAAAAAGTATTAAATTCCCGAAACCTCCAAAAAAGATTGTAAATCCGTTACCGGTTGAAATAATTGAAAAAGAAATAGAAAAACTAAGAGAAACAAATAAGCGTTTGCTACAAAGCAAAAATTATGAAGTATTTCTTGCCGATGCTCAATGCATCCCCAATATTCTTCAAGAAATAGGTCGTTTACGCGAAATTACCTTTAGAGAAGTAGGCGAAGGAACTAATAAATCGATTGATTTAGACCGTTTTGATGCATATTACCACCATATGTTTTTATGGGATAACAAAGAAAAATTAATTGCCGGAGCATACCGAATGGGATTGGGTTCAAAAATTTTCCCAAAATACGGAATAGATGGTTTTTACCTTCAAGATCTTTTTAGATTTGAACCCGAATTGTACCCAATGATGCAAAAATCTATTGAAATGGGCAGAGCTTTTATTATCAAACAATACCAACAAAAACCCATGCCTTTATTTTTGCTCTGGAAAGGAATAGTGCATACCACCCTACGTTTTCCCGAACATAAATACCTTATTGGCGGCGTAAGTATAAGCAATAAGTTTTCTGAATTTTCAAAATCGTTGATGATTGAGTTTATGAAATCTAACTATTACGATCCCTACGTGGCACAATATATTAAACCCAAAAAAGAATTTAAGGTTAAATTAAAAGATGCCGATAAGGATTTTATTTTTGACGAAAGCCAAGCCGATTTAAATAAATTTGATAAAATAATTGACGAAGTAGAACCGGGCAGTTTACGACTTCCGGTATTGATAAAAAAATACATAAAACAAAACGCCAAAGTAGTGGCTTTTAATGTAGACCCATTATTTAACAATGCCATAGATGGTTTAATGTACATTCGTATTGCAGACCTGCCCGAAAGCACTGTTAAACCTGTTATGGAAGAGTTTCAAGCCGAACTCGAACGCAAATACGGGTTTAGAAATGAAGAGGAATGAGTTGTTTCAGCACACAGTTAGCAGTCTTTAGTAGGCTGGCTTTTTTAATTCAGAATTAAGGGTTCAGAATTCAGAATTTTTAAGGTGTGAGTTTGTGAGGAGTGAGGGATTTATAAATCATAATAATACTTATACCAAAAACAAATATTTATTGGACTAAAAAACAATTCCTTTTAGTATTAATCCTCAATCATCAATCGAAGAAATCGTAATTTAAAAAAATATTTTATCTACAATAAAATCTCGTGTGTTTTACTAATAAGTAGTTGTCATATTTTCATCTACAACAATAACAAAATTGGCTTTTCCTTTATTTTCTTCTAAAAGAGAAAAGACATCTTCTTGCGAAACGGTAGTAACGCTGGCATATTTTAAATTGGGTTTGCTTTGTTTTAAATACCACATAATTCCTTCAAAATAATCGGAATGATACGAGCCGTTATAATGAATAAACAAATTGCCCGGAACGTAATTTTTTAAAATAAAATGAGCCATGGTTGCATCTTTACTTGCTTGTGCCATAACAAGTTCGGGGCTTCCGTGGTCGCCCATCATTTTTAAAATATTTTTATAGGTTGGTAATTCACTATCAAAGGGAAATGGGAGCGGAGCCACCCATTTTTTTTCTTTATCGGTTAGTGTGTCTAATGCACGAAAACCTTTTTTATATACCTCGTGTGCAAATCTTCGTGGGATGTTGGTAGCAATAAACTGCAGATTGTTATCTTTTGCAAAGTCGATTAAAGGTTTGTAATCTGTTTTGTAATTGGGCCATAAACGAGCAAGTGTATCCAATGCTTTTTGATTAATTTTTCCGTTAAGATAATCGTTTAATTCATCTTGATTGTCTGCTTCCATCATTTCGGCACCAAGCATAATGTTTCTTGATTTATTTAGGCTTTCGGTTACTTCGTATTCTAACCAATGAGAAATGGGATTGTTATGCGATTCGCCAAATAGAACGATATCTTTTTTTGCTAATTCTTTTAGCATTTTTTTATATGAAACTTTTTTTCCTTTGGCATTATAAATTACGTAAGCGGTTTTGTTTTGAGCAATAATGCCGAATTGAAAGATAAAAACGACTGCTAGTACAATTATTTTTTTCATTTTTTTGGTATAAAATTGCCTCACTAAATTGCATTTGTGAGGCAATTGATTTGTTGACAACAAATATATTTCTTTTTTATGAGGTTAATTGTTAAAGTTTTCTTGTCTTTTTTATTCTGAAAGCCATTCCCAAGCTTTGTCAATTTGGTCTAATTCAAAATACTTTTCTTTAAATTTGGTAAAAATATCGTCTAACACAATTAGGCTTCCCCACTTTTTATGGTCGCCTATGTAGGCTATTTTGTTAATCTTGTTCCAATATTTCATTCCCATTGCTATTTCTTTTATTAGAGCAGAATAGTCTTCGCTTTTAATGTCGATATAGAGCATTAAGTTTATTTTATTGTATGCTTTTAATAAGGTTTCTATTCCTTTATCGATTACATCTAGTTCTTCTACGGTAAGATATTCTTCAATATCATAAACTAAGGTGTCTGCTCGTAGTGATTTTATTTCTTTAATCATTGTTTGAAGTTTTAAAAAGTTTGGTAAAACCGTAATTTATTTTTAAGTACTTGCACTTCCTGTTGTAATTCTTCAATTTGTTGTAATAAGTTGTTTACAACATCCAATCCTTCAAAATTTACGTTTAAATCAAAATGCATTCGCATCATTTTTTCGATTGATGAAATAGTATCTAGAGCAATATAGTTTGTATCTTCTTCGGGGAGTACAGTTATTAAATCATATTCTACTAACGAATCTATAAAAGTGTTAGGAATATTATAATGAACACAAAATTGCTCTACCGATATTAAGTTATCTTTTTTCATTATTTTCTAAGTTTAGCGAGTTCTTGAAAAAGTTGTTTTTCCTTAGGTGATAGGTTTTTAGGAATTTTTATGTTATACGTTACGTATAAATCGCCGTAAATACCTTCTTTTCTATAAACAGGCAATCCTTTTCCTTTTAATTTTACTTTGGTGTTGTTTTGTGTTTCGGGTTTTACTTTTAGCTTTACTTTTCCATCTAAGGTGTTTATGGTTAATTCGCCTCCTAAAACTGCGGTGTATAAATCTAAATCTACAGTAGTGTAAAGATTGCTACCGTCTCTTTTGAACTTCGTGTTGTTTGTAATTGAAAAAGTGATGTACAAATCGCCGTTAGGACCTCCGTTTATTCCGGGACCTCCTTTGCCTTTAATTTTTATAACTTGACCGTTTTCTACTCCTGCAGGTATTGTTAGGCGTATTTTCTTATTGTTTACGGTAATTACTTGTTTTTGAGTTTTGTAAACATCGGTTAGATTTAGGTGTAATTCGGCGTTGTAATCTTGTCCTCTAAACTTTACAGACCTCCTTCCGCCGGCACCTGATGCACCGCCGAACATCGAACTAAAAAAGTCGGAAAAATCTTCGCCTTCAAAACCGGTGTGTTGTGCGCCGCCAAAACCACCGGCATATTGTTTTTGCGATTGCCGTTGTTTATTAGCTTTTTCTATTTCATCGGCATGTTGCCAATGTTCGCCGTATTTATCGTATTTTTTTCTATTTTCGGGATTGCTTAATACTTCGTTTGCTTCGTTTATTTGTTTAAATTTTTTTTCTGCTTCTTTGTTGTTTGGGTTTACATCCGGATGGTACTTTCGTGCTAATTTACGGTACGCTTTTTTTATGTCCTTTTCGGAAGCGTTTTTAGATAAACCCAGAACTTTATAATAATCTATATATGCCATATTGTTTTTTCTTGGTTTTATACTAGTTTATGTTACATTTCCTATTCTAAAAAATACTAGTAAAGACTGATGTTTTCAGTAATGCCATCTTTGCAAGAATTTTGCCAACACAAGGTACAATCTTTTTATGGATAGAGTTAGGTGTGTTTCTGTCAATTTGTCTTAAAAATACTTTTTTTTAAGCCAAAAAGCCACTTTCACCAATAGGATAAGAGCAGGTACTTCTATTAGAGGTCCTACCACTCCTGCAAATGCTTCGCCGGAGTTTAACCCGAATACCGCAATAGCTACGGCAATAGCCAATTCAAAATTATTACCTGCTGCAGTAAAAGATACCGATGCTACTTTATCATAGGAAGCTCCCATTTTTTTACTCATAAAAAAGCTGATAAAAAACATAATAATAAAATACAAAACTAGCGGGACTGCAATTATTAGTACATCCATAGGAATGGTAACTATTAATTTTCCTTTTAACGAAAACATTAATACAATGGTAAACAATAAAGCTATAAGTGTAATGGGTGATATAGCGGGAATAAACTTTTGTGAATACCATGAGTTTCCTTTCAATCGGGTAAGAAAAAACCGACTTAAAATCCCCAATAAAAATGGAATACCTAGGTAAATTAAAACACTCTCTGCTATGGTAGCTATAGAAATATCGACAATAGCTCCTTCAAATCCGAATAATGGTGGAAGTTTGGTAATAAATAACCACGCGTAAAAGCTGTAAGCAAACACCTGAAAAATACTGTTTATGGCTACCAAGCCCGCTCCGTATTCGCTACTTCCTTCGGCTAAATCGTTCCAAACTAAAACCATTGCAATACAACGAGCCAAACCTATTAAAATGAGTCCGGTCATATATTCGGGATAATCTCTTAAAAAAGTAATAGCAAGAAAGAACATAAGTAAGGGACCCACAATCCAATTTAAAAAAACCGAAATTGAAAGTATTTTTACATCTTTAAATACTTTGGGAAGCAATGCGTAATTTACTTTTGCAAGTGGCGGATACATCATTAAAATTAACCCGATAGCAAGCGGAACATTGGTGGTTCCGGAATTTAATAAATTTATTTTTTCGGGGATAGTTGGAAAAAAATATCCCAAACTTACACCCAGCAACATTGCTAAAAATATCCAAAGGGTTAAATACGAATCTAAAAAAGACAGTTTTTTATTTTTCATCTTGTTTTTTTATTTGTGAGAAAACATAAAACATTTCGGAAGCTATTTGGAGGCTTCTTTCGGTATATTTCTCTAACTCTTCAGAAGTATTGTCGGCTATTTTAGGGTCTTCGTAAGTAATGGGTATTCGGTTTTCGGCACCGGGAATAAAAGGACAATTTTCATCGGCGTGAGAGCAAGTCATCACGGCAGCAAAATTTTTATTTGGATTTATGGCGTGGTCAAAAATTTTAGAAAACATTTTTAAAGGCGGGCAACCGGCAGAATAATACAGCCAAATAACCGGATTCTCTTTTTCCGGTTGGGGTACTATTTTGATTCCGGAATTTTCTAACACTTGATACGCACTTTTATAAAAAGCAGTTTCTTCTACACCTCCCGAGTAACAACACACCGGAATGTTATGGTAAGAAGCTGTAATTTGCGCCCATGCTTGCGCTAACTGACTTCTTCTTGAATTATGGGTGCAAATAAAATTGAGTTGCACCGGTTTATTGGCTTGTTTTTTTTCAAGAATATAAACAACGAGTTTGTTTAGCAACTCTTTTCGGTTTTCGGGTATTTTTTGAGCGGAAGCTTTTTGTAAATAGTCTTTAATTTCAGGGAAAATCATTGAGCTAATATTAACAGCAATCTGTTTTAGGATTGCAACAAGAATCTTGAATTTCGGAAAGTTTCATTTTAGATTTTGTACTTTTCGCTCCGGGCTTTTCTGCATAAACGGTAATACTGAATATTCCGGTAGTTCCGTTATTAAAGGCGGTGATTTCTTCTTCCGAGAGATATTTTGAAAGAATATCATTAGGAATGACAATGGTTTTTTCTTTTTGAATGGTTATGTTGGTAAATCCGGCATCTTTAATATATTGCAAATAATCTTCCTTTTGGATGGCACCTGCTACGCAACCTGCATACATTTCGGCATCTTGGCGTAATGCTTCCGGTAAGTTGCCTACCAACACGATATCCGAAATACTAAAATGCCCTCCGGGCTTAAGCACTCTGTAAATTTCGTTAATTACTTTTTGTTTGTTAGGTACCAGATTTAATACACAATTACTTACCACTACATCGGCAACATTATTGCTCACAGGCATATCATCAATATCTCCTTCTCTAAACTCTACGTTGTTAAACCCAAGTTTTTCGGCATTTTCACGTGCTTTTTTTATCATTATAGGTGTAAAATCGATTCCGATAACCTTTCCGGTTTCTCCGGTTTCGTATCTGGCAACAAAACAATCGTTTCCGGCACCGGAGCCAAGATCAATAACGGTATCGCCTTTTTCAATTTTCGCAAATTGAGTTGGAAGTCCGCACCCCAAACCCAAATCGGCATCTTCTACATAACCTTCGGTTTGGCTGTAATCATCCATCATAATGTTATACACTTTATTGGTTGGGGTCGTGGCTCCACAACAAGAAGAAGCATTTTCTACTTTGCCTTGCTTAGCAATTTTACTGTATTTTTCTTTTACAATGTCTTTTAATTGTTTTTCTGTTTTCATTTTATATAAATTTTAAATGTTGCAACAACTTGCAACGGTTTTATTGAAATAGGAGTTAAATAGTTCTTGCATTTGCCGGAATTTTTCAACGTTTAAACAATAACAAATTGTTTTTCCTTTAAAAGAGCCTTTTAGCAACCCCGCGGCATTAATTACTTGCAAATGTTGCGAAATGGTAGGCTGCGACAGCCCGACTTTATCTACAATATCACCACAAATACAGGAATCTTGCGAAGCGATGTATTGCAAAATAGAGACTCTAGCCGGATGCGCAAATACTTTTGCAAATTGTGCCATTTCTATTTGCTCTCGGGTATGTATGGATAATTTTGTTGCGCCCATTTTTTTAGGTTTCTCTATTTGTTGTTTAATCGTTAATTACAAAAAGTGATATTGCAATATTACGATGATAAAGTGAGATAAAAAAAGAAATTATCATTGGTTTTAGGAAGTTTTTTTGGAGGAAAAAAGACCAATAAAAACAAATAAATCCTTGATTTTGTCAACTACAAGGATTTACTGTTTAAGTGGCATTAAAGAATATTAAAACGGAAGATCGTCCGGTTCTTCTGTATTAATATCGGTTGCGGGTTCAAAGGCATCTTCGGGTGGCATAGGAGGTAAATTCTGTGACATTTCGGGTTGTAAACTCTCGATGCGCCATCCTTGAATGGAGTTAAAATATTTTACTTCACCTTGCGGATTGGTCCATTCTCTTCCTCTAATGTTTATGCTTATTTTTACGTCTTGTCCCACAGCAAAATTATTTAATAAGTCGCATTTGTCCTGAATAAATTCAACCAAAATACTTTGGGGGTATTGCTCTTGGGTTGTAATAACCACTTCTCTTTTTCTAAAACCGTTGTTTCCGTATTCTTTAGTTTCTCCTATAAGTTTAATTTTTCCTTGTAATTCCATTTTGTAAGTTGTTTATTTATTATTTAGTAAGTACATCCATTGCCATTAATAATTTTAAGGCATCTTTTACAAACCCTTTTTGTATCATTTTTTGGGCTTGTTGGTGTGTTTTTTCGTAAGTTGCTTCTTTAAAATGCGGGCATCCGCTTTCGCCTTTTTCAATAAAAGTGCTTATTTCTTCTTTTGTAGGAAGTTGTTCTAATCCGCCTAAAATTCCTAAGTCGTTTCCGGTTAAAACCGTACTGTTTCTTACGCTTTCGGGAAGCGTATCTACTCCTATTCCTAATTTTGAAATGGGTTTGGGTATTTGAAACATTCCTTCTTTAGAACGGTTGTACCAAGCCCCTCCCATTCGGGCTACGGCATCTAATTTTTTAGCATCAATTTTTCCTTCTTTATCTAAAATAGCTTCGTTAATATGTAGCTGTACGACTTCGCAAATCACTAAATTTCCGGCACCTCCTTCATTTCCTAAAGCAATAATTTCATTTACTTTACATTCAAATTGAACCGGAGATTCGGCAACTCGGGGAGGTGCTACTTTTACCGAAGGTAAAGGTGTAAATCCTGCTTTTTTAAATTCGTCTATACCTTGTGGAAACTCAGCTGAAGAAAGTGACATTTGTTGTACCATATCGTGGTTTACAATGTTTATGACCACTTCTTTGGTTTGTAAAACATTTTCTAAAGTATGTTTGGTTGTGTTATCGCTGACCCTTCTGGCAGGTGAAAATATTAGAATGGGCGGATTGGCACTAAAAACATTAAAAAAACTAAAAGGCGAAAGGTTACTATTTCCTTCTTCGTCTATGGTACTGGCTAAAGCAATGGGTCTTGGAGCAATGGCTCCCAGCAAATACCCGTGTAACTTTTCAATGCTTATTTCTTTTGGGTTGATTGTTATCATAGTTTGCAAATATATTGAAACACTTAGAGTTGAAAAAAAATGTTAACATAATAATATTAACAGAATTCGTTTATATTTATAGTCTTGAAAATTAATTTTTATGTTTAAAAATTTAAAAACCTATCGATGGTTTTTTATCGTTGTTTCGTTTATAATTATAGGGTTAATAGGGTTTAACACCGTTGTTTTTTTTAATAGATTAAAGGAAGATGAACGTACTAAGATGGAAATTTGGGCAACTGCTCAAGAAGATATTAGAAAAATAGATGTAAACAACAAACATAATAATGACCTGCTTTCTAACGAAACGGTTTTAAAAGTGCTACAAAGCAACACTACTACCCCGATGATTTCGTATAGTCCAAATGAAAAAACCTATGATTATAGAAACATTAAAGATTCAGAAATAAATACTCCTGAAAAAAGAGACCGTCTTATCCGGAAATTTTCTGAAGAATATACTCCCATAGATATTTCTTTTAACGGAGAAGTGTTACAAACTCTTTACTACGGAAACTCTCCGTTAATAAATAAAATTAAGTATTACCCTGCTGCCTTAGTACTTATTATGTTATTGTTTTTCTTAGCTATATATTTGTTTTTTAGAACTTCAAAAGAAGCAGAACAGAATAAGCTTTGGGCTGGAATGGCTAAGGAAACCGCACACCAAATAGGCACACCGTTATCGTCATTGGTAGGTTGGACAGAAATTTTAAAAACCGAAAATGTTAACAGTCAATATATTTTTGAAATTGAAAAAGATATCGATCGTCTTAAAACCATAACCGAGCGTTTTTCGAAAATTGGATCGATACCCGAAATAAAAAAAACCGATTTGGTTACAGCTACAACCGAAGCAATAGATTATTTAAAGAGACGAAGCTCAAAACTTATAGAATTTTCTATTTCAACTCCCAACCGACCTATCTATGTAAATCTTAACAAACAATTATACGGCTGGACTATTGAGAATTTAGTACGAAATGCCATTGATGCAATGAAAGGAAAAGGCAGCATAACTATTACCATTGAAGAATCTGAAAAATATGCACTTGTAAAGGTTTCAGATACCGGAAAAGGAATTGCGAGAAAAGATTATAATCAAATATTTACACCGGGTTTTACTTCAAAAAAAAGAGGTTGGGGTCTGGGACTTTCGCTTGCAAAACGAATTATTGAAAAATACCACAAAGGTAGAATACGAGTCCTTAAAAGCTCCCTTGGTAAAGGAACTACCATGGAAATTTCTTTAAAGAAAATAAGCTAATCAATATTTTCACGAATGGTAGAAGCAATTTTTTGAAATTCTTCGGAAGTGAGTTTTTCTTTTTTTGAAAAAGACATATCTTCCATCGTATTAAGCGGAATTAAATGCACGTGTACATGCGGTACTTCCAAACCGATTACTGCCATTCCTACTCTATTACAAGGTATTGTTTTTTCAATGGCTAATCCTATTTTTCGGGCAAATTGCATTAAACCCGTATAGGTTTCTTTATCTAAATCCAATAATTTATTTACTTCCTTTTTAGGCACACATAACGTATGCCCTTTTGCATTGGGATTGATGTCTAAAAAAGCAAAAAAATCTTCGGTTTCTGCAATTTTATAACAAGGGATTTCTCCTTTTATTATTTTGGTGAATACAGTTGCCATTAGTCTCGTGTTATTTCTATCACATCAAATTTAATAATCCCGCTGGGAACGTTAATTTCTGCGGTATCGCCTACTTTTTTTCCTAATAATCCTTTCCCGATAGGTGAATCAACCGATATTTTTCCCGAAGTCAAATCGGCTTCACTTTGAGCCACAAGCTTGTAGGTCATTACCATACCGTTAATTTGATTTTTTATTTTAACAGTTGAATGGATAAGCACCTTAGATGTGTCTAATTGCGATTCGTCTATAATTCGAGCATTGGCGAGTGTTTCTTCCAGCTTTGAGATTCGCATTTCCAACATTCCTTGTGCTTCTTTTGCAGCATCGTACTCGGCATTTTCACTTAAATCGCCTTTGTCTCTTGCTTCTGCAATGGCTTGCGATGCTTTAGGACGTTCTACATCTTTTAATTGATTTAACTCGTCGCGTAATTTTTTTAATCCTTCTGCGGTATAATAAGATACTTTACTCATAACTTCATCGTTTAATACATTATAATAAAAAAATCCCGCGCCAAAAAAATGGATTCATGGGATTTTACAACACAAAGATACAAAAAAAATATATTGTTGTACTTTTGAAATGTTTAAAATATTGATTTTAACTTTTATTATGATAAAAGAAATAGCTTTTTTATGTTTATTAATTGTTTGTTTTTCTTGTAGTAAAGAAGACAGGTTAAGAAATAACAACCCTAATTTAATCACTCCTTTGGTTAATTTAAGTTTAAATTTAAATTTACCTGAATATACTCCATTACAATTTCCGGGAAACCATCTTATTATTACACAACAAGGTATAAAAGGAATTGTTGTTTATAATATAAACAACAGCCAATACACCGCTTTTGAAATTAGTGACCCTAATCATCTCCCTAATAGTTGCTCGGCGATGACTGTAGAGGGTATTGTAGCTACTTGTTCTTGCGAAGATGATGAAAACACCTATGATATTGTTACCGGACAACATAAAACCAATCCCGGAACAAAATACCCGATGCTACGTTACCAAGTTGAACTGAATGGAGAAAATTTACGAGTTTTTAATTAAGCTAAAGTGTCTTCTGTTTTTTCTCTTAATGGTCTGTTTAATACTAAATCTAAGTATAGATTAATCTTTCTTTTTAAATCTTTTCGGTGCGTGATAAAATCTAAAAAACCGTGTTCTAAAACAAACTCGGAGGTTTGAAACCCTTCCGGCAATTCTTTTCCTGTGGTATCTCTTACCACTCTGGGTCCGGCAAAACCTATTAAGGCTCCGGGTTCGCTAATATTAATATCTCCCAGCATAGCAAAAGAGGCTGTGGTTCCTCCGGTGGTTGGATCGGTACATAAAGAGATGTACGGAATTTTGGCTTCTGCCAGTTGTGCTAATACAGCACTGGTTTTTGCTAATTGCATAAGCGAAAGTGCTGCTTCCATCATTCGAGCGCCGCCGCTTTTTGAAATTAATAAAAACGGAATTTTATGTTTTAAAGCATATTTTCCTGCACGAGCTATTTTTTCTCCCACGACACTTCCCATCGAGCCTCCTATAAAGGTGAAATCCATACAGGCAATAACAATATCTTCTCCCATAGATTTACCCACAGCCGTACGAATGGCATCCTTTAACCCGGTTTTTTGTTGGGCATCTTTTAGGCGATCTTTGTACTTTTTTTTATCTTCAAATTTTAACGGGTCTTTTGACGTAAGATTTTTGTCTAATTCTTTAAACTTATTGTCATCAAACAATATTTCAAAATATTCTTTACTGCCAATTCGAACGTGATACCCGTCTTCGGGACTTACGTAAAAGTTTTTTTCGAGTTCTTCTGCTTCTACAATTTTTCCGGTAGGCGATTTATACCAAAGACCTTTAGGGATGTCTTTTTTTTCCTTTGTTGGGGTTTGAATTCCTTTTTTTGTTCTTTTAAACCAGCTCATAATACTATATTGTAATTAGGGAAGTTTTATTATTTAAAGGGTGTTTACATTTTTAAGATCGTGGAATGCTTGTTCTAACCTTTTTGAAAAAGATAACTCACCTTCACGAAGCCATTTTCTGGGGTCATAAAACTTTTTATTGGGTTTCTCTGCTCCTTCGGGGTTTCCGATTTGGGTTTTCAAATAGTCTATATTTTTCATCATATAATTTCGTACTCCTTCATTAAAAGCAAATTGAAGATCGGTATCGATATTCATTTTTACCACACCATAGCCAATGGCTTCCCTTATTTCTTCTATGGTAGAACCGCTTCCGCCGTGAAATACAAAATCAATTGGGTTGTGTTGGGTATTGTATTTTTTTTGAATAAATTCTTGCGAATTTTTTAAGATAATGGGTTGCAATTTTACGTTTCCGGGTTTGTAAACGCCGTGTACGTTTCCAAAGGCAGCAGCTATGGTAAATTGGTCGCTAACTTTACGAAGTTCTTCAAAAGCATAGGCTACTTCTTCGGGTTGGGTGTATAGTTTTGATGAATCTACATCGGTGTTATCTACGCCATCTTCTTCGCCTCCGGTTATTCCCAATTCAATTTCAAGTGTCATCCCCATTTTGCTCATTCGTTCCAGATATCGCTTACTTATTTCAATATTTTCTTCGATAGGTTCTTCAGAAAGATCTAACATATGCGAACTATACAAAGGCTTTCCGGTTTCGTTATAAAAAGTTTCTCCGGCATCTAACAAACCATCTATCCAAGGCAGTAATTTTTTTGCACAATGGTCTGTATGCATAATAACGGTAGCTCCGTATTGTTTTGCGAGTTGATGTACGTGTTTGGCTCCCGTAACGCCACCTGCAATTGCAGCTCTTTGATTTTCGTTAGAGAGACCTTTTCCTGCATTAAAATGTGCTCCTCCGTTTGAAAACTGAATAATAACCGGTGCATTGAGTTTAGAGGCGGTTTCCATAACAGCATTCATAGAGTTAGAACCTATTACGTTTACTGCAGGTAATGCAAAACCCTTTTGTTTTGCATAGTTAAAAATAGCTTGAACTTCTTTTCCTGTTGCTACTCCGGGTTTAATCTGGTGACTCATAACAAAAGTTTTAATGGGTTACAAAAATAGGAAATATAATTAGATTTATGATTTTTTCCGATTGAAGATTTATTCGATTGCAGATTTAAGATTTATGAATTTACCTCATAACTTACCGAAATACTGCCCACTGAATACTGCTGACTGAAAAATTTAAAAAGGATAATTTATTCCCAAATTATAAACTGCTTTTGAAAAATTATATTCTCTAAACCAACGCAATCCTTCAATTTTAGAAGGGTTGTAAGTTTTAAAACCAATATCAAACCGAAATACCACTACTCCAAAATCGTATCGCAATCCGAATCCGCTGGCAACCGCAAGTTCTTTTAAATCGGAAATTTCCTTAAAAGTAAAATCTGGATCCGTAACATTGTCGTTTACATTCCAAATATTTCCAATATCGGTAAACAAAGCTCCTTTTACACTTCCAAAGAGTGAAAATCGGTATTCGGCATTAAAAGCCAACTTAAAGTTTGCTTCGTTAAAATCTTGTATACCACCGCTACTTCCGGGTCCCAAATCGTATGCACGCCAACCTCTGTTATCGTTAGAACCTCCGGCAAAATAGCTTCGGGTAAAAGGGATACTATTGCTGTTTCCGTATGGTAATGCAATTCCGCCAAAAGTTCGTAAGGCTAATATGTTATTGCTGTTACCCAGTTCCCAGTGTTTAATATACTCGGTTTCAAATTTTACATATTGTGAGAAAACGACCCCGAAGACTTTATAATTTCCGTTTTCATTTGTTTCTAATCCTGCAATAGAGGCAATACCCGAAAGCAGATTTCCCGCAATTTCTACTTTCCACCGTAGTCTGGAAAAACTGTTGTCTGAAACATTTTCTCTGGTGTCTCTTGTCCAAGTATAATTAGTTGCCGAAATAAGATTGTTTTCGGTGAGCCGATCTTTTCGTTCGGCAATGCTAAGAACATCTTCAATGTTGTTATTAGTAAGTACCAAACCGTTGGGGTTCCCGTCTTTTACTTCTTGTATAAATGCTTCCGCTTCATTAGGAATTTCTAGGGTGGGGTTTTCATTTTGATTGTTAAAAGTGTAACCACTCTCTACGGCAATTTGATTTAATCTGCTAAATGAATTTCGGTATACATTAAAATAATTAGAAGGGTTGAGATTTCTTACATATTGAAGGTTTAATAATTCTATTTTATGTGAAAGCGCTTGGGATGACTTCCAACTATAACTAAATCCGGCATTGGTGTTTTGCCTATCCAGACCAATATTGTTTTGGGCATTAAAACCGAAACTCAAATGGGTCTCCGGAGACATATATTTGGGAATAATTTTATCTGTATTTAAAGGGAATAATATTCTGGGAAAACGAAGTTTTAAATCACCTCCTACGTCTGAGATATTAAAAAATCGGTTGTCTCTTTCGGCGACATCTTTTGAAGATCCTAAACTTCCACGAACCGAGAGTTCTAAATTTTCGGCACGCCTAAATACATTTCTAATTAAAAAGGTAGACCCAAATCCTACTCCTAATTGTTGTATTGTTGAAGTATATGCATCTGCATTAAAATTAAAACCTAATCTTTTTTTTGGAGTTAACAAAATAGTTGCTATTAGGCTGGTCCCTGTGGTATCTCTAGCGTCCTCGGTATAACTAATGTTTGGGTATTTAAATATTTGCAGATTTCGTAGTTGGTTATATGTAAAGGTTCGGTCTATGTCTTTGTAAATGGTATTCGGTATTATTGCTACAGCATCGGTTATGGCTTTGGGTTTAAATTTTATTTTATTATAACCGTATAACTTGTATCCTTGATAGGAAGCAGAATCGGAAAGGGTTTTACTTCTATTTTCGTAATTAAAATCTGTGATAATTCGCACTTCAGATACCTTATGAATTTTAAAAGGTTCGGTATAAGTGCTGTCGTTTACACGATAACTTCTGTCCGGAATAATTAATGTTGTATTTACTTTATGATTTGTGTTTACGGTGTCGCCTTCGATGGTAATATATTCTTGTGAGAAGTGATATAATCCCGAGTTTCTAAACTGTAGTGTGAGTCGTTCACGTTCGTTTACAAAATCGTTTGTGGCATATTGTTTTCCTTCTTCTATAAACGAAAGATGCTTGGTTAATTGGTATAACGAATCTACTACCGGTGAACTAATAGAGTCTTTAACAGTACCAATAAAATAGGGTTTTCCTAATTTAACTCGATACGTAATCGATGCTCTTTTGTTTTTTGTTGTATCAATAGAGTAAGAGGCTTCTCTGTTAAACCAGCCAAAACTAAAATAATATTCTTTGAGTTTTTCAAGAGATTTATTTACTTTATTTTTATTGATAACAACCGGTTCTGCACCCGCTTTTTTAAGCCATTCATTAAAATTTATATAGCTGTTTTTTACTTTATATAATTGTTTTTTAGAAAGTAGTTTAATAAGTCGTTCTTCTCTTTTTGGTTTTTTGTACAACCATTTTGTAAAAGAAGAATCGGGGTTGGGCTTTCCCAAATTATAAATAAAAATTCCAAAAGGAATTCCTAAGACTTTAGGGTTGGGTTGTTGTTTTAAAATACTATAAACACGTTCGTCTTTAACAACACTACTGTCTGTAACAATGGTGTTTTTAGTTAATAAGTGGTTGCCGTCGGGCACTCTTTTTACTGCATTACACGATGCAACCAAAATGCTTAGAACAATAAAAAATAGTATTTTAGCGAAGGTTTTCTTCAATTTAAGTATCAAATATTGATGTTAAGTGCCTACATTTACAACTTCAAAAATACATTATTTTGATTAGTAAAAGTCAAATAAAATTAATAACGAGTTTACAACAAAAAAAGTACCGAACAAAAACGGGATTATTTGTTGCTGAAGGAAAAAAAATAATCTCCGAATTTTTAGACGAAAAATGGGAACTTCACAGTCTTTTTTCTACAAAAGAAGATTTGTTTTATAATCAATCTCCTCAGCTTATTACAGAAGAAGAGCTTTCGCGTATTAGTTTTTTAAAAACTCCCAATACAGCACTTGCGGTTTTTAAAATCCATGAACACAAATTTCATAAAAAAAAAGGATTGACCATGGCGTTAGATGCTGTACGAGATCCCGGTAATTTAGGAACTATTATTAGGCTTTGCGATTGGTTTGGGGTAACGCAGTTGGTTTGTTCAACAGACACAACAGATTGTTTTAACCCTAAAGTGGTTCAGGCTAGTATGGGATCGTTAACAAGAGTTGCTTTGCAATATACCGATTTAAAAACTTTTTTGTCCGGCTCAGTATTACCAATTTTAGGCGCTTTTATGGAAGGGAAAAATGTTTACAAAACACCTCTTCCTAAAGAAGTTGTCTTAGTAATGGGAAATGAAGCAAATGGGATTTCACCCGAAATTGAAGAATTGGTAACTACCAAAATTTCTATTCCAAGATTTGGCAATCTTCAAAAAACCGAGAGTTTAAATGTAGCTACGGCGACTGCAATTTTGCTGAGTGAGTTTGTTAGAAGATAAATCTTATTTTTTTATCCTTTTCTTAATTCAATTTATAATAAACATCCATAGTATCCATTTCTTCTAAAAGTTCTTTGGAGATAGTAATTTTTTGTTTTTTAGCAGCCATTGTAAGTTTTATCTTGTCGTTAGGTTCGTAAACGGTAAAATAAACTTGCTTGTCACCTTTG
>WFXA01000064.1 GCA_015490835.1 Flavobacteriaceae bacterium | reverse complement strand
GATTAATCATAGCCATTATTGGTGTTGATATGATTATAGAGGGTATTAAAATCTCTTTTCATTTAAATTAAAATTATGACGAATAATAGAGGAAGCAAAGCTTTGGGCTTAAAGGAACTTGTTGCCATTGCCGTTGGAGGTATGGTTGGAGGAGGAATTTTCACCATTCTTGGAATATCAGTTGGATTAATAGGTTTTTTAACTCCCATAGCAATTGCAATTGGCGGTATTGTTGCCGGTTTAGCCGCCTATTCTTATGTAAAATTAGGCTTATACTATAGAGATGAAGGAGCAACCTATGCTTTTGTAAAACTTACTTACCCCAAAGCAAAATTTCCATCTGCGGCGATAGGATGGTTGGTTATTTTTGGGTACATAAGCACTTTAGCTATTTATGCGTATACATTTTCGTCTTATGCCATTAGCGGAACCGATTTTGCAAATGCTATTTGGGTACGAAAGGGTATTGCTCTAGGAATATTACTTGTTTTTACCTTAATAAATATATGGAGTGTAAACGGAATGGGTAAAATAGAAGATATAATGGTTTATACTAAACTTATTATACTTACTATTATTTCGGTGGTTTTAATTCAACATAGAAATATAAACACACAAAATTTTATTCATAATTTAAAATCTGATTTTGGTTCTTCTAGCTTTATTAGTATTCTTATTGTAGCTTCATTAACCTTTGTGGCTTATGAAGGGTTTCAGCTTGTAATTAATGCAGTAAACGAAATGAAAAGACCGGAGAAAGATACGCCTCGTGCCATTTATACTGCAATTATTATCGTTATCTTACTGTATGTTATAATAGCTGTTGGAGCATTATTTTCTATACCATTAGATCAAATGGCAAGAGATAAAGAATATGCATTAGCTGCCGGGGCAAAAAATGCCATTGGAAGTCTTGGCGAATATTTTGTAATTATTGGTGCTATTTTAGCTACAAGTAGTGCCATAAGCGGAACCTTATTTGGGTCTTCAAGACAAATGGCAGAAATTGCCGAAGATGGCTTTTTTCCAAAAAAAATATCCAAACGAAGTTCCAATAACATTCCTGCAATTGCAGTAATCTCTATGGCAATAATGGCAGGAATATTAATTGTAGTAGGTGGATTAAGATTGTTAGTAGAGTTTGGTAGCATTACCTTTTTAGTTGTATCACTATTAATGGCAATAATAAATCATAAAATTAGAAAAAAAACACAATCTTCTTCACTTATAACCATTATGGCTATTATAGGTTTGGGAGTAGGCGGAATTTTAATATTATATTACGAATTCACTCATAAATGGGAACAAATGGTTGCTATTATTTTTGTTTATATAGCATTAACTATTGGAGCTTGGTTATATTCTAAAAAAAGAAAGTTTATCTAACTAGAAATTTTTTCGCATAGCAATACCACTTTTTCATTTTTTTGAAGCGTAGTGAAAAAGAGATAGGAACTGCCGCCGTCTTTTATATTCCATTTTTTTCGAAGTTGGGCAACGGTTTCCGGAAAATTTCGTGTAGAAATAGTTGCTTTACTATTGTTAATAAATTGCTTTACCACTTTCTTTTTATAAGGAATTACTTGCTTAATAATAAAACATCTTCCGGGAAAATCTACTATCTTGTTTGAAGTAAATAGATGACTGTTTTGGTGAAGTTTTTCAATATCAAATTGCTCTGAAAGTAAATCAAATCCACCGCTTTTTAAAATAGCCGGATTGGGTTCGTACAAATATTTTTTAGGTTTTCCATATAAAACGGAAGCTATGTCGTTTCGTTTAAAATCAAATTTTTGAAGCGTATTCTTTAAAAAATTAACGGTTTTAATTTTTACGTCAGTTACAGTTTCGTTTTTAAGTTCCCACAGTAATTCCTTTACTTCATTCTGTACCGAAACAATATGGATGGTATGTGCAAAGGATAATTCTTTGATACCTGCCGAAATATCTAGCATAGGAGATGTTTTTACCAATAGTACTTTTGCTTGAAGAATAAGTTTATGTATTATTTTTGGGAGGTTGGGTTCGCAGTCTTTTAAAAAAAACACCTTTCCTTTGGTTTTATTTCTTCTTGAAGGGTCTATATAAATAACATCGAATTGTTGTTGAAGTGCTTTTATTACCCCATCTTGATTTTGGCAATTAATAGTACTTGCTTTAAGAGTTTTAAAATTATATTGTGCGATATGAAACAAGTTTGTATTTAATTCAAAATAATATATGTTTTTAATTTTTTTTGAAAAATAATAACTATCCACACCCAAGCCCCCGGTAAGGTCTGCCAGAGTATTTCCTTGTACAAGCGAAGCTTTATATTGTGCGGTAATTTCAGATGAAGTTTGCTCTATATGAAGTGTTGGTGGATAAATTATACCATCTGTGTTTGCCCAAGTAGGAAGTTTTGTTTTGGCTTTTTGATACCCTTTTATTTGTTGTAATAATTCTTGTATACTAACATCTTGAAAGGGGCTGCCACTCAAAGCAAGTCGGTTGCTATCTCCCGAAAAGTTTTTAATAAAATCTTGTACTTTCTTTTTGGCAATTGCAGTATTCACTAATGTTCAAATACGTATTTTAGGATGTTTGCACCCATTTTTAATGCTTTTAACCGTACTTCTTCTGGGTCGTTATGTATTTCAGGGTTTTCCCAACCGTCACCCAAATCACTTTCGTGCGTATAAAGAAGGACTAATCTCCCGTTATTAATAATACCAAAGGCTTGTGGGCGTTTACCGTCGTGTTCATGAATTTTAGGTAATCCTTCCGGAAACGGATAGGCAGAATTAAAAATAGGATGGTCTGCCGGAAGTTCTTTAAGTTCACTATTGGGAAAAATTTTAACAATCTCTTTCCGAATGTATTGATCTAATCCATAATTATCATCTATATGAAGAAAACCACCACTAAGTAAATATTTTCTAAGATTAAGAGCTTCTTCAGGAGTAAAAAAAACATTTCCGTGCCCGGTCATATGTAAAAAAGGGTAATTAAACACATCAACACTTCCCGGTTTTACGGTTTCTGGCTTTGTATTTAAAGTGGTGTGTATTTCGGTATTACAAAACCTTATTAAATTAGGTAAAGAAGTGGGATTTGCATACCAATCGCCACCGCCACCATATTGCAGGAGCGCAATTTCTTGTGCATTTCCAAAAATGGTAATACTAAAAAATAAAAGTAAAAAAAGCTTCTTCTTCATATGGTCAAAGATACAATTTATAGTGCTTTGCTCCAAAATTATACAAATGGTAAAAAAGATTCGTTTTTGTCTGCTTTAAGCAGCCTGATTTCATATCTTGCTTGTAGGTTTATCCTTTGAAATTTTAAATAATTTATTAAAATGCAAATAAAAAACTAACCAACCAGTTTATATTATGGTTGCAAAGACTTGATGGTTTTAAAATCATCAAGTCTTCTTTTTTTGTATGTTTGTAAAAAAAACAATGGGTTTGATAAATAAAATTTTTGGCAACTCCGAAAAAGAAAAAACATCCCAAAAGGTGTTGCCTTGGCGTGTACTTACTTCATTAAACCAATTAGATGAAATTAATAAACTATCACAAGAAAAGCTTGTAGTTTTATTTAAACATTCTACGCGGTGTGGCACTAGTAGTATGGCATTACGACAGTTTGAGAGCCATTATAATATCCCTGATGATAGTGTTTATATGTATTTCTTAGATTTGTTGTCGTACCGAGAGATTTCCAACGAGATAGCAATTCGGTTTCAAGTACTTCATCAAAGCCCACAATTAATACTAATAAAAAATGGAAAAACGGTACATCACGCTTCGCATTATCACATAAACGCAGAGGATATTGTTAGATTTATCGAATAATTTTAAGTTAGCATAAAATTAACTTAGTAACTATATTTTTACCTACTTCTTCGTTTAAATTAGCAATAATTTTTTCTTTTCCGTAGCTTAGTTCTTCTCGTAAGACAGACGAGCTTAAACTCACGTACAAAACATCATTTTGCAACCTAATCTGTGTTGTGTATTTTACAATAGCTTTTCCCATTACATTTTCCCAAGCTTGTTTAATAGTAACCGAGTCCAATCCTTTTTCAAGACGATTTGTTGTAATAAAATCTTTAAGGATAGCACTCATTTTTGTTTCCTCTCCGTGTCTTTTAGCCATTATAGTTTAAATATTTTATACGTTTTATGTACTTGTTTTACAATATCTTCGGTGCGTTGGGCATGTGTATCGCTAATAAATATTTGTCCAAAGTTTTCCTCTCTTACCAAATGCAAAAGTTGTGTAACGCGTTGCTCATCAAGTTTATCAAAAATATCGTCTAATAGTAAAATTGGAGTTACTTTTTTTTGTTTTTTAATAAAATCGAACTGCGCCAATTTTAAGGCAATTAATAACGATTTTTGTTGTCCTTGCGAGCCAAATTTTTTAATGGGAAAATCATCTATTTTAAACAGTAAATCATCTTTATGAATTCCAAAATTTGTGTATTGTGTAATTTTATCTTTTACAAGCCCTTCTTTTAATAAACTTAGCATATCTAAATCTGATAAGCTACTTTTATAAGTGATTGATATTTTTTCGGAAGATGCATTGCTAATAGCCTTGTATCTTTCTTTAAAAATAGGCTCAAATTGTTTGATAAATTTATTTCGTTGGTTAAAAATCGGGGTTCCTAACGCCGAAAGTTGTTCGTTATAAACTTCAAGTGTATCTTGATTAAAGGTGTTATTTAATGCAAAATACTTTAGCAATGCATTGCGTTGTGAAAGAACTTTGTTGTAATCTAATAACTGTTGTAAATAGTGCTTATCTCCTTGCGATATTACACCGTCTATAAATTTTCTTCTTACATCGCTACCTTC
Organism: Flavobacteriaceae bacterium; assembly: GCA_015490835.1. Taxonomy (GTDB): domain Bacteria; phylum Bacteroidota; class Bacteroidia; order Flavobacteriales; family Flavobacteriaceae; genus Marifrigoribacter. Next base: position 15,398 of record WFXA01000064.1, on the reverse strand, counting down.
TGTTATTAAATCGCTATCGGCAGGCGAAATAATAACCAAAGGAAGCAACCCGATGTGGTCTCTAAACCGTTCATAAATTTTTCCGCCACGTTTAATTGTTTTTTTCTGACCGCGTTTTGCGCTCACAATAATTCGTTCTTGGTCATTTTCTGTTTGGTAATTTCCTTCAATTACAAAAAAATCGCTTCCGTGTTTTATATTTTGTGTAGTTATTGGATTAAAATAACTTTTTCCGAAGGATAAATGATAAATGCTATCCAATACATTGGTTTTTCCCACACCATTATTTCCTACAAAACAGTTAATCTTAGGATCAAAAGCAAATTCAATTGCTTCAAAATTCTTATAGTTAAGTAATGAAAGTGTTTTTAAAACCATACAATACAGGTAATTACGCTTTTAAATTTGAAAAATAAACTTCCGGTAAATCAACTTGCAAATTATCGAAAAATAAGGAATATTTTATCTTTTTAATTCTAATAAATATTTTATTTTTGCATTCCTAACAATTTAATTATGGCAACGTACAAGAAAAGAGGATATAAACCTAAAACTAAAGTTGAAAAGAAAGCAGCTATTGAAGAAGAAAGCACAACGGCAGAGGTTTTTAATACATTAGATGAAACAGCTTCTAAAACTGAAGCATGGGTAGAAAAAAATCAAAAAATTATTTTAGGACTAGTTGGTGTTGTAGCTATTTGTGTTTTAGGATATTTGGCGTACAATCAATTTATTCAAGAACCAAAAGAAATTGAAGCCGTTAATGAGATAAATCAAGCTCAAAACTATTACGAGCAAGCTCTTAACACAGAAGCAAAAGATTCACTTTTTAATTTGGCTTTAAATGGTGGACCAGATGGAAAATACGGTTTTGTTGATATTGCCGATAAATATAGTGGAACCGATGCCGGAAATCTTGCAAAATATTATGCCGGAATTTCATACTTAAATATGGGTAAATACCAAGAAGCAATAAAATATTTAGATGATTTTAAAAGTGATGACGATATGTTAGGACCTTTGTCTAAAGGGGCAATTGGCGATGCTTTTGTTCAGCTAAATCAATTAGATGATGCGTTGGGGTATTACGAAAAAGCTGCCACGATGTCTAAAAACGATGTAACCACTCCCAGATTTTTATTAAAAGCAGGTATTATTGCGCTTCGTTTAAACAAACCCGATGTAGCACTACAACACTTTAAAATCATTGCAGACGATTATCCAAAATCACCGGAAGCCACTAAAGCAACTCTTTATGAAGGGCAAGCCGAAGCAATGAAATAAATATGGCAACCGTAAATAAAAACTTATCGGTTTACGATAAAACCGGAATCCCAAATGCGAAAAATTTTCGGTTTGGGATTGTTGTTTCAGAATGGAATCCAAACATTACCGAAGGACTTTTTCAAGGTGCATTTGATGCCCTATTAGATTGCGGTGCCATAAAAGAAAATATCGTTCGTTGGAATGTACCCGGAAGTTTTGAATTGGTGTACGGAAGCAAAAGAATGATGCAAACTTATGATATGTTAGATGCCATTATTGCCATAGGAAGCGTAATACAAGGCGAAACCAAACACTTTGATTTTGTTTGCCACGCTACATCACAAGGAATTAAAGACTTAAATTTATTAGGTTCTATTCCTGTTGTATTTTGTGTACTTACCGATAATACACTACAACAAGCCATAGACAGAAGCGGAGGGAAGTACGGTAACAAAGGTACCGAAGCAGCTATTGCAGCTATAAAATTAGCACAACTAAAAAAAGACTCACGAGCCTAGTCTGTTTAAAACAGTACTTTTGTACCTAACCTTTTTTTGGAAATGAAAAAAAAACGTGTCGTTATAGGACTTAGCGGAGGTGTAGATTCTAGCGTTGCCGCATATTTACTTCAGCAGCAAGGTTATGAAGTAATTGGTCTGTTTATGAAAAATTGGCACGACGACAGCGTAACTATTTCTGACGAATGTCCTTGGTTAGAAGACAGTAACGATGCAATGCTAGTTGCTCAAAAATTGGGTATTCCGTTTCAAACCGTAGACTTAAGCAGTATTTACAAAGAAAAAATTGTAGATTATATGTTTCGGGAATACAAAATGGGACGCACTCCTAATCCCGATGTTCTTTGTAATCGTGAAATCAAGTTTGATGTATTTCTTAAAATAGCACTCGATTTAGGAGCCGATTTTGTTGCAACCGGTCATTATTGCCGAAAAGAGGAAATTACAAAAAAAGGAAAAACAATCTATCGGTTACTAGCCGGAAAAGATGCAAACAAAGATCAATCTTATTTTCTTTGCCAACTCTCGCAAGAACAACTTTCTAAAACCCTTTTTCCCATAGGAGAATTGGAAAAACCCGAAGTGCGAAAAATAGCTTCGCAACAAAATTTAGTAACCGCCGAAAAACGCGATTCGCAAGGGCTTTGTTTTATAGGAAAAGTTCGGCTACCCGAGTTTTTACAACAACAACTCCAACCCAAAGAAGGAACTATTGTATTAATTCCAAATACCTTTAAAGAGTATAAAAAAACCGAACCTCAATTTTCTTCAGAAGATGAAAAACTCAATTATCTATCAAAAGAGTATACTTATTCCATCCATGACGGAAAAATAATTGGTAAACATCAAGGCGCACATTATTTTACCATCGGTCAACGAAAAGGACTGGGAGTAGGGGGATTTAAAGAACCATTATTTGTTATTGCAACCGATGTAGAAAATAACATCATTTATGTAGGTGAAGGAAAAACACATCCGGGGTTATTTCGTAAAGCACTATTTGTTAAGGATGAAGAAATACATTGGGTACGAGAAGATTTAGAAATTAAAGACAACGTAACAGTACACGTAACGGCTCGCATTAGATATCGTCAGCCATTACAACAAGCGATACTTCATAAAACAAAAAGCGGTTTGTTTGTCGAGTTTTTACATCCGCAATCTTCAATAACCAAAGGGCAATTTGTTGCTTGGTATAAAGAAGACGAACTTTTAGGAAGCGGTGTTATTTCGTAATTAATTGTTATCTTGCAAATAAAAAAGTTATGAAATGAGCATAAACTTTTTTAAGCATATCCTACCGAGAATGATTAAAATAAGTTTATGTGAAAACGAAGTGGTTCCGGATGTTTAAAAATTTGGAATTATCTTCAATATCAAACAAATACAAATTTTTAAGCAGATGAATAAATTACTTTACTTATTCTTATTTCTATGCGTACCAATTGGTTGCAAACAGAAAACCAACACGACGACCTTTAAAGATTCAAATATTTCAGCAATAAAGTTGCAAACGATACAGTATGCTTCCGGCTTTACCATTGATAAACAAGAAGATTACACGATAATTACCGTAAATAACCCTTGGCAAAAAAGCGAAAAGAGTTTTAGCTATTTACTGCTTAACAAAAACGACTCAGTTCCGGAAAATACAGATTATGATGCTATTATTCGAGTTCCGGTTGAAAAAATGGTAGTAACCTCAACCACGCACATTCCGTCTCTTGAAATGTTGGGTGTCGAAAATTCATTAATTGGCTTTCCTAATTTAGATTATATTTCTTCAAAAAAAACTCGAGATAGAATAGAAAACGGATTAATAGCAGAGTTAGGTAAAAACGAAGACCTTAACACCGAACTTTTGTTAGATTTAAAACCGGATGCAGTTGTAAGTTTTGGGGTTTCGGGGAAAAATAAAACGCTGGATATTATAAAACAATCGGGCATTCCGGTTTTGTACAATGGCGACTGGATGGAAACTTCGCCACTTGGCAAAGCCGAATGGATTAAATTTTTTGGTGCTTTATTTAACAAAAGTAAAGAAGCCGATTCGGTTTTTTCTGAAATAAAAAGCAACTACCTTAAAGCAAAAAAACTGGCTTTAAATGCAAAGAAAAAGCCAACCGTTTTAAGCGGGTCGTTATTTAAAGATATTTGGTACGCCCCTGCCGGCACTAGTTGGGCGGCACAATTTATTAACGATGCAGGAGGCGATTATCTTTGGAAAAACAGTAAAGGTAGCGGAAGCCTGCAATTAAGTATTGAAAGTGTTTTGGAAAAAGGAATACAAGCCGACTTTTGGATAGGTCCCGGTTATGCGAAAAATTTATCCCAAATGGCAAAAACACACCCTGTTTATGAACAATTTGATGCTTTTAAAAACAAAAACGTATATGGGTTTACAAACAAAACTGGAAAAACCGGCGGTGTTTTGTATTTTGAGTTGGGTCCTAACCGCCCCGACTTGATTTTAAAAGATTTAATTAAAATTTTACATCCGGAATTACTACCAAACTACGAGCTAACTTTTTTCAATAAATTTGAATGATGCAAGCTTCAAAAAAATACCGTCTCTATTATATACTATTGCTTCTAACTTTGTGTTTTGCTTTTTTATTAAACCTAAGTTTAGGATCGGTGGCAATTCCTTTTAAAGAAGTGGTTAGCACCCTATTAGGAGGAGAAACATCAAAAACCACATGGCAGTATATAATTATGAATTACCGACTTCCAAAAGCATTGGTTGCTTGTATTGCAGGTGGTGGTCTATCGATTGCAGGGCTTTTAATGCAAACGCTGTTTAGAAACCCGTTAGCAGGTCCTTTTGTTTTAGGATTAACAAGTGGTGCAAGTCTTGGAGTAGCGATATTAATTATGGGAGCCGGATTCATAGGTGGTTTTACCGGTAGTTTATTGTTAGATACTTGGAGTATTACTGCAGCATCGGCATTGGGAAGTTTTTTAGTGGTTTTGGTGGTTCTTTCGGCTACATTTAAAATTAAAGACACGATGGCTATCCTTATTATCGGCTTAATGTTTGGCACGTTTACCGGAGCCATTGTTAGTATTTTAGCCTATTTTAGTAATGCCGAGCAATTACAACAATTTGTATTTTGGTCGTATGGAAGTCTTGGTAATGTTTCTTGGACGGGCATTGGTATTTTAAGTCTTTGTTTTGTAATGGGAATGGCAATCAGTATTTTTTCAGGAAAGTCCTTAAACGCTCTTTTATTAGGCGAAAATTATGCGAAAAGTTTGGGCGTAGGAATTAAAAAAACAACTTTATTAATCATACTTGCTACCAGTATTCTTGCAGGCGGAATAACTGCTTTTGTGGGTCCCATAGCTTTTGTAGGGCTTGCGGTACCGCACCTGAGCAGGCAATTATTTACAACCGCTAATCATTTTGTGCTAATTCCTGCAACCTTATTAACAGGAAGCATATTATTATTACTCTGCGATAGTATTGCACAGCTTCCGTTTACAGAATATACACTACCTATTAATGCGGTAACATCTTTATTTGGCGCACCGGTAGTTATTTGGCTTCTAATACGAAAACGAAAATTAGTCTTTTAATGGGTAAAGAGAATAAAAATAGCACACTTGAAGCTGCTAATTTGGCTATTGGTTATCTTTTAAAAAAGAAAAAAGAAATCCTAATATCCAAAAACATTAATTTTTCGTTACAAAAAGGCGAACTCATAGGTTTGGTTGGTAGCAACGGAATAGGTAAATCTACCCTACTTCGCACACTTACGGCAATGCAACCCAAACTTAACGGAAGCATTATCATAAACCAACAAGACAGTACCACTTTATCCATCATACAACTGTCAACAAAAATAAGTGTGGTTTTAACCAAAGCTCCTTCTGTTTCAAATTTATCTGTCTATGAATTAGTTTCATTAGGAAGATACCCATACACCAACTGGGTAGGAAAACTAACCCATAGCGACAAACAATCAATTGAAGAAGCCCTTCAAGCCACCGAAGTTCTTAAATTTGCACAAAAAAAATGTTTTGAGCTTAGCGACGGTCAATTACAACGCGTACTTATTGCCAGAGCCTTAGCTCAAGACACACCCATTATTATTTTAGACGAACCTACAACGCATCTGGATTTATACCACCGTGCTTATGTATTAAAATTGCTGAAAAAATTAGCTTCCGAAAAAGAAAAAACCATTTTGTTTTCTACTCACGAAATAGATTTGGCAATACATACTTGCAACAAAATGATTGTGATGACACCTGATAAAGTTTATTTCAACACTCCCGATATGCTAATTAAACAAGAATGTTTTTCCGGTTTATTTCCTTCAGAAATAATTGCATTTAATACGGAAACCCGTACGTTTTCCATAAAGAAATAAGTATATTTACATTTCTAAAATCGCTTTGTTTATTATGCAGGAAATTTTTGTTTTTATTATTATAGCTGTCGTTACGATGCTTATTGGAGCCTATCTTGGTGGTCTTTTTACCCGTTTAAAACACAAAACAGAGACTTCAAAACTAGAAGAACGACTTTCGCAATTAGCACAACAAGAAGAAAAGCTACAGGTACAATTTGAAAAAGCTTTAGACGAACGGGAGGTTATTCGGTCTGAAAAAGAAAACCTGCAAATTGAACTTACACAACGTACTACAGAGCTGCACAATCTGGAACAAAAACTAAACGAACAAAAAAACGAACTCGAAAAACTACAAGAAAAGTTCACCAAAGAATTTGAAAATCTCGCCAATAAGATTCTCGAAGAAAAATCGGAGAAATTTACCAAACAAAATAAGCTAAGTATTGAGCAAATTTTAAATCCGTTACAAGAAAAAATAAAGACATTCGAGAAAAAAATTGAAGACACTCATAAAGAAAGTATTGATCGCCATGCAATGCTTCGTCAACAAATTATCGGACTAAAAGAACTAAATCTAAAAATGAGCGAAGAAGCCGTAAATCTTACCAAAGCATTAAAAGGCGATAGCAAAATGCAAGGTAATTGGGGCGAATTGGTTTTAGAGCGTGTCTTAGAAAAATCCGGGTTGGAAAAAGACCGGGAATATGTTGTTCAGAATAGCTTTACCAATGAAGAAGGGAAACGCATATTACCCGATGTTGTTTTGCATTTACCCGACAATAAAAAAATGATTATCGACTCTAAAGTATCCTTAACGGCATACGAAAAATATGTAAATGAAGATGATGACACACTAAAAAATCAATATTTAAAAGAGCATATAAACTCGTTAAAAAGACACATCGACCAACTTAGTGCTAAAAATTACCAAACTATTTATGAAATAGAGAGTCCCGATTTTGTATTGCTCTTTATCCCGATAGAGCCTGCATTTGCAGTTGCCATAAACAACGAATCGAGCCTCTATAATTGGGCTTTTGAAAAAAACATTGTTATAGTTACTCCGGCAACACTTCTGGCAACCTTGCGTACCGTAGATAGCATGTGGACAAATGAAAAACAACAACGCAATGCTATTGAAATTGCTACCCAAGCCGGACGCCTGTACGACCAATTTGTAAATCTAACAAACGATTTAATAAAAGTTGGCAACCAACTTAACACCGTAAAAGGCAGTTACGAAACCACGATGAAAAAATTAACCGGAAAAGGAAATTTGCTTACCAGAGTAGAAAACATTAAAAAACTGGGAGCAAAAGCTAGCAAACACATAAATGAAAGCTTATTAAAAAAAGCAAAAGAAGATCTCAATAACTAAAATACGCGTTGTAAATTAAACCCAAAGAAAAAGTCACCATTCGCCCAATCTCCTTGAGCATTTACAATATAACCTTCTGCAAACATAGCTTGTGCATTACTAAAGTTTAACTGAAAAACATGTCCTCCGGTTTCAATATCCACCCCTACCGACAACGGATTTCTAAAATTAGAATTACTATTTCTGTTTAAGTGCAAACCATAATCTGCATTTATACTAACTCGTTTCGAAATTTTATACCTTCCTCCTACTCCAACGGCAAATTGATTATTGTTTTCATCGTAAGCAATGGTTGTTCCGTTTTCTTGTATTTCAAAACTTCGAGTTGCTAAATTTTGATGTAAAAAAGTAGGAGCCAGTAATAACGAAAGCTTTTCAGAAAATTTACGAGATACTAAAAGTTGCGAAGTATAGGTTAGTTTATCTTGAAAAGTAATATTCGGAAAATTATCTTTTTTTAATGAGGTATTTATCGTTACCAAATTATAACCTACAATAGTTACCGGAAAACCTTCAGTTTCTTGGTTTCTAAGCTTATATTTAGCTTGAAAGCCATACTTTTTTTGGTTAGAACTTCTTGAAATACCAATATTCAACCATTCTGTAAAACCATAAATAAACTTTAACTGAGTAACCGATTGATCTAACCCGAATAAATCATCAATTCCATTTTTTACTGTTCCAAAACGATGCGAAACAACAAAATAAAAATCGCCTTTTGCGGCTGTTTTAGTCGATTCAAAATTTACAACCTTTAACCCTTTAAAAGCAGCCGTAACATTTTTATTTACTTGGGTTTCACTCTCCAGTTCATCTAATAAATCGTCTTGTGAAAAAGAAATAAATGGCAGTAAAAAAAATAGAATATAATGGTATCTCATGATTGTTTTTTTTAAATACATTACAGAATACTACATTGGTCAAGTTTTACTATTTCAAACAGGTCGTCGTAACCAATGCATCTTCCTTTTACAGAAATAGAATCTCCTATCTTATTAGAAGCTGGAAGTACTTTAAAAGTACAATGTACCTTACCATCAATTGTAAAAGTATTATCTTCAATTTCAGTAATTTTACCCCAGACTACAACAGTTTTATTTAATACTGTAGAAGCTTCATTTAACTGAAACATCTTTGTTAATTTTTCAGCATTCACTTTTATTTCTGCCTCTTCTGAAGAAATATCTCGATGGTCATGATACAAATAGTTGTATCCAATAAATAGACCTATTAACACAATCAACAGGGCTAAAAGTATTTTTTTTAAGTTTCGCATTACATTTTATTTAATTGCAGGTTAACTGTAACGTCTATTTCTTCAGCTATTTTCTTACTAACCACACTAGGTATTTTAATATCAAAATCTTCCGGTTTTAATGAGAATTGAGAAGAAACATAAACAATTCCGTTTTTTTTATAAACTTTTACCGGTAGTTTTACCTCTTTTTCTTTTCCGTGCATAGAAAAAGTTCCGATTATTGTAAATTCAGTAATTTCTTCTGTTAACTTGGATGCTTCAAAATCCTTGATTTTTCCCTTAAAAGTAATTTTGGGATAGGTTGCAGACTCGGCAAAATTCTCATTAAAATGTTCTTCCATCAACGCGATTTTAAAACGAAAACCTGTCACCAAAGCAAGAGCTGCAAAGGTTCCGTCATTTTTTAATATTGCACTTACATTTTCGTGCTTGGCTTCAACAGGTTCAAAAGAAGGCACATTGGCTTCAAAAAAAACGGTTCCTTGTTTGGTCGAAAATTTATCTTGAGCAGAACTATTTAATGAAAATATAAAAATAAACGAAAGTAAAATTAAACTGTTTTTCATGTTTTCTTTGTGTTGATTGATGTTCTTCTTATTGTGGATTTTCTAAAAGTCCATCTTGATTCCATTTGTTAAACAAATCTATATTGCTTTGCGGTAATCTAGGTCCTCCCTTAGGCATAAGATTACTATTTCCTTCGGGTAAACTTATTCGGTTTAATAAATCCCGATTTAAAACCGCATTTTTCACATCTAAGTAGGTTTCTAAAGACATTGGAGCACCGTTTTGAGGCGGATTACTATGGCAGCTAATACAGTTTCCACTCACAATAGGTTTAACATCTATATAGGTTACTATCTCAGGAGTGGTTTCCAATTCTTCTGTAACGTCATCCAATGTATTGTTTGCACAAGACAGTAAAAAAAAGAGACAAATGGTTGTTAATTGAAATAAATAGTTCTGCATGCAAATTGGTTTCTGTTCATTAATAAAACAATCTAAGTTACAAAAACCCTAATTAAACAAGATGCTTTTTGTTTAAAATACTAAATATCAATTATTTATATATTTTGGCACGGTCATTGGTAACTACTAATCGTACAGGCTGACCAAAAAAGCAGTACGAACCCTAAAACTTTAATATTATGAAAAAGTTAGTAACCATTTTAAGCATCTTGATTGTAAGTTTTACAACCTATGCAACATCAGAAAAAATTAGCGACGAATTAACGCACAATGAAAGAAACAACCAATCGTACATTTTTGTTGAAGGAAATGTAGAGTTTTCCATCTTTCCCGATGGTCAGTTTGATTTTGTTTATATCGGATCGCAAAATGCGTCTGGCGTATCTGTAAATACTTCTAATGCAAGTATTTCTTTTAACTCCGGATACGACTATGATATGTATGTACAATATGATGATTATGGTGCTATCATTCAGGTTGAAGATATCCCTATTTATTATGATGAATATGGAAGAATTATTCAAGCCGGAAGCGTTGAAATAAGATATAATAACAGATACAGACGCGTTGTACAAGTAGGAGGATTGTTTGTGCATTACAATTCTTGGGGATATTATTCCTATACAACAGGATACATAAATAGCTGGAACAGATACTACGTGCACAGACCTTGGCACGCCTATTACGCGCCACCAATTTTTGCTAACTGTATTGTTTATGACTATCCTTACAGAAGATACTATACACCTATTAGATATAGTTTTTACTATCACAGGACTCACTATAGAAGAGGACACGACTATTACCGAAACAGCAGACGCAACTTTTACAGACCCGGAAGTAGAGTTCACTATAAAAATGGAAGAACTGCTGTAAATAGAGATTACAACCCTCGAAAAGGATTTACTTCTATTGCCCGAAGTGGAAAAGGTAATTTTTCGAGAAACGGAAACAGCACTGTAAGCAGAAACGGAAAAGGTAACTTTTCAAGAAACGGAAACAGCACTGTAAGCAGAAACGGAAAAGGTAATTTTTCGAGAACAGGAAACAACACTGTAAGCAGAAACGGAAAAAGTAATTTTTCGAGAAAAGGAAACAACACCGCAAGCAGAGTAAATAAAGTAAAAAAATCTCGTGGAAATTATACCTCCTCAAAAGGAAACAACAGCACAAAAAAAACATATGGAAATGCAAATAGAAAAAATATAAACTCTCGTAGAGGAAGTACTAATAATAAAAAATACACTTCTACCCGAAGAAGTAACAACGGATATGCTTCTCGAAACTCCGGTTACAAATCTTCAATAAAAAGTAATGGTTCTTCTAAATCTAGAAAAACTGTATCGAGACGAGGTAGATTTTAAGATTTTTTTGGTTGGTTAGTTTGCCCTAACTATAAAAGGGCACCCTTAAAACTCCTAACTTTTTAGTTGGGAGTTTTTGTTTTTATAACATCCTTAATCAAGGTTCCCATTTTTTGAGTTAATGATTTTCTAGAATATTGCTGTATGTTTTTAGATTGAATTTGCAAATCGCCATTCTTAAAAGCTTTATAATAGCTCTTAATTTGCTTTCTTAATCTTTCTTTTTCACTATACAAAAAAGAGGTTCCTGATTGGGTTTGGTATAGTATAGCTGCGACATCACTGTTTTTTGGTAATATTGCTACAATAGGTCGTTGTGCATAAAGGTATTCAAAAAGCTTTCCGGGAATTATAGCCGATGTTTCTTCTCTGTTACTTTCAATTAACAAAAGGAGTTGTGCTTGTTGCTGAAGTCTTATAGCTTCTTTATGCGAAACATATCCGGTGATTTCTAAATAGGGTTTTAATCCTTTTTTAGTTATTGTTTTAATAATTTCGGGACTCACCGCTCCTACCAATCGTATTGTTAAATCATTGGCAAATTCTTTATTTTCATTTATTATTTCTGAAAGTACTTCCCATAAAATGATAGGATTGCGTTCACTTAACAACGAACCAATATGAACCAGCGAAAAATTAGTATCTAAACTAACTTTTAAAGTAGTTTTTTCTGCATCAAAGCCATTGGTAATTACCTGAATGGGTACATTTGTTTTTAATTCAAATTCTTTTTGAGTTGAAGGGCTGGTTACTACAATACGATCTGCAGTTTGAAGTACTTTTTTCTCTAACCAAATGTGTTTTTTCTTTGCGCTTTTTCCTAACTTTAAAAGTTTGTGATAATGAATGGTTGTCCAAGGATCTCTAAAATCTGCTATCCACGGCAAGTTTAATCTTTCTTTAAGTTGCATGCCTATAAGATGTAAGCTATGTGGCGGACCGGTAGTTATTACCACGTCAATTTTGTTGTTTTTACAATAATTTTGTAAAAAAGAAACCGATGGCTTTACCCATCCCACACGCGCATCCGGAATAAAAAAATTACCTCTTATGGTGAGTAATAGTTTTTCAAGTAAAGTTGGTTTTTTTGTGGTAACAATACCGCTACTTATTTGTTTTGTTTTAGTTTTCGATAAAACTTTAGCCCATTTATAAGGTTCGCTTATCGGAAATTTTAAAACCTTAACCGTATTAGGGATTTCGGTTTTAATAGAAGAATCAATAATAGGATAACTGGGGTTTTCAGGTACAAAAACAGTAGGTTTTATTCCATAATTTTCAAAATACTTAGTAAATTTTACCCATCGCTGTACTCCGGGACCACCAGCAGGCTCCCAATAATAGGCAATAATTAGCGCATTAATTGGCATGTACCTTTTTTCTTTTTCGTTGTTGAAATAAAACACCTACTAAAACCAGAAGAATAACTAAAACGGTAGCAACCAACGAAATGGTGCTTCCGGTTTTTACAACATCCGGGTCAAATTCAAACACAATGGTATTTTCTCCCGGCGGAATTTGCATAGCACGCAATACATAATCGGCTCTAAAATATTCGGCAGGTTTTTCGTTTATTGAAGCTTTCCAGCCTTTCGGGTAATAAATTTCACTAAAAACTGCCACTTGAGGAGTCGTACTTTTAGATTTATAAACCAATTTATTAGGCTGATGACTTTCTAATGTTATCGTTGCTGTAGAATCTCTTGTAATGGCTTTAGTTGGAATATACTTTTTAAAATCTCTACCAATTATTGCGGTTTTTTTAGTATCTAAACTATCTAACAGTAAGATTTCTTCATTAGCATCATCTGCAAAAATTACATTTTCAATAAACCAAGCCGGACCGTTCGCATACGGATTTCGCTGTGCATACGGAGTACCGTTTTTTCCTTGCGTAATAATATATTTTACATTTAACATGTTAAGGATTCCTACGTTTCCTTTTTCTAAGTAAAAGTCGTATAAATCTTGAATTTTTTTAGGCTTTGCGGCATGATAGCCTCCCAATGCGTTATGAAAATAACTGGCTCGACCACTATTAAACGGTGATTGGGTTACATCGTACACTCTAAAATAACCTTTATCTTTTAAAATATCCAAATCTGCCGGTGAAGGCTGAAATGGTTTTTCTACTAACTTAGCAGAAACAAAATCATCATTATTTACATATCTTCTATCTACTCCTACTAAATCGAATAATAGAATAACTGCCAACGCAATAAATACGAGGTTGAACGAAAGCTTTTTCTTTAAAAACAACCAAATAACTCCTGCTGAAAGCAGAATTAACACAAGCGACCTTATGGCATCAGAAGTCAGTAGGGATGCTCTGTCTTCTCGAACGGCATCTATAAATGAAATTCCTAACTGCTCTATAAAATATTCGTCGTACGGACTAGTAAAATCCAATAACAATCCTCCTAAGAGAATAAAAACAAGTGCCAAACCACCTACAATTCCTGTTGCCCATAACAAAGCTTTCTGTTTTTGCTCTAAAGTTATAGTGGAAAAAAACAATTTTTGAAGCCCTACTATTGCTAAAACCGGAGTAATAAGTTCTAATAAAACTTGTATAGAGGAAACAGCTCTAAATTTATTATACAACGGAACATAATCAATAAAAAAATTGGTTAGAATCGGGAAATTTTTTCCCCACGATAATAATAAACTAAGTAAAAATCCGGCAACTAACCACCATTTTAATTTTCCTCTAATTAAAAAAAGTGCCAAGACTGCTAAAAAAACTATTGAAGCACCAATATAAGCCGGTGCTGCAACAATGGGTTGGTTACCCCAATACATAGGTACTTGTTGTGCTATTTGTTTTGCTTCTTGCGGAGATGCTCCGGCTTTAAGCAAGGCTTTAAAAGTATTCGAATTAGCCGGTAAAGCTTCAGAAGTACCTCCACCCATAAATCGGGAAATAAACAAATTAAAGCTTTCGGTTATTCCATAACTATATTCGGTGATATAATCATAATCTAATCCTTCCTTTTTTTCTTTAGGAGTTCCATCCGGATTTATCGTTAGAGTTGTTTCGCCTCGAGTAGATGCGGTAGCATATTCTTTAGTCGCTATAATATTTGTGGCATTAAGACCTATGGATAGCATTACACCTACTGCCATTACTCCTAAAGCTTTAAAATAAACCGCTATTTGTTTCTTTTTAAATGCATCAATTCCATAAACAATTCCTATCACCATCACCAACATCAGCAAATAATAAGTCATTTGAAAATGGTTGGCATTAAGTTCTAATGCCATAGCTAATGTTGTAAGTAAAAACCCATAAAAATAGTTTTTCTTAAAAGTGAGTATAATTCCGCTAAGCACCAGTGGCATGTATGCAATTGCATGCGCTTTTGCGTTGTGACCAACACCTAAAATAATAATTAAATAAGTAGAAAAACCGAAAGATAGAGCACCCAAAACTGCCAACCTGTAATCTACTTTTAAGACCAAAAGCAAAATGTACAACCCGATAAAGTATAAAAATAAATAATCTGCCGGGCGTGGTAAAAAACGTAGTAATCGGTCTATTTTTTTTATATAATTATGAGGGTAATGTGCACCCAATTGGTAAGTTGGCATTCCACCAAAAGCGGCATCTGTCCAATAGGTTTCTTCTCCTGTGGTTTTTCTAAAATCATTTTGTTGTTTTGCCATCCCGACATACTGCACAATGTCGCTTTGAAATATTTTTTTCCCGCTAAGTACCGGACTAAAATATGCTAACGAAGCAATTATAAAAACAACAAAAACAATAAAATGAGGGATATACTTTTTATAAAACTGCATAGTTATTTATTAAAGTTCGAAAAATACAAAATTAACAGAAGTTTGTTGCTTTTTAAGCTTTCAATTTTTTTAAAAGATATTCGGGAGCTTTTTGTAACTTATTCGTTAAGCTATTTACAAATGCCAGTTCGGTACGAGCAGTTACAAGGAGTTCTTCTTTTTCATTATAAATTTCATAATAAAACTTAATTCGTACTGTGGGGATTTCTTCTAACGAAGTAACCACGGTAATAAGATCATCATAATAAGCCGGCTTTTTATATTCAATTAAAAGTTTCGTCACGGGAAGAAGCACATTGTTTTCTTCCATATATTTGTATGAAAAGCCTAAGTTTCGTAGCCATTCGGTTCTGCCCTGCTCTAAATATTGAGCATAGTTTCCATAATAAACAATACCCATTTGGTCTGTTTCTCCGTAACGAACACGTATTTTTGTTTTATTTTTTTTCAATTTGTGGAAAAACCGGAAGTTTTTTTGTAGTTTTATCG
>WFXA01000063.1 GCA_015490835.1 Flavobacteriaceae bacterium | reverse complement strand
TGTATAAGAGACAGCGCCACATGTTTAAAAAATCATAAATATATAGTAAATTCGGATTTTCTTCGCTTATTACATCTTTAATCAAAGTATTACTCATCATATTATTTGCAGGTTGGGTGTCGTCCATATTAAATAAAGGAATCTCCAAACCTTGATTCAGTTCCTCATCGGTTAAATAAAAAGAAGCCATTTCGTCGCCGATAAAATCAAAACTTTGTACAATAGTGTTATGCAAATCTTCTAAGCTTGCATTGTCTTGAATTTCAATATCTCGATAAACATCATCGCCATCTGTTTCTAAAAAAACTCTTAATTTGTGTAACATCGTGTTTTATTTTATATCAAAATTACTATTTTTTTATAATCTTAGGGCCTATTTTGTGCATATATTTGCAAGCATCCTCATAGTTATTTGGAATATGACCGTCTAAAATGGCCTCTTTTATAGCTTCTTTAATTTGTCCAACTTCTTTTGAGGGTGGGAGGTTAAAATATTGCATAATTTCTTCGCCTGTTATGGGTGGTTGAAAATTTCGAATTTTATCACGCTCTTCTATTTCAATCAATTTTTTACGAACTTTTTTTAAATTATTGCGATATTTTTCATATTTTCTTTTGTTTTTAGTTGTTATATCTGCTTCGCAGAGTTGCATTAAATCATCAATATCATCTCCGGCTTCAAACAGTAGTCGTCTAATAGCAGCATCCGTAACATTATCTACAAGCGCAAGGGGTCGTGAACTTAATAATACTAATTTTTGTACATATTGCATAGAATGGCCCATTGGTAGTTTTAAGCGTTTAAATATTTTCGGAACCATTTTACTACCCACAAATTCGTGTCCGTGAAATGACCAACCGTTTTTATTGTGATAGCGTTTGGTGACCGGTTTTCCGATATCATGCAATAGTGCAGCCCATCGCAGCCATATATTGTCAGATATTTTGGCAATATTGTCTACGACTTCTAATGTATGGTAAAAATTGTCTTTATGTAACTTTCCTTCATTTTCTTCAACGCCTTGAAGTTTGCTGAGTTCTGGAAAGAATTCATCTAACAATTCAGATTCATAAAGTAGTCGTAATCCTAAGGATGGTTTATCATGTAGCATTATTTTGTTAAATTCATCTATAATACGTTCTTTTGAAAGTATTTTTAGCCTTTGTTTGTTACGTTTTATAGCTTCAAAAGTATCCGGATGAATTATAAAATTAAGTTGTGATGCAAAGCGTATGGCGCGAATCATACGTAAAGGATCGTCAGAAAATGTAATATCAGGATCTAAGGGTGTACGAATAATTTTCATTTGTAAGTCTTCAAGTCCATTAAATGGATCAATAAGTTTACCCCAATCATTATTGTTTAAACTGATAGCCAAAGCGTTTATGGTAAAATCCCGACGTTTTTGGTCATCTTCCATACTACCGGTTTTAACTTCCGGTTTACGACTGTCAAAATTATAAGATTCTTTGCGGGCACCAACAAATTCTAAAACCAAATCATTAGATTTTAACATGGCAGTCCCAAAATTTTTGTAAATACTAATATGCGGATTACCGGGTAATAATTCTGCAACTTTTTTAGCCAGTTTTATACCATTTCCTATACTTACAATGTCAATATCTTTAGCTTTTTGTTGTTTTAGAAGAAAATCACGTACATAACCGCCAACTACATATACAGGTGAATGGAGTTCTATGCCGGCTTGTTTAATTATTTTAAAAACAGCATTGTCAACAGCTGCTGGGTAACTTTTAGGTTTGTTCATTAATCTCTGATAATTTCAATGCCACGGTTTGCCGACCATTTTATAATTTTAGATGGTTTTCCGGGGCTTGTTTTGCGGTGCAAATTTACGACATAATCTACCTTTTGCAAAATCAGAGGATTAATATCATCAAATGATTTTGGTGTTATATCACCTGAAAAATTGGCTGATGTTGATATTAGAGGTTTTTTTAAAGCTTTTATCAAATCATGTGCAAAACCTTTTTTAACAACTCTTATGGCAATAGAGCCATCTGCTGCTAATATTTCGGGTGGTAAGTTTTTGGGTTGCTCATAAATCACAGTAGTGGGTTCAATACTTTTTTCTAAGATGTCCCATATTTCCATAGGGATATTTTGTACATAATTTTGGAGCATTTTATAGGAATCTACTAATACCAGTAAGCTTTTATCAGCACTTCTTTGTTTGATTTGATTAATTTTTTGTGCCACTAACGGGTTTGTGGCATCACCGCCAATGCCCCAAACTGTATCTGTGGGGTAAAGAATGACACCACCATTTAAGACTATTTCTATGATATTCATTTTTATAAATTTTTTGTCTTTTTCTGATACATTTCATTCAATTTTCTAAATCTTTCTTTCATGCCTGAGGCATTTAATTTAGCAATGGTCCATCCGGTTTTTCCATCTAAAATACCAAAGGTAATGATATAATGATATAAAAACCTATAAGCCGGTTTTATTTGTTGATATATCCAGTTAGGTTTTTCTTTTTTCCTATACATTTCTTTGGCTTTTAAATCAGCGTAATTTTTTATCTTTTGGTAATAATC
>WFXA01000062.1 GCA_015490835.1 Flavobacteriaceae bacterium | reverse complement strand
GTAAAAAAACAGATATAGTCTCTATTTTTGAAAAAAAAGTTTTGTCTATTTTTTACAAACAAATAAAGTTTACTGCTCCATTTGTGAAGCAACTTGTAATCGCTGTTTTTTTGGCTGTTATCTTGTCTTTTATTTTAATTTATTTAGAGCCTTTAAACACTAATAATTTTCATTCAAAACACAAAAGCCTTTTACTTTCGGGGTATGGTTTTATTATAGGAATTATTTACTTAATTCACAGCAGAATAGAAACTCATTTTTATATAAAACAACATAAAAAATGGGTGCTTTTAAACGAAGTAATTTCATTGCTTATCTTTTTTCTTATTTCAGGTTTTTTTGCTTATTTGTATAACGAGATTTACATTAATCAAAATTCTTTTTCTTTAAAATATCTTTATGAATATCAAAAACAAATAGTATTAATTTTTATGCCAATCCTTGGTTTTTTTGTTGTTTTCTTACATGCTTGGCCAGGAAAAATTATAAATCCAAAAAATCTGCATCAAATTACCTTAAAAGGAAGTAACAAAAAGGAGCTTTTAACAATACAAAAAAACGATGTTCTTTATATAAAATCTTCAGAAAACTATATCGAAATTATTTTTTAAAACAGGGTGTCCTTACTCATAAAACGTTTAGAAATACCCTTTCTCAAATTGCCAATCAAGCCGATTTTTTAACACAGTGTCATCGGTCTTATTTGGTAAATTTATCTATTGTAAAAGAACTAAAAGGAAATTCGCAAAAAGCCTATTTAGCCTTTTTTAAATCTAGTGAAACTGTCCCCGTTTCAAAATCGTATTATAAATCTATTAAAAATATCTTATCTGACCGTCACAAAAAGTAGTGCTTTGGTCATACAAAATCTTCTTTTATCATAATTTTTATACACCTATCGCTCTTTTTTGCCAGTTAAATAAGAGCTTCATCTATTTGTGCTATTAATCTTTAAAAAATCAAAATTATGAAACGCCAATTAGTATCTATTTTCCTTTTTACTTTATGTTTTCTGCCGGCAAAAAGTCAGTCGTTATTAACTAACAACACAACCATCTTAGAAGATGAAGTTCAATCTATTATTAAGACTACCGAAGAAAACATCTGCAATCCTTATTTTATGGAAACCCAAGCTTGGAAGAATTTTAAACAAGAAATTACTTCTGAAAAAGTTTTAAAATTGAACACTACTGCTTTTGTAGATTTATTTAACAAAGAGGCAAAAAATCTTCCGTTTACGCATTATAGATTGCTGATTAAATCTCCTAAAAAAGAAACAGAAACAAAACCAGAAGCTTTTGATTTAAAAGAACTAAACTCCAAAACAGCTTTGCTTACTATTAGGGTTTTTTCTTCTGATGCAAAAAAAATGATTCAAATTATAGATACGCTTCAAACGAAAAGTTACAAAAATCTTATTATTGATTTAAGAAATAATCCGGGTGGCACCTTAGGTGCTGCCGTTCCTTTAGTGCAATATTTAAGTAGCACTATGATGCATGGAGGTTATTTTATTAGTAGGGCTTGGTTTACAAATCATAAAGACTACCCAAGCTTACAGCAGTTGCAACTTTTTACTCCTTTACAAGACCCTTCGTACCAAGGATTTACAAAGAAAATGAAAAAGGATATAGGGATGAGTCTACTCATTCCTCCCTCGGGAAAGCCCACTTTTAATGGTAAGTTGTTTATACTTACCAATCTCGGTACAGGTAGTGCTTGCGAACCTTTTGTTTTTGGAATTAAACATAACAAACTAGGTGTTATTGTAGGTGAAAAAACTGCAGGTGCAATGTTAAGCGGATATGAATTGCCTATTAGCAAAAATTTAAAACTATTTATGCCTTTGGCAGATTATGTAACAGTAACTAACCAGCGTTTGGATAAAGTTGGTGTAGAACCGGATATAACTATAAAATCTGAACAGGCATTGGATTATGTTTTAAAAAATTTAATTTAAGAATAAAAACCAGAGGAGTTGTCTAAAAGTCTTTATCATTTTCGGTTTTTTCAATAAGGGCGTTATGGTATTCTACGGCTTCTTTTTTAAACCAAAGAACAACGTTACTTTAAAAAATATTTCCTATAATACTTAGTAAAGTAGTCATTGTATTAGACTCACTAATCTTCCATAATTAACAACAACAAGAGGCTAAAACATTCTCTTGTTGTTGTATCTATTTAGTGTTACATATTTATGAATAACTCCAATCGTTCGCATCTACTATCTATTTCTTCCTGTGCTTCTTTATTTAATTTTTTTCCAAATTCCATCGGTTTAATTTTTTTTCCTCTTACAATAGGACGTAGATAATTCTTTGATATGCTTACTATTGGGTCTTTTGCTAAAGTTCCTGTTGTAAAAAGTTGAAATTGTTGGTTATATATCTTTTTTAATGTTTATGCTGCTTCTGAAAGTGCCTTTTTATGTTAAAATTTTGATTTGCAGCCGATTGTATGTTTTTTCTTTACTTTTAGTAAGGTTTTTTATGATAGAGAAGAGTGATATTATTATTTTTGCTCTAACCACTCCCTTCTTAAATCCTTAGAAAGTTTTCCGGTTCCGTCATGTTTCCAGCCTGGAGGTTTTAAAAAATAATTAATCCGGTCTTTGATAGATTTTTTCCCGGAAAAGGCATCTTTAAACATCGCTATCCATTCTAAAAAAGCAATTTTAATAGGGTTATAAGTGTTTATGTTAGTAACTAAACCGTAGCGTACTTTTTCTTCTTTTATTTCGGGTTGAAATGTACCGAAGAGTTTATCCCAAATAATTAAGATTCCGGCATGATTTTTATCGAGATACAAAGGGTTGCTTCCGTGGTGTACACGATGATGCGAAGGCGTGTTAAAAACGGCTTCAAACCATCGAGGCATTTTATCGATGGTTTCGGTATGAATCCAAAATTGATACAACAAACTTATTGCCATCATAAATACAATCATAGCCGGATGAAATCCTACTAACGGTAACCACAACCAAAACACAAAAGAGAAAAAACTTCCGGTCCAAGTTTGCCTAAGTGCCGTGCTTAGATTATAATGTTGAGAAGAATGGTGGACCACATGAGATGCCCATAAAAACCTATTTTCATGCGATATTCTATGAAACCAATAATATGAAAAATCATCTGCAAAAAAAAGTAGTATAAAACTCCACCAGGTTATGGGTATAGTAAACATCCTAAAATTTTCATAGACATAATACAGCGCAACTAAGACTATGATTTTACTTATAAACCCAATTAAAATATTGCCTAATCCCATTGTGATAGACGAGATAGTATCTTTGCCCGCATAGGTTTTTAATCCTTGCTTGGTGGCTACATAAAACTCAAGCAACATCGCCAAAACAAAAAACGGAATGGTATATAATATTAAAGGAGGAAAGCTGGGCATCATATATTTTAATGTAAAAATACAAAAAAAACTTACAGATTTAATACATACAAGCAAAAAACCGTGAGCTAATAATAAAAAAAATTATTCTATAATCTCGGTTTTTGATATTTTCATAGCTGTTCCTTCTTTTACCAAGGTTATAATAGAAGTTACATTTTTATTTTTGTAGTAGTACTTAATGGTTTTAAAATCCTTGTTTTCACGTGTTATTCTTAACTCGCTTGTCCATGGTTTTTCTTTAGATTCGGGTTCAACCAGTATTTGGTTTTCTTTTCCTTTTACCGATGGAAAGGCAAAATAGGCGGGAATGTTCCCCAGTTTTTTTGCAATAAAAAAAGCTTCGTTCCAATCGGCTTCGGGTAAGGTTATGGTTTCGGTAGTTGAAGGTTTACGTACACTTTTACCAACAGTTTTGGTATAGGTTACCTTGGGAAATAGCGTTTGTAATTCTTCGGCATATCCTTTTATACTTACATCTTCATCCGGCGGAAAGTAGTTAGACAAGTAGCCGTTAAAGGCATATCCTTTTTTATGGTTAAATGCAACTTCATCCATTCCGCCTTTTATACCACCAACGGTCATAGTGGTTTTGGTTTCGGGAGTAATTACTTTTACGCGTGTTCCGTAGGGCATTACAGATAGTTTTTCACTGCTTAGATTGTTAAACTCACGCAAACTTAATCCGGTTGAAGCAATTACATATTTATACGATTTGTTTGCGTGTGTTGCGTTTTCATTAGAAGGTGTTTCGACTAAAGCAATCTTTTGATTTTTTAGATTTTCTTTTTTGGAAGTTTTTTCGATATCCGACTTACAAGAAACGGTTAGAGCAATTACGGCAAGTGCCAAACTAAAAATTTTTACTGTTTTCATCTGTTTATAATTTTATATTTTACTTATTTTCAACAAGTTATAATCATCCCCATGTGTGTTTAAAATCAATCATGGGTGTTTCATCTGTTTAAAAATTTGTAATTGTTTGATTTTAAATGTAATTCCAAATTTTGTAAACATCTGGAACC
>WFXA01000061.1 GCA_015490835.1 Flavobacteriaceae bacterium | reverse complement strand
TTTTGCTATTTAAAGAACCTGCATTGGGAACTACAGATTTTGCTTTAGAGCAAATCACACTTTTCCCGAATCCTACTAATGGCAATTTGACGATTGTTTCGCCTAAAACGCCTATTACACAAATTACCGTAATGGATGTTAGAGGAAGAACGGTGCAAACGGCAAACGGAAATCAGGCAAACACCGTTAATCTTTCGCTTGAAAATTTAGAAAATGCGATGTATTTTATAAAGGTACAAACGCAAAAAGGAAGTTTAACCAAACGTGTTATTAAAAAGTAACTTACCTAACTCCCGAATCTATCAACTTTTAATTTTAGTAATAGATAAATTCGGGAGTTTAAATAACACATCTTAAAGAATTACAATAATGAAAACACTTGAGAATATACTTCTATTTATTATCAACACGGTTATTTTGTTTTTTTCTTTATTTATGTCAAAATCTAACTAACAGTTTATTATATTTAATCTGTTGTGTTGAAACTTAAGTTATAAAACCAATAAATTAGAATCCAAAAATAGGTTGTCTTAATTACTCTTACAACCTAATGAATAAAAAATGTCATCACTTTATGTATCTTTGCCTGGAAAATAACACGTATGACCGAAGCCGATTTTATTCCAAAACCAAGCACGCACCAACCCGAAACCGGTTCGGTAACTTGGCAGTCGCCCAGCAATATTGCTTTGGTTAAATATTGGGGGAAATATCCCAATCAAATTCCGGCTAATCCGTCTGTAAGTTTTACATTAGATGCTTGCAGGACGCTAACCAAGCTAAGTTTTGAAAAAAAACAGATTCCGAATTCCGATTTTAATATAACCGTTTTTTTTGAAGGGAAAAAAGAAGATGATTTTATTCCTAAAATCAAAACCTTTTTTAAAAGAACAGAAAAATACCTGCCGTTTTTAAAAGATTATTCGTTTACCATACATACTCAAAATACTTTTCCGCACAGTAGCGGTATTGCTTCATCAGCAAGCGGATTAAGCGCCTTAGCACTTTGCTTAATAGAAATGGAACGTTTTTTTTCAGAAGAAGAACTTATTCAACAAAAAGGATTTGCTTCTTCGGTTTTAAACAACACACAACTTAAAAAATCATCTTTTTTGGCACGTTTAGGATCGGGAAGTGCTTGCAGAAGTATAGAAGGCAACCTTGTAGTTTGGGGAGAACATCCACAAATAAAGGGTAGCTCTAACCTTTACGGAATAAAATTACCGAATGAGGTACATCCTGTTTTTAAGAATTATCTCGACACCATCTTGTTGGTCGATGTAGGTGAAAAAAAAGTAAGCAGTACAGCCGGACACCAATTAATGCAAAAACACCCTTTTGCTACGCAACGTTTTAAACAAGCCAAAGAAAACCTAAGTAAGCTAACAGAGGTATTTAAAACCGGTAATCTGGAGACTTTTATTAAAATAGTAGAAAGCGAAGCCTTAACGCTTCATAGTATGATGATGACATCGATGCCGTATTTTATTTTAATGAAACCACAAACTCTAGAAATTATTCAAAAAATATGGGAATTTAGAGCGCAAACCAATATTCCGGTGTGTTTTACTCTTGATGCAGGTGCCAATGTACACGTGTTATATCCACAGGAATCTAAAACAAAAGTTTATGAGTTTATTGTAAACCAATTGATTGAACACTGTTATAAAGGACAATATATTTGCGATCAAATTGGTTTTGGAGCAAAAAAACTATAACTTTGTAACATACTAAAACCTACTTTTATGCGTGGACCGCTTTTTTATTCAAAAATATTACTCTTCGGAGAATATGGAATTATAAAAGATTCTAAAGGGTTATCTATTCCTTACAATTTTTATAAAGGAGCTTTAAAAATAGATGAATACCATACGGTTTCTACACACAAATCGAATGAAAGTTTGGCTCGGTTTGCCAATTATCTTAAAGAATTGCAAGAAAGAAAACCCGATTTGGTAACATTTGATTTGGAAGCCCTGCAAGCAGCTATAAAAAAAGGATTGTATTTTGATAGTAGCATTCCGCAAGGATATGGTGTAGGAAGTAGTGGCGCATTGGTTGCTGCTGTGTATGATAAGTTTGCGCAAGATAAAATTACCGTACTCGAAAATCTTACACGTGAAAAACTACTAAAGCTAAAAGCTATTTTTGCCGAAATGGAATCTTTCTTTCACGGAAAATCTTCGGGGTTGGACCCACTAAACAGTTATTTAAGTTTACCCATCTTAATTCACTCAAAAGATAAAATAGAACCCGCCGGAATTCCTTCGCAAACTCCCAACGGAAAAGGTGCCGTATTTTTATTAGATAGCGGAACCACCGGTGAAACGGCTCCTATGGTTCAGATTTTTATGGAAAACATGAAACAGGAAGGCTTTAGAAAAATGTTAAAAGAACAATTCATCAAACATACAGATGCGTGTGTACATGATTTTCTTCAAGGAAACATCAAAGAGTTATTTGGAAACGTAAAAGAACTCTCTAAAGTAGTGTTGGATAATTTTAAACCTATGATTCCTAAAGAGTTTCATACACTTTGGAAAAAAGGTATCGAAACCAACGCCTATTATCTTAAACTTTGCGGTTCTGGCGGTGGCGGCTATATGTTAGGCTTTACGCAAGATATTGACAAAGCAAGACAAGTACTTAAAAATTATAAATTGGAAGTTGTGTATAGCTTTTAGTAGCTGTAAAATTTTCTAATAACCGAATGCCGTGAACTGAAGACTGAAACACTATGTTAAATAGAAAACAGAAACACGTTTTATTAAAATTTTTCAGTCTGTTTTCAATTGTGCGCGGTTATAATATCTTAATTATTGCGCTGGCGCAGTATTTGGCATCTATTTATATTCTGGCACCCAATCTTCCTGTTAAAAAAGTACTCTTAGATCCCCAACTTTTTATGCTTGTTTTGGCATCCGGTTTTGCTGTTGCCGGAGGTTACATAATCAATAATTTTTACGACAGCGAAAAAGACATTATCAACCGACCCAGAAAAACAATGCTGGACAGGTTAGTTAGCCAGCGCACCAAACTTACCGGTTATTTTGTGCTAAATTTCTTGTCGGTCATTGCTGCCAGTTATGTTTCGTTTCGAGCTGTTTTGTTTTTCTCATTATATATTTTTGCTATTTGGTTGTATTCTCATAAGCTTAAAAAATTTCCTTTTATCGGTAATTTAACCGCTTCCATTTTGGCAATTATCCCGTTCTTTGCAGTGTTTGTGTACTATAAAAATTTTGATTTGGTAATTTTTGTTCATGCCACTTTTTTATTTTTAATTATTGCTATGCGCGAGTTGGTTAAAGACTTAGAAAACATAGAAGGCGATTTTGCGCTTAATTACCGAACTATTCCAGTGGTATATGGCGAAAAAGCTTCAAAAATAATGCTTACATTTCTTTCTGCGTTAACACTTCTTCCCGGTTACCTGCTTGTTACCCGTTTTGATATAGGCTATATGAAATTTTTCTTTCTTACTGCCATTCCGGCTTTAGTGATTTTTGTATTGTTTTTATGGAAATCTAATAAAAAACTACATTACATTTTACTACATACTATTCTAAAAATAGTTATTGTGGCAGGGGTGTTTAGTATTATTTTAATTAATACACATAGGGTTATTAAGAGATTTTTATATTAGAAAAAACGAACAAAAAATCACTCATTATAAAATTAAGAACAACCAACCGTTGCATACATTATCAAAAGGAATTTATATTGTACAAGTGGTTTCTGAAAAAACCAGCGTTACACAAAAAATAGTTGTAAGATAACAACGTGTTTTTTAAATTAATAACCTAAAAAGTATTTTACTATCCTTTTAAAATAAAACCACTTAGAAGCACTATCTTTGCAAAAATTTTAATTAAAATGCAAAAAGGAAAACAGGAAAAAGGAACCCGAAGAGGAAATGATTTTAGAAAAAATCAGGCAAAGAGAAAACCGCATCAAAAACCCAAAGTCGAAAAACCAAAATCCAACCAAATACGACTTAACAAATACATTGCCAACAGCGGGCTGTGTTCGCGTCGTGAAGCAGATATGTACATTCAAGTAGGAAGCGTTACCGTAAACGGAAAAATCATTAATGAAATGGGTTATAAAGTAAATCCTACCGATGAAGTACGCTTCGAAGGACAACGCATCAACCCAGAACCTAAGGCATACGT